>JARRNO010000158.1:0-10389 GCA_037384885.1 Acidobacteriota bacterium
AAAAGAAGCATCATCACAACTGAAACCGGCGTCCATTCGGTTTCGGCGGCGGGAGAGGGGGTTCCTTCTCCCGCCGTTTTCATGTGAAGGCAACACCAGGCGTCTCCCGCAGATCCTGCAGGAAGACGGTTTGGGAAGATCGGAAGGGCCGGGGCAGTTCATCACGATGAGCCTGTGCCCTCACCGGGCCGGCAGCAGGAGATACGTCATGAGTCTTCAGGAACGATTGAACAGGATCCGAAATGGATTCGAAAGTAAAGCCCCGCAAAGCGTGCTCGAAGTCATGCATCAGGCCGCGGACGATTTGAGACACTCAGGCATCCTCGATCACATGCCTCGCGAAGGCGCCCCGGCGCCTCCCTTCGTATTGCAAGACAGCCGCGGCCGCAAACTCGCCTTGTACGATCTTCTGAAGCGAGGTCCCGTGATCCTGACCTTCTTCCGGGGCCACTGGTGACCCTATTGCAACGCGGAGCTGGAGGCTCTCAACAAAATTTTTCCGGAAATCGAAGCGGAGGGAGCGGGGCTTTTTGCCATTTCGCCTGAAGTCCCTGCCCTCAGCCGGTCGCTCATCGAGGAGAAGAAACTTGCCTTTGAAGTTCTTCGCGATCCGGGCAACGAAACGGCGGCGGCGTATGGGCTCCGGTGGACTCTGCCCGAAGCCCTCCGGGACCTCTATCGAAAATTCGGCCATGATCTGGGGGAGGAAAACGGCGAGCCAAGCTGGACCCTCCCCATTCCCGCGCGCCTGATCGTGGATACGTCAGGCACGGTCCGGTATGTCCGGGCCGATCCCGATTACACCCGGAGGCCGGAACCCGAAGAGACTCTCGAGGCGCTGCGGCGGATGAAGCGATGCGGGACGTAAAAATCTCCTTCGCCGCGCAGCCGGCGGATAGGATGGGGACCGTTCATGGCTTTGCACCGGCTTGAACGAGAGCAGCTTATACCCAGGCCCATGGAGGAGGTTTTCGAGTTCTTTTCCAAGGCCGAAAACCTGGAAGTTCTGACTCCGGCTTTTCTCCAATTCAAGATCTTGACCGGCCTGCCCATCCTCATGGAGCCGGGCGCCGTCATCGAATACTCGCTGAAGCTGTACGGCGTGCGGATACGGTGGAAAACCCTGATCGACGTCTGGGAGCCGGGCCGGCGGTTCGTGGATTTACAGGTGAAGGGGCCCTACAAGTTCTGGCGGCACACACACAGCTTTCAACGGGTGGACGGGGGAACGCTCATGCGGGATCATTTGGAGTACGCCCTGCCTTATGGGCCGCTTGGCGCCCTTGCTCACGTCGTCTTTGTCCGCCGCTCGGTCCATCGCATTTTCGAGTACCGCCGGCAACAGATCCAGGCGCTGATGGGTTCCGGCAATGCGCGCAGTTAATCGTGAGTAAGGGCCCCCTCGCGGCTCCTGTGGGAGCGGCGTCCAGGCGCGATTCCTCCCGAAGGCCATGCCATTCAAATCTTTGCTTGCATCGGAGAGCCCGTCGGATGCTTTAGCCGCCGTCATTGGTCGGCCGTCCGCCGACGGCCGCGCCAGCGGCCATCGCCGCGCGTGATATAGTAAATAAAATTACTTGGGGGGGATTGTGAAACGCTTCTTGCAAGCCGGCATGATTGGTTTGGTGATGCTGGGCGCCGTTGCATCCGGCGCCGAGGTGCAAAAGCCCGGCCCGACGGCGAAGCCGGCAAAAACGGCTAAAGCTCCGGCCTCTTCGCCGGGGCTGCGCCTTCTTGCCGCCGGCAAGCTGGCCAAGGCGCTCGCTCTCCTTGAGGCGGAATTTGCCGCGGCTCCGGAAAACGCAAGAGTCGGCCTTGGACGGGTCCGTTGCCTGATGGACCTGGGCCGGTGGAAGGGATCCCTTGCAGCGAGCCGGGCTTTGCTTGAGAAATTCCCAGAAAACGCAGACATCCGCATCGAAACCGGGAAACTGCTTCTGCTGTCCTTTCAACCGGCCGCCGCCGTCCGCACGTGGCGTCCGCTGATGGACAACCCGGCCCAGGCAGGCAAGGTCCTGCCCAAAATGCTGGCCGCGCTTCTGGAGCAGCATCAGGGGAAAGAGGCGGAAGCCCTCGCCTTGAGGGCCCGGGCGGCGGGCGTCCCTTTTAGCGACAGCGCCCTGTGGCTGGCGGCGAGAGCCTGCGGATGCCCAGGCAGGGTGGACTTCCTGGAGACGCTGGCCAGGCGGCATCCGGACAACCGGGAGAATCGGCAAGCGCTTCAAGCAGAAAAGATTCTCTGCGCGAAGGGTGGTACCGCGACACGGGTGGTCGAGCCCCTTCCGGGAAGCCTTGAGGCATCCCACTTTTCTTCGGATTACAAGGCCGTTCTGAACGGACGAAAAAAGGCGGCCTTCATCATCGATTCCGGCAGCCAGGCGGTCTTCCTATGGGGGAGAAACCTGGTCAAGAGGCTTCACATGCCTCTTTTGGGGAAAGCTGTTGCGGCCAGTCTGGGCAGTGAACCGGCCGAGGCCCAAAGAGTGCTGTTGGCCCGGCTGAAGGTGGGGCCGGTCGCAATTTCCAAGGTGCCGGCAATCTATTTGGGCAATAAGTATAGAAGTCGCATCGTCTGGACCGGGCTGGCTCCCTTTCTCGATTACATCGTGGACTGGGACCGCCGGAAGGGGCGGTACACCTTCTGGCCCGCCGGTACTCCGGCCGAAACCATTCTCGGGAAAAAGCCCGATGCAATCCTGCCGGTGCGGTGGGACCGCGGGATACCGCTCGTGCCCGTCTCCATCAATGGGAAAGGCCCATACCCCTTCGTGTTCGACACGGGGGGCGCAAGTTCGCTTCTCTCGATGGGGTTTTGTTCCAGGCTTGGGTTGGAGAAACCGGCTCACGCGGGACTTGTTTCCAAGACGGGAAAGAGCGTTTCGGGAGAATTCTACGTGAATTACCTGGCAGACGCAGATCTTGGTGTCGGCGGCGAAAGCTTCAACCCGCCGTGGATTCGCGTGATGCAAATCGCCCAGCGCTTTTCCGGGCCGGTTTACGGTATTCTGGGGCGGGACTTCACGCGGCAGTACCGCATCGTCTTTGATGGACCGGGGTGCCGGATTCTGCTCCAGCGTTACGAGGGGGGATTCTATAGGGATCCCCATGATTACAAGCCCCATAGCGTCATTACAAATATCCAGCGGCCGAAAGTTTCCGAACCGCCCAGGCAGAGACGGACCTATCAGCAAATAATTAGGCCGAAAAAGAAGAAGAATGGCGGCTGAGGGACGGATGGAAAACGGCAGGATGCGGGCGCGTTGGTTATGGAAAATTCTGGCGCCCGCCGCCGCCGGCGGAATGTTGGCTGCATGGAGCGCGGCGTGGGTCCTGGGAGTTCTTTACCTCCGGCAAGCCGGATATCTGAACCTCGGCGTCCCAGTCCCGGACGGCTTCCAGGTCCCCGTCTCCACGGCGCTGAAATCTCTTTGGGATCTACTTGGCGTGACGCTTCCCACCCAGCCATTGGTGCTGGCTTTGCTCCTTCTGGGCGGAGGCCTCCTGGCTGGCGCCCTGCTGGGGGCCGCTTCGTGGGCGGCCTCGGCGGACCATGATTCTATCGGGCGGGGGAGTCTCTTCTTGGCGTTGCGCGGCATCGTGCAGCCCAGCACCCTCGTATTTTTCGCAGTAGAACTTTTCGCCGTGGCGCTGGCGGACTGGCTTGCCAACCTCTATGTCTTGATGGCGGTCTACGGTCTCATTTTCATCGTTGTGGTTCTCATGCCGGTCCTCATTTGCCGCACAGACTTGGCGTCCCGGCCCCGGCCGACAGGATGGTGGCGCGCTCAATGGCCTGGCTGGGGGCGCATGCGGCTGTTTCTCATCGTCCTGGCGGCAGGGCTTGTAGTGGGCTGGCTGACGGAGATAGTCCCGGGCACCTGGCTGTTTCCGCTTGCCCTGCTTGAGACCGGATGTTTCCTCGCGCCATTGCTTCAGGGACTTGCCCTGATGGCCGATCCGCCGTTCGGCGTGCGATCGTTCAAACCGGCGCTGACCTGGCGCTGCCTTGGACCCTGGGTCACCTATCACGGGTGGCTGTGCGCGGCCGGGGCTCTCTTGCTTGCGCCTGTTGGAGTCATCTTGTTCTGGTCGTGGAGGGTCTTGCCCGTGGTGGCGTTCATCGCCCAGCAGAAGGGGATCGCCTTGCCGGGGTACGCCTCCGTGGTCCTGGAGGGGTTCCGTTTCATCGGCCGGAACGCCTGGATGTTGATGCTGCTTCCTCTCTCCTTTATCTACTGGCTCGGCGCCGCCCGCGTCATCTACCGGGTTACAATTGGGGCGGATCGAGTCGCTGCGGCTCCGGGTTGCGAAGCCTAGAAAGTCAGCAAACGCTTTTCGTGACGCCAGAAGCGGGCGGCAGCGCATTTCTAAGGAGGCGAACTAGGTGTGTTCGGAAAGCGATTACGAGCAACCCATCGACGGCATCACTTCTTTCTTGATCGGGCTTGGAATCGGCGTCTTGTGGGAAGCGACGAAGAAGTCGACGCCCGATCCGATCATGGGACCTTACTTCGCGGGAAGCGTCATGTTCGTGCCCCTCCTGTGCGGCTTTCTCAGCTATCTCTTCCTGGGGAGGATGATTCGCCTCTTGAAATGGTTGTTCACGTTCGGGCGAAGTGCCGGCTGATGTGAAGGCCGGGAATGCCTTTCAAATTGGTAAATCCGCGGGCGGAGAAGTTTCACCTGGCGGTTCGGTCCCTTTACGCCTGGCCGGTGATGTCTTTAATCATTTGGTCGAGTTCGTGGAGGAATTGCGAGCGGTGCCGGTTTGAGAAAGGCGGGGGGCCTCCCGTGACGACGCCCGATTCACGAAGGTAAGCCAGCAAGTCGCGATTCGCCATGGCGGAGCCGATGGAGTCGTCTGTGAACACCTTGCCCGTGGGGGTTAGCACGCGTGCGCCCGCCTTCAGACACCGGTCCGCCAAGGGGATGTCCGCCGTCACCGCAATGTCGTCCGGGCCCACGTGCGCGGCGATCCAGTCGTCCGCCACATCGAGCCCGGCGCCCACCACGACGCACCGTATCCAGTCCTCGGCCGGCGCCTGAATCGGTGAATTCGAAACGAGGATCACGTTCAGGCCGCGGCGACCCGCCACGCGGTAGACTTCCTTTTTGACGGACGGCGGTTCTTCCCATCCATGTCTGCGATTATGCACCAACCGGCGAATGCCGCCAAGGCTCACAGGGAGCACGGAAGGCGCCTGCGTGCGGAGTTTCTTCGCAGGAAGTCCGTTGGGGCGGTTAAGAAGCGAGGAGGCTGGGGAGTGGCTGCGTTGCGGCACTCCTCTTTGCAGGAAGCCCGATGGAGTTGTGAGAAAGTTAGGAAGTTAGGAAGTCGCCGCCTGCGGCGGCTGTAGCGGCCTTTGCTCGCCAAAGGCCGTTTTCCGCAACGGCAAGCTTTCCAAATCCTTGCCTTCAGCGTTCAGCCCGAGAACTCCCTAGCTCTTAACTCTTCACTCCCTCGCCGGCTGCTTTGCAGCCGCTACCCCTTGATCCAGTCCGGAAGCTGGTAGGCCTTGCCGGGCGTGCCCCCGAGGGCGAGGATCGTGGCACCTTCTGCGCCCGGAACGAGCTTCCGTTTCTGTTCGGGTCCGACCCGGGCGAACATGCCGGGCTTCAACTCCCAGTCGTCCTCGCCGGCTTTGAGAACCGCGCTGCCTTCGAGCACCACGTAGACTTCTTCCTGGCCGTCTTTGGCGTGGTTGTGATCGGGATAATCCTGGTAGTTTGGAGGCATTTTGACCACGTTCATGCCCCAGGCGCTCACGCCCAGCGTTTTGCCCGCGAACAGGAATCCCCCATTGCGTTCCATTTCTTCCAGGTGCTTCACCGTGACGTCTGACATGTGCTCTCCTTTCCGCCGCTTCAATTGAAATACGGCCAATAGAAATGTAACGCCTCCGGGGCCGTGGTTCATGCCCTGGGAGTCAGTCCGGCGGAAAAAGGATCGCGGTGCAAAAATGCTCCATTTCCTGAACGGGATTAAAGGCCGGGGAGGTGGGGTTAACTCAAAGGGACTGAGCACCCCCTACCGGTTTTCTGCTCATGGGAGAAAAAACGATGAAAGTTCAGCCCTACCTGTTTTTCGACGGTCGCTGCGAAGAGGCGATCGAATTCTATAAGAGCGTTTTGGGTGGCGAGGTGACCTTCCTGATGCGTTACAAGGACAGGCCCGATTCATCGCAGGGCGGTGAAGTCCCCGAAGAATACGGCGGCAAGGTGATGCACGCCAATCTGCAGATCGGGAGCATGTCTGTCATGGCGGCCGACGACTGCACGGGCCGTTCCAAAAGCTTTCAGGGCTTTTCGCTCTCCGTGGACGTGAAGGACAAGGAGGAGGGCGCCAGGGTGTTCTCCGGCCTTTCTGAGGGAGGGCGCGTCGTAGTGGAATTCGGCGAAACCTTTTTCTCGCCGGGCTTCGGCATGCTCGTGGACCGCTTCGACGTAAGCTGGATGGTCGTCACGCCGCAGAACTGAGATCGCTGCCGGGCCGTGGGAGGCGGCTGTGAAGCGGGGGACAAAGCTTTCCCCGGGCCTGCGTTCTGAGAGGAGAACCTCATGGAAGCACCACGCGTCAGCCTCAAACAAGCCGTCCCGGAACTTTACCAGGCCATGATCGCCCTCGAACGCGCCATGAGCCGTCATGCCGCCGCCGCGGGAATCGCGAGCGGGTTTGCCCATCTCCTTCGCCTGCGCGCCTCCCAGATCAACGGGTGCGCCTTCTGCCTGAGGATGCACCAGCGGGACGCTCTGGAAGCGGGGGAGACGACGGATCGTATCGCCGTTTTACCCGCCTGGCGGGAAACAGGCTACTTCAGCGAAAAGGAACGCGCGGCGCTGGCGCTCGTCGAAGCGGTTACGCTGCTCCCAGAGGGCCAAGTGCCGGATGAAATCTACGAAGCGTCGGCGGAGGCGCTCTCCCGGGAAGAGATCGCGGCCGTGGAATGGCTCGCCATCGTCATTAACTCGTGGAACCGCATGGCCGTTTCGAGCCGCACGCCGGTAGGGCCGGAAGAGTAGGCGGAGAAATCCGGGAAAAATTGCGCATCAGCTCCCCTTTGCTGGCCCACAAAGCTAGGCGTGGCGGCGTTTATCCAGAGGCTTTGGGAGTGTGACTACCGGCGAAAAGGGATTGCAGGGTATCCCGGCAGAGGCTTGTTAGAAACAGCGCCTTGACAAATATTCGCTTATTCATATATTTTAATTATCGGAGGGCGTATGCAGGACGCACTCAAAGAACAAGCGAGATTCTTCCGGGACCTGGGCCATCCCATCCGGTTGCGAATCCTGTGCCTCCTGCTGCGAGAGGGCCGGCAGTGCGTGTGCCGGATGCTTCCCGAACTGGACGTCCCGCAGCCCACCCTTTCGCGCCACCTGGCTGTCCTGCGCGGCCACGGCTACATCGAAGATGAACGCGAAGGCGCCATGGTTTTCTACCGCGTTTCGGATTCGAGGATGCGGACAATTCTGGCCGCCGCCGGTTTGCCCTGCGCCTGCGCCGGCCAGGATAAGAAACAATTGGGGGGAATGTGAGCAGGGACAAAGCAATAGACCAATCTCCGTTTCAAGGGCAGATCAATGCCGCCCTGGGAAGGCTTTTGGGGCAACAAAGGGCTTCTTCGAAGTGGGGATGGGTGAGCAGCGAGGCCGAAACCACGGCGCGTTTCAGCCTAATGCGTTGTCGCTTCTGGATAGTGCTCATTGGCATCGACCTCGTCGTGACGCTTTGCATCCCTGGGCGCGTCGCAGGCAACGCGACCCATGAGGGATTTTCAGCAGCCTGCTGAAGTGTGAAGGGGGGAACTCAAATGTTGACCATCAAGATCGCCGGCCCGGGCTGCCGGAACTGTCACGAACTCGAAAAGAGGGTCAAGGCGGCCCTCGAATCCATGCAGCGCGAGGCGGTGATTCTCAAGCTCACCGACTTCAAGGACATCGCCGCGGCGGGCGTTATGACCACCCCCGGCCTCATCGTCAACGACGCGGTGATTTCACAGGGAAAAGTGCCGGACGAGGCCACACTCATGCAGTGGCTTCAGGAAGTGGAGGCGGGGGAATGACCGGAAGGACATCCACGCGCCGCACACCTCGCCGCCGGGCCCTCTGGGGCTCCGCACTCCTGCTCGTTCCCGCATTGGTCTTCACCGCGGCCGCGAAGCAAGCCCAACCGGAAGGCGGGCCGGCCTCCCTGAAGGTTCTCTGTTCCGAACCCTACGCCCCGGTGGTCAGAGTGCTCGACACCGAATCCAGCCTCGGTCCGCTGGCCGCGGCGCCGCGAACGGTCACCCTGCGCGACCTGGTCAAGTTCCACGGCCATCCATGCGACGGCCTGGTGGCGGCCTCCGCCGGCATTACTTACGGGCTGCACGCGCTCTTTCCCAAGGGCGTCGTGGACCGCACGGATGTGGTGGTGGCTGTCAACGCCTCTCCCTGCTACGGCGACGCGGCGGCCTACCTGACCGGGGCCCGGGCCCGGTACCACACGCTGATCGTGGACAAGAACCTGCACGATACGTGGATTCTGCACCGTCGCTCCACCGGCAAGACCGTCGCCGTGAGCCTCAAACCGGGGATCAAACCGGCGACGCTGCCTTCGCTGGAAGAAAAGCTCCGTGCGGAAGGGTGCGATCAGCCGCTGATCCGTAAGGTGCAGGCGCTTCAGATCCGCTATTCGGAAAAGGTACTCTCCATGCCGCCCAGCGAGGTATTTGAACTGAAAACACTGCCTTCCTTCCCGTACAAATTCGGAGGGATGCGCGCCGACGCCGCCAAGGCGCACTGCCCGCGGGAGGATTAAACCGCCATGTCCCTGGAAGCCAGAGGCGGCCTCGAACGGCCCGCCGCAGCCGCTGAAAACCATATACCGCAAAGGGGCTTGGGGCGTTACCTCCTGTGGGGCTTTCCCGCCCTCGCCGCCTGGGTGGTTCTGTACCTCGCCCTGGAGCCCATCGCCAAGTGGTTGACCTATTCCCTGCTTCGCCTGCCCGCGAGCACCCACCTCGGCTCGGCGGTCGAATTCTTCATCTTCGAATCGCCCAAAGTGCTCATGCTCCTCCTGCTTGTGGTCTTCGGCGTGGGAGTCCTCCGGTCGTTCTTTACGCCCGAGCGCACCCGGCGCATGCTGGCGGGACGGCGCGAAGCCGTGGGCAACGTCATGGCCGCCGTGCTTGGGGTTCCCACTCCGTTCTGCTCCTGCTCCGCCGTGCCGCTCTTCATCGGGTTCGTCACGGCGGGCGTCCCGCTGGGCGTGACCTTTTCCTTTCTGGTGGCCTCGCCCATGGTCAACGAGGTGGCGATCGTGCTTCTTTTCGGCCTGTTCGGCTGGAAGGTGACACTGCTCTATACGGGCACGGGGCTCTTCATCGCCATCTTTGCCGGCTGGGCCATCGGCCGCCTGAAGCTGGAAAAACACGTGGAAGACTGGGTCTACGAAATGCCGGCCGGCCAGGAAGCGGGTCCCGAGGAAAAACTGGCGTGGCCTGACCGCATCCACGCAGGCGGCGAGGCCGTCCGCGACATCGTGGGCCGGGTTTGGCCCTATGTGCTTGCCGGTATTGCGGTGGGCGCGGGCATCCACGGCTACGTGCCGCAGGATTTCATGGCGCATCTCATGGGGAAGAGCGCGTGGTGGGCCGTACCGCTGGCCGTGCTCATTGGAATCCCCATGTACTCCAACGCGGCGGGGATCATTCCCATCGTGCAGGCGCTGATGGAGAAGGGCGCGGCGCTGGGGACGGTGCTGGCGTTCATGATGGCGGTGATCGGGCTGTCTCTTCCGGAGACGGTGATTCTGCGGAAGGTGTTGAAGCCCAAGCTTATTGCGGCCTTTATCGCCGTCGTGGGCATCGGCATTCTCATCGTCGGCTATCTCTTCAATCTGCTGTTGTAGTCCCATTGGAACCATGCGGCAGACGGACATATCGCCGGCATCGCTCGGGGCCGCCGGCGCTGCGCGCCCCGCCGCTTCGGTCAATGCTCCTGCTGAAAAGCAAGCTTTCCATCGGTGGCATTTGACCGTCGCGCCGGATTTTTGCGAAAAATACGCAAAATCCGATCAAGCCGGTATGCCTTCGCGGGAGGGCCCCGGGGCGCGCCGCCTGAGGCGGCCACGGCGCTTTCGCGCCTCGCGGACTTTGTCCGCCGCCCCGGGGGACAAGCACAGCAGAGTCTCGCATCGCCCGGGGGCCGCCGGCGCTGCGCGCCCCGCCGCTTCGGTCAATGCTCCTGCTGAAAAGCAAGCTTTCCATCGGTGGCATTTGACCGTCGCGCCGCACTGGCGTGCGGAGCGGCCCCGGCGTGCCTCACGTCCTGCAATTCTTGGCAAAGAAGCCCCCCCAACCTTATACAGAAACATGCGCCGACAGTACGGAGCCATCTTCGTCGTCAGGC
>JARRNO010000159.1:0-5090 GCA_037384885.1 Acidobacteriota bacterium
TTGATCGAGCTGTCGTACCGGTGCAACATCTGCCGGAGATGCGCCCAGACCTGCCCCATCGGCGCCGACAACGGCCTGGTGGCCCACGAGCTGCGAAAGCTCTTCAGCCAGGAGATGGGAATCCACACAAAAGAACTTCACGAAAACGGCTCCATGCTCCAAATGAAGGTGGGCTCCTCCACGGGCATGAACTCCCTGGTGGTCAAGGACAACATCGATCCGTAGCTTCTGTACCTTCCCCTGAGGGCAGGAAGGAGTAGCACGATAAACAGCGGCAGCGGCGGAAAGACGCCTTTCTTGATGTGCTTGAAATAAAGCCGCCGCAGGATTTCAGAGCGGTAGGTCGGGCGGTACAGCTCGTTGTGTCCGCTGGCCTCGAAGATGTGGCAGGATTCAGAGCAGGTCTGGCATCGGGCGCAGTGTTCCATGGTCAGAATGAGCGGCTGAAGAAAGGTCCAGTTGCTCTCGCGCGTAAAGAGCTTCTCCAGGCCGGAGAGGAACTTCTGGACCAGGGCGTCCTCCTCTTTTTTCGACTGGGGGCGGGGGATGTTCACTACGCAGGTGTCGTCCAGGATGCATTCATACTTTTCCCGCGCCTGTTCGGAAAGCGGCGTCCAGTTGTGGTCCTTTGCGGGCCCGTCCAGGGGCTCCGGGAGAGGCATGAGTTCTTCGTTTTCCAGGTGAATCAGCGGCTCCCGTCTTTTCTTCGCCATGTCGGCGATCTTGACGCTCTTCTTCATGGCTGGGGCTCCTGTGCGGGATTGGTCGTCGCCACGTCTGCCCAGGTCTTCACGCCGTCGCCGCGGATGTGGGATGCGGCCCAGCGCGGCCGGTAGGTGAGATATTCCGCGAGCTTCGCCTCCATCTTGCCCCCACGGACGTTGGGTTCGTCATTCCAGCGGATGGAATGGTAGGTGAAGTACTTGGCAATGAAGTGCGACATGTGGGTGAATGGAATGTACGCCGTGAGAATCGCACCCAGCAGCAGGCCGGTGAAGAGAAGGCCGGGAATCCTGAGGGAAAGATCGAAGGTGAGCATGCCTTGCGCCATTGCAACGACGCCGGGGGCCCCGGCCGGCCTGAGCGCGTATCCCGCGGCCAGGAGAAGCAGAACGAGCATGAAGAAAAGCAGATTAAAAAGATCTCCCGGCGTCGTGTAGTTCTTCAATTCCGGATCGGTCAGCCGCCGCTGAAGCAGCGCTGCGGCGCCGAGAAATGAGAGAATCACCCCCGCCGATCCCGTCACCGTATAGATCCAGTGCAGGTATAGGCCGGCGGCGCCCGCGAGAATGCCTGGCGCGAAGAGGCCGAGCAGGGCGGCAAGAAGCACCAGAGCCGCCGTGGAGATGATCAGGTAGAGCCCCAGGTGGAAGGCGTAGGACCGGTACCAGAGAGATCGTTTGAACTCCCAGAGGGCCTTGAGGAAGGCGATTTCGGCGGCCATGTATTTCAGCTCGCCGAGAAAGTTGAATCGGACGGATTTTGTCCACCAGTCCGATTCCTCGAAATAAGAGCCGCCGTGGCGCACGCGGTCCGGCTCTTCGTGCGGAACGGGATACAGCTCCCAGCGGAGATGAATCGGGAGCTTGGCGTAGGAAACCGCCTTGACCACGCACGCGACCACAAAAACCAGGCCGCATGCGTAGAAGCACACATACAGGACGCCTGCCATGTTTTCCCCCCTAAAGTGGCTGTTGCGGGAAGCGTTGAAATCGGCTCGATGAATATTCTCCGCCTCCGATGCGAGGCGGCTTCCCGGCTCTCTATGGCATTCGGGGCGTTTCTTTATGCTCCCCGGGACCTTTCATTTGACAAGCGCGGGCTCCAGATCAATGTCTAGTGACCCCCTGCCGGGCGGACAAGAAGCCGGCGGCCTTCAACGTCCTCCTGGGGTAAATCGCGCACGGGAACGCTCGTCCTCCGGTACCGGCTCTGCAGGGACCGGGAAATCGCGTCCGAGGCGTTGTTGCAGGAACCCCTCCAGGCGCTCCCGGCCGCCGGCGGCGAGCTTTCTCGAAAGCCCTTCGCGGTAAAGATCCGAGAGCGACTGAAGGATGCGCTCGCTGTCCCAGCCGCGCGAGGTCATGGTATCCCTCAGGCGTCCCATGAACTCCAGGAGCGTCCCGAATTCTTCGGTGTATCTCAACTCCAGTTCTTCACGGAGCACGCGTGCGAGCGCGGGACAGCGCCCTTCGGTCATCACGGCCAAAGTCAGGTCCCCGCGCCGCACGACGGCCGGAAGGGTAAAGGTGCACAGGGACGGCCGGTCCGCCACGTTCACAAGCACGCCGCGCTCCGCCGCGTCTTTCGATACCTGGGTGTTGAGTTTTTCATCATTCGTGGCGGCGAAGACCAGGAAGGCTCCGTCCAGGTCGCCGCTCCGGTATGCCCGGGGCAAGGCCAACAGTTCGTTCCGGTCCGCCAGGGTTCTGATTTCAGGACAGAGATCGGGTGCGACCACGGTCACCCTTACGCCCGCGGCGAGAAGGCCTTTCACTTTGCGCAGGGCCACGGCTCCACCGCCGATCACCGCGGCGGAGCGCCCCGAAGCGTCAATGTTGACGGGATAGCTCAAACCGTCCTCCCCGCCGCCGCCGGAACGGCGCGTGCGGCCGGAAGCGCTTGGACGAGCACGGCGCCGGCCGGCATGGCCGAAGTCACAGGATGATCAAATCCAAGGGCTTCGAGTGTGGAACGGAGCCTTTCGAGCGACCAGCCCCGGCAGCTCCCTCGAGCCGTGCGCCGCGCCAGGGTTCCGAGGACCACCTCTGGAGGGGGCAGCGCTCCCGTTGGGAGGAAGCTGTCGTGCAGCACGAGCCGTCCACCTGCTTCCAGAACTCCTGATGCTTCTTCGAGAACGCGCCGGACTTCTCCAGGGCCGCAAGATGCCAGCAGGCCCGAAAGAATCACGGCGCCGTATGGTCCGGGGGACGGAATGACGGCTCCGGACTTCAGATCCGCGCCGCCGGCTTCGAATGGGTTGTGGTGTTCAAACCGTATACCGGGCCACCGGTTCGAGACGGCGCTCTTGTATGCAGCTCCGCCCCATCCGAGAAGAAGAACGGAGGAACTCTCCGGGAGATTCAGCTTGTCCACAACGGCAGGGGCCGCAAATCGCGCGAGCGACTCACAGGCCTCTGCATGGCAGGCGTCCTCGGGAAGATGCCCGCCTGGACCTCGTGTCGCGTATGTCTGGAGATCCTCCCAGACGGCGCACTGGCGGGCCTGCTCAAGCAGCATGGGGCGGAGAGACTGGGGGGAATCGGCGCGCAGGTAACGGCTGGCGAGTTCGAGATTCCTGTACCCGTCCCCACTCTTTTCGAGAAGTCCGAGCGAGACGAGGGATTCCAGGATCTCCCCGGCCGCCTGGGCGTCCCAACCGAAGTCGGCCGCCAGGCTGCGGGCCTCCCGGCCGTCTTCGAGCCGGTCGAAGAGTCTGCATTCCAGCCCGAATCCGAGGACCTCGCTTCCCATGCCTCCCACCGCGATCCGGAAAAGCTGGTCGGGGACGGGCGCGGGATCGAAGCGATGGGTCTCGTCAGGGCGCCTGCGCAGGTCGCGGTCGGATCGTTTCAGCTTGTCGTGCAGCCGGACCGTCTCGCCGATGACGAGGGTGGCGGGCGGGGCGATGCCCGCCTCCTTCACGCGGGCTTCGATAGTCTGCAGGGTGCCTGTTACCACGTGCTCGTCGTGCCAGAAAGCCATCTGGACCATGGCGGCGGGCGTTTGGGGATCCCGGCCGTGCTGGATGAGTCGGGCGGCGATCTTTCCGCAGTTCTTCACCCCCATGAGAAAGACCAGGGTGTCCATCTTCGCCAGGGCCGCCCAGTCCAGCCGGCTCGCATCTTCTTTCGCCTCGTGCCCTGTCACGATGGAGACGGATGAGGCGTTGGCGCGGTGGGTGACGGCGATGCCGGCGCTCATCGGCGCGGCCAGCGCCGAGGAGACTCCGGGAATCACTTCGAAGGGGACGTCGTGTTCCGCCAGGTACTCGGCCTCTTCACCTCCACGTCCGAAGACGAAGGGATCGCCGCCCTTCAACCGGACCACGGTCTTACCTTCGCGGGCTTTGGCCACCAGGATTTCGTGAATTTCATCCTGTCTCGAATCGTGCCGGCCCAGCGGCTTGCCCATGTAAATTCGCTCGGCGGACGGCTTGGCGAGCGCCAAAACCTCCTCCTGGATCAGGCGGTCGTAAACGACCACGTCGCAAGTCTTCAGAAGTTGGGCGGCTTTAAGTGTCAGCAGTTCGGGGTGGCCGGGACCGGCCCCCACCAGGTAGACTTTCCCCCGTCTCATGTTTTCCCCCCGCGGCCGCTTCATGTGATCCATCTGTATGCGAATAAGGCGCGGCCTGTGATTTATGTAATGCCGTTGGCGACGGGTGGTCAATAATTCCACACCTTTCGCAAAATTCAACGGGCAAAAAGACCCAATCCGGGGCGTACCCCCCTCCTCGGCGGCGGGGGGCGCCCTGGGCGCGTTGACAAGGATGGAGACGGGCCACAATATTTCACCATGTCTTAAACGCGACGGCGGGCCGGAATGGCATGCGGAGACGGACCCGCCGGGGAGGGGGCCGGACATGGCGGTGATCACCATTTCGAGGGGGTCCTTTTCAGGCGGGAAAATTATGGCCGAGTGCCTGGCGGACCATCTGAGCTACCGGTGTGTTGACCGGGATGTCATCGTGGAGCGGGCGGCCGCTTACGGGGCGTCTCAGGACGAGTTGCGGGACGCCATGGAGAAGCCTCCGTCTTTCTGGGACCGCTTCAAGCACAAGAAATATATCTATCTCACGCTCATCCAGGCGGCGCTGACCGAAGAAGCGCTTTCCGGCAAGATCGTCTACCACGGGCACGCCGGCCATCTGTTGCTGAGGGGGGTCAGCCATGTGCTCCGCGCACGCATTATTGCGCCGATGGGCTTCCGCCTGGCCATGACCCAGGACCGCCTGCGTATGGGGCGGCACGAGGCGCTGGCCTATATCGCCAAAATGGATCAGGACCGCGCCAAGTGGACCCATTACCTCTACGGTGTGAACTGGGGCGAGCCAGACCTGTACGACGTGGTCCTCAACCTGGAGTGCA
>JARRNO010000160.1:0-5056 GCA_037384885.1 Acidobacteriota bacterium
GGTGGACGTGACGCACTGCCCCGGCGTTGAAAAGGGCGACGAAGTGGTCATGATCGGGAGACAGAACAAGCAGACGATCACCGTCGCTTCTTTTAGTGAGATGTCCCGGTTTATTAACAACGAAGTCCAGGTGCGTCAGCCATCGGAAATTCCGAGAGTCATAGTCAAATGAAGGGGCCCGGGGACCCCTCCGCTTCGAACCCGAAACACCCGAAAGCGCGATGGATGTCCGGGTTCGAACCCCCCTGGAGGGAATTTCCGGGTCAGGATCCCCCATCATCTAAGGGGGAAGCGTGGACACCTGTCAGGCTTCGCTTTGCTGCAAGTGCCTGCCGGACGGAACCACTTCGTGTCCCGAGGTGTCGTTGATGAGCGTCGCTGCAGAATAGTAGAAGCCGAGCACAGCCGTGATCAGTCCCGTGTACCCGCCGATGTAAGTCAAAGGTGTCGCGCCCCAGGCTCCGATGGCAAGCAAGCCGAAGGTGATCCACAGCGCCAGCAGGAAGAGCTGGATGGACGGGTTCGTCTTGAAGCTGGCGATCCACATGTAGAGCGCGAAGACGCCCCAGAGGGCGAGGTACCAACCGGTGAAGGCTTCGGGGACCTTGCCCTTGAAATAGAGTTCATACAGGGCCAACGACCACCAGAATGCGCCGAAGGACATGAAAAGTACGGTGTTGAAGGTATTGCCCCTCACGAACTCGAGTAGTCCCGAAACCGCCAGAGCTGTCCCGCCGAAGGTCACCGCAAGGACGACCACGAGATCCATGCTTTTCATCGTGAACCAGCCGGCGTTGATCATGCTCAACATCCAGAGGACAAAAGCAAAACCGGCAAATGCGAAAGGTGTGGGATCAGCTAACTTTTCTCTCATTGAAGACCTCCTTCGCTGTCAGTACGGATGGCGGGAAATTTCATCTTCCGACCATCCCGAGTGTGTCTCAACGATCTGAAAGTTTGGCTGGCATCCCTTTCCCATCCCCGGCGCAGAGCCTCCGCCGCAGACGCCCCCAGGCGCCTCACGGTTCCGCGATTCCGCCAGATGGGTTGGCCAGAGACTCTGGCCGGCCGCGTAGTCGTGAAGTTCAACTTCCGCCACTTTCCGCGGCCATGGAATCAAGCAGGAGATTCATAAGGTGGGCTTCTTGTTTTTGAGGCCTCTATCAGCCGCACGAAGAAGCTGGATGTATTGAATTGCTGTGTCCTCATTGCTACTCTCCCTCAACCGCAGCCGTCGAGGCTGAACAGTTTCGGGGCAGCCGGGCTGCGGCCCTACCTTTTTCATAACGACATGAGAACCAAAACGCAAGGTTTATAAGGTGAAATGAAGTACCGGTAAAGTTTTTACAGGTGAAGCAGGGGAGGACCGGGTTGCTCCCGGTCCTCCAGATGCTGTGAGATTCAGGCGTTCGAGCCGGCCGCAGCCTTCTGGGCGCCGCCCCCCGCCGAGAAGACCTCCTGGATGAAAATGATAAATCCAAGAATGGCGGTAATCAGCCCCACATAGCCGCCGATGTAGCTTAGGACCGGAACGCCCCAGGCTGCTATGGTCCACAGACCGAAGCTGATCCACAGGCCGAGCAGGAACAACTGGAGCAACACGTTCTTCTTGGAGAAGCTCGCCAGCCAGAGGATGAAAAGAATCACGGTCCAGCAAAGGGCGTCAAAGCCGCTGAAGCCGCTGGACAACTTTTGAGTGAACCACGTGTGTTGGACGGCGGCGAACCACCAGCCCAGACCAAGGAACAAGAACAGTACTGTGCGGAAGGTGTCGCCCCTGAAATATTCCAACACACCCGCAAGAACCAACCCGGTGCCCGCCAACGTGAATCCCATAACGATGGCCTCCGCGTGATTTTGAACGCTGAACCATCCTGCCTCGATCATGCAGGCCATCCACCACGCAAAGGAAAAAGCGCCAAATGCAAAGGGACTTGGGTCGGCCAATTTTCCGTTCATTGCAATCCTCCTGTCGGGGGTGCGTGGGTTGATACGCCGGTTCATGCACGTGAATAGGCCCCCATGCGCACCCGGGTTTCGTTTTTTTGAATCCCCTCTTGTCCCGTTAGAAGTGTATTGAAATGCACGCCATTGAACGGCTGGAGCGTTCCCCCAAGCTCGGGCCGGTCATTTGGCCCCGGAACCCGCTTGAACTCGGTCTTTTCCCCCCGCCGAGCGGCGTGCCGCGATGGATTCCGAGAGCGTAGGAAAGGCCCCTGGCGGGGGGCGCGGGTCCAACGCGAGCGACCTCCGCCCGTTTTGAAATGGAAACGGGGAAAGGAGCTGCAACATAAAAACGGACTCCGGAAACGTGAGGAGCGGGCTCGATGGCAAAAAGACGAATTCCTCACGGCATAAGATAGTTACGTTAATGCTCCAGCCTTTCCAAAACAAGTTTTCAGGCGTGATGCAGTCGCTGCGCATCGTGTGATACCCCAGTACCCTGTCCGTTGTGGAGCCTTTCCTGCACAAGCCCGGCTCGATATACTGGACGCCGAATCAGGTGAGGAACACCCGTGCCCGAAGGGAAAGGGGGGGCATGAACACCCGGACTGGGAGCGAAATCACGAAACAGCGCTACTGGGTTCTTGGCGCGGTCATGTGTGGGAGCATCCTCGGCCCCATCGACGGCAGCATCGTCAACGTGATTCTTCCCACCATCGCGCGAGATTTCAATGCTCCTCTCGCCCGCGTTGAATGGGTGCCCATGGTCTACTTGCTGGTTGTCGCCAGCCTGTTGCTTGTTTTTGGCCGGTTGGGCGACATGGTGGGTTATCGCCGGATTTTCTGTTCGGGATTGGCGGGTTTCGCCGTTGCATCCGGATTGTGCGCCTTGTCGCCCGGCATTCACTGGCTGATCGCCTTCCGGGGTGTGCAGGGCCTGGCGGCCGCCATGATGATGTCCATGCCCTTCGCGCTGATCACCTCGGCCTTCCCGCCGTGGGAAAGGGGTAAAGCGCTGGGAATCTACGCCATCAGTATTTCTCTCGGGTTGGCCGGCGGTCCCTCTCTGGGAGGTTTCTTGACCGCCTGGTTCGGATGGCGTTCCGCCTTCCTCGTCAACGTTCCCATCGGCTTGGCGGCATGGCTGTGGAGTCTTCGGATTCTACCGTCCGGCACGAAAGGCCGCGGGCGGCTCGATATAGCCGGCGGCGTGAGCCTCTTTGCGGCCATGAGTTCGTCTTTGGTTGCGGTGAACCGGGTCCAGACCGGCCGATGGGATGTGATGGAGACCATCTTGACGGGTATCGCCTTGACCGCCTGGGTCGTATTTTTCTCGGTCGAACTCAGGAGCAGCGAACCCATCCTGGATGTCAGCGTCTTTAAAAACCGGACGTTTACGCTGGCCTCCGCCGCTTCGCTCTTCAACTTCATCGCACAGTTCGTGATGGTTTTTCTCGTCCCCTTTTATCTGGCCCGCCTGCTTCATGAGCCTGCGGACCGGGTCGGGCTGATCATGACGGCCATTCCGCTGGCCGTCCTGGCAGTGGCTCCCTTTTCGGGCGCGCTGTCGGACCACGTGGGCACTCGTCTCCCGGCTGTGGCCGGTGCGCTGGTGTTGACGATTTCCCTGGGGCTCATGGCAACTATCCCCTCTGGAGCCTCGGTCTTTCAAGCCGTTTGGCGGCTTGCGCTTTTCGGCGTTGGCGCAGGGATTTTCCAATCGCCCAACAACAGCGCCATCATGGGGAGCACGGAGGGGAGACGGCTCGGTGTCGCCTCCAGCCTGGTGGCGACCGTCCGCAACGTGGGCATGGTGGCGGGAATCGCCCTCGGAGGAATTCTTCTGTATGCCGTTACCCCCGCCAGAGTCCTTGCCCTTACTTTCCTGTCGGGCGAGACGGCCCGCGCCTTCCTTCATGGTTTGCGTTGGGCCTTTGCCGGCGGCAGCGCCGCGGCGCTGATGGCCGCGCTGGCCTCCATGGCGCGCCCCGGGTCCCGCCGGATACGCCATGTCTGATTTGAGGGTGAAAAAGTTGGAAAGAGTGGGGCCCGGGTGCGTCGCCCGGGCCCCGTTCAGACGCTGACTTAGCTCCTGCTGTCGTCAATAGTCGCAGTGGCCGGGACCGATCGTGCCATTGTTGTAATGATCGAGTGTTTCTGAAAGGTCGATGGCCTGGCCCCGTAGACTCTCGGGTACAGAGAGGCAGTTTCCGGTGAGGATCGCCTCCGCCTGGCTGAGCGCTTCGGCAATCACCGTTGAGTCGGCGCCGTTGGCTACATTCAGGGTGGCCGCGATCCATTGGTGCGCCAGGATATACCAGGCTTCACCTTCGGGCTGCGTCTGGAAAATGGTCATCCAGGACAGGCCGCAGAGTTCCGTTTCGGTCGAGAGCGGCCAGTAGCCTGCGTGATTTTTCCAGAAGCCCTGGGTCAGCGTGCAGTTGCCCCCCGGCGGAGGGGTTTCCTCGCAGCAGATGGTGTAGGTGAACCACCAGCCCCAGCTTTTGTCGAAAGTGTAAGGTCCATAGGCCCATCCCGTTTCCTCTTGTACGATGGGGCCATCCTCGTAGTGAACCATGGCGAGGTGCACGGCCGCGTTCAGCGTATCGTCGCATCCAACGTTCAGGGCAGCCAGGGGAACTTGCAGGGTGTAGGTCGCCACCTCCGGTGAGAAGTTGAATTTGTAGGGAAACTGTCCGGGTTGCGGTGCACCCGCATTGTTGGTGGGAACGGGATCGAGGCCCGCATAGATATGCAGCTCGCAAATCATACAGGGAGAGGACGCGGTGGCCTGGATGTAAAGATTGGCGCTGTCGTTCCATACGCTGACGTTGCCCGCGGGAATGGCCTGTCCCGCGTAGATGACGTGAATCTCTGGAGGGCAGGGATTCGGCGGGGGATCGCAAGCCTGCGCCCTTAGACCGGGAATTACCAGGAGCAACAGCGCTGCAGCGGCCGTTAAAATTGAAATTTTGGCTTTCATGCCCATCTTAGCCTCCTTGATTTAGTCGGCCTTACGCCTTTTACCCCCAAGCATTTTGCTCGACTGCGTCTATAGAAAAGCCGACGCAAACCTATGGTGTTGCGCCGGCCGGTTTCACTACTAGCTCCC
>JARRNO010000161.1:0-4985 GCA_037384885.1 Acidobacteriota bacterium
TCGATATGGTATTCGCTCAGGGCCTTGTCGATGCCGTCGGTGCGGCCAAGACGACGCAGTTCGGCCTCCACCTTGAGATATGCCTCGTCGGTCAAATCGCCCTTCGTCTGGGCCGATTCAAGGAACTCCTGCCGGAAATACGGCATGACCCGGGATGCATGGTCCTCATTGAATCGGATCAGAGCCTCAATGTTCCTCACTTTTGCTCGCGGATGTTCGGCCAGATACCGATTCAAGCTGGTCTTCAGTCCGTAGCGGAATAGTTCCAGTTCCAATTCTCCGAAAAACGGCAACGAACTTGCCCTTACAGGATCTACGATCTCCGCCCCACGATCCCTGAGCACGCGGATGGCATCTTCGATCACCGCATCGGTTCCTTCATGCTGCTCGAAACACTCGCAGGCAACTCCCAGGCGTGCCCCCTTAAGGGCTTCCGGGTCAAGGAAAACGTTGTAGTCCTCCGCTTTATGACCGACACTCTCCTGCGTTGCCGGATCCAGAGGGTCGTGACCCGTGAGTGCGTTTAGGACCGTGGCCACGTCCGCAACGCAGCGCGTCATGGGGCCAGCCGTATCCTGCGGCGGTGCAACCCCGATAATGCCCGAGCGACTCACCAGCCCAACCGTGGGTTTGAGTCCGACGATGCTGTTGCTCGATGCGGGCCGGACGATGGAACCGTCGACTTCGGCTCCGATCGCTACCATGCAAAGATTGGCCGCCACCCCCACGGCGGACCCGGAGCTGGAGCCAAGGGGGCTCCGATCCAACATATAGGGGTTGCGCACCTGTCCCCCGCGGCTGCTCCACCCGCTGCATGCTCTCGTTGAACGCATGTAGCCCCACTCGCTCATATTGGTCTTGCCCAAGAGGACGGCTCCCGCCTCTCGCAGTCTTTCGACCACGAAGGCATCTCGAGGCGCGATGTTGCCTTCCAGCGCCAACGATCCCGCTGTCGTCATCATCTTGTCTGCTGTGTCGATGCTGTCTTTGACGAGCACTGGAACCCCATGCAGCGGACCCCGTGGCCCCCTTTGTCGGCGTTCTTTATCGAGGTCCGCAGCAGTCTCCAAGACATCCGGGTTCAGTTCGATTATGGAGCGAAACATTGGACCCGCTCTATCGATCTCGGAGATGCGGTTCAAGTAAGCCTCGCATAGATCGACGACTTTCAACTCGCGCCGGTCGAACCGTTCTTGGAGTTCCGCGATACTGAATTCGGGCATTTCCATAGAGGCTCCTTTCCATTACCGTCACACGTGACAAATACGATAAGAATTGGCGCCCTCCCATCAGACAATCGCACGATGATCCACCAGAGGCTGCCTTATGGCGACGAGAAGCTAGACCCCCGCTGGTCCTCCTAAAAAGAATTAGTTCTCACCCCCTAAATCCATTGCGCCAGTTCAAGTGTAATACCTGCCGGGCCAAGAAGATACACCAGTTTTCGATTATTGAATTCCATTATCTCGTTTCGAGTCTTCACGCCATTGGCGGTAAGTTTTTCAACTTCTGACGCGATGTCTTCCACGGCGAAGCAGATGTGGTTGAACCCGAGCTTTGCGAGGTTTGTGATATGGGGATCGACAATGCCTCACGTAGCTGATGGATTGCCTCGTCTACCCATTCTTTAAAGTACTCGGATCTTTCGCTCTTCGAAAAGACCGGTTTCGCTCTGCCTCTATAGCTTGCATGCACTCTGGGTCGATCCAGTGTCACAAGCCAGTCCAGGGCCTTTTTCCAAACCAAAGGAGACTCGTCGAACAAGGCCTCTACCAGAATGGGTATTGCCGACGGCACACGATGCTGGCCTATGATCTCGATAATCCTTTCTCGAACTTCGGCGTCACGCTCATCCTTCAGGTGTCTACCTAGAATGGGCAAAATCGTGTGATCCGCAAATTCAAGGGCGCAGGTCGCGCTTTCCGCGTCCTTCGCATTCATTCTTACCTTCCAGAGAAGGTGCTCTGCGTTTTCGAAAAGATCCATAAGCTGTTAGTCGGAGATCCGGGACCTTCTTGGGGTCTCGTGCGTCTAACGCCCACCATCACAGGTGAGCAGGGTTTGCTGATTTCGAAAAAGTCACGTTAACACCAAACTTTGAATGAGCAATAGTCGCGCGCCCCCGCGAATCCTTGTGAATGGTGATGTTATATGACGCAAACGGCCGTGAGGTCACGGGTGAGAAGGTCCTTGAGCACGCGGACCCACCGGGAAGTCGCCTCCCTTCGATCCACCACGAGGCGGTCCCACCGGTCGGTCAGTTTTTCGATTTGCGTGTGGTGGCCCGAACAGCGGATGTAGCAGAAGTCAGCGGTCACCACGTCCATCCGCTTCATGAGGAGATTGGTCCTTTCGGCCATCGGGTGGTCCAGGAGTACGAAGGCCGCGTTGTACCTCCTCAAGCAGCCGAGCAGCTCCGGAGAAACCCATCCCTTGTTTCTCACCTCCACAGCAAACCGGAAACGAGTCGGGAGGGACGCCAGCAATGGCTCGAAGGAGCGAAGTCAGAAACGGATGCGAATTCAGACGATCTATAATAGGGGAACTGGAATAGGAGGGGACCGAGTTTCCGCCCGAGCCTCTCCATCACTTCGAGAAAATAGGCGAGCCGTTTCTGATATTCCCCCTGGAATCGGGTATGGGTAACGCCCCGAGGCACCTTTGCAGTGAAGAGGAAGTCCTCCGGCATCTCCTCCCTCCATTTGTCGATGGTTGATTTCTTGGGGATTCTGTAGAAGGTGGCATCCACTTCCACGGCGGGCCCGAGCCTGTCGCACATCCTCCGGTAGAGCCCCTCATGTTTCAGGCCGGGGACGGTTCGCAGGTCCACGGTGAAATCCGCCAGGTCGGGCACCATGTTGATCTTGGTGCCGCCGCTGAAGGTCCCCACGTTGAGCGTGGGGCTCCCCAGCCGGGGGTCGGGGGGATCCTGGGCGAGGAGGTCTTCGAGGAGGAGCACGGCCCGGGCCGCCTTGTAAACGGCGTTTTCCCCCTGGGCCGGCATGGAGCCGTGGGCGGACTTTCCCCTGGCGCGGCACCGGAGCCACAACACCACTTTGTGCCCTAAAAAAGGAACATTGTTCGAGGGTTCGCCCACCACCATTGCCCCGATGGTTGCGGGAAGAACCTTTTCCCGGACCATCCGGCCCGCGCTCTCACACCCAGTCTCCTCTCCGGCCGTCATAATCAGGACTATCTCGGCTCGCCGTTCGGCAGGGTCGGCCGCCAGGCGGAGAAGGGCCGCAGTCGTGGCAGCCACTCCGCTTTTCATGTCGCTGGCACCCCGGTCATAAAGGCGACCCCCGTCGAGACGCGCCCGAAAAGGTCGCTCCGCCAGGCCGCTCCACCGGGCGGGACGGTGTCCAAGTGCCCGGCAAAGCAGGGGAGCAACCTTCCGCTTCCTCCACCTAGAACGGCCACCACGCCCAGCCGGCCCTCCGAGAGCGTCTGGTAAGACACCTCGAAACCCCCCTACGCCGGGATTTCTCCCACGTGCTTGGCGGCGGCCTCCTCGTTTCCCGGAGGGTTCATGGTATTCAGGTTGACGAGCGCGCAGGTCAGATCCACCGGGTCGACGGACTTCGGCATAACGCCTCCTTCCCCGTATCAGCCGAAATAGGCCTGACGGACTTGTCCTTTCCGGCTGAGTTCGGGCGCAGACCCCTCAGCCACCACACGCCCTTTGGACAGGACATAGCCGTAGGTCGAAATGGCTAGCGTCTGCCGGACGTTTTGCTCCACCAGAAAGATGGTGATCCCCTCCGTGTTCATCTCTTGGATGATCCGGAAATTTTCCTTAACCAGGAGAGGGGAGAGGCCCAAGGAGGGTTCATCCAGGATCATGAGCGAGGGTTCCACACATAAGGCCCCGGCCGACGGACACCATCGCCTGCTCCCCTCCGCTCATGGTGCCCGCAAGCTGCCCGGCCCGTTGGCGCAGCCGGGGAAACAGGCCGTAGATCTTTTCCAGCCGGCGCTGAACGACCCGTCGGTCCGACTCCTGGTAGGTGCCCAGCAGGAGGTTCTCCTCCACGGTCATGGCCGGGAAGACCTTGCGTTCCTCCGGGATGCTGGCCAGGCCGGCACGGACGATCCGGTGGGTGGCAAGCCCCCAGGAGCAGCGACTTCAGTCCAGTTTCCGGAACGAATGTGAACCATATATTCCCGAAGAGGATGGGTGTGCATGGAGACTTCCGGATGCATATACTCGCCCAAAAGCGCAGGCGCCTCTTGGCACAGTGTCCGATAACACAAGGCAGCGCCTTCCGCACTGCAAGCCACGATTCCGACATGTTTCGTCATGTTTCACTCCGGAGCTAACCAACAAACCCCGCAGTTAGCGCAATTTGCCTTTTATTAACAAGTGCTTCATGATGAAGCATGATTTTGCAAAGGTGCCGACATGCTTCATCGATATTTCAATCAATTTCCGGAATATTGCAGACTCGCGGATTTTTCAATTCGCTCACTGCAGGCTTTAACCGCCGGGATCAATGAATTCGAAAATTTTCTGAAAACACAATGAATCCGTTCTGTCAAAAAGGTTTGTTACCGGCATCCGGTCGCTTTTGCCGCCGAGTACGGCTCCCCTTCCATTCATATCACAAAATCCAGGGGTTGAACGCTCAGCCAATTTTATCACTTTTTGACCCTTCACAGCGCCGTAACTAAAAAAATCATCACCGGTCTGCCGTATCATAGAATCGAAAAGACCGTACCTCAGTTTATAAAAATCAAACCATAGGATGAGGTTTCATGTGAAAATAAATAATATTTCCAATTAAATCAATAACTTAAATAAAGATCACGGCCTGATATTGTTACTCAGACTGTTGCCTCCTGTTCAATCATCCACTCGGCACAGACCGCGGCGATCTTCTTCCACTCGGGTTCAAGCATCAGATAGTGACCGAAACCCCGAGCTTCATGGAAGATTGCCCGCGGACCATGTCGCTCGGCAATGAGGCGGGCCGTCGAAGGAGGGA
>JARRNO010000162.1:0-7753 GCA_037384885.1 Acidobacteriota bacterium
CTAGGGCCTTGGAGGCAGCTTTCATGGCGAAGCGCACCCCGCATAAACCTGAAGAAGGCCGTCGTCGCGTCCTCATCACCAATGTCACTCCGGAGCTGGACGGCGGGCGCTATCCCATCAAGAGAACACCGGGGGAAGCGGTCCGCGTCGAGGCCGATGTCCTTCTAGACGGACGGGACGTGCCGGCATGCCTCCTTCTTCACCGGGTTGCAGGGCGGAAGGCTTGGCGTGAGGTCCCCATGATCCCCTTGGTCAACGACCGGTGGTTCGCTCAGTTTTTGACGGACGAGGAAGCCGATTACGAATACACGATCCTTTGCTGGATCAACCGTTTTGAGACCTGGCGTCGAGACACCCTCAAGAAAGTTGATGCCGGCCTCGATGTAAAGGCGGACCTGCTCGAGGGGGCGCTCCAGCTCCGGCAGGCGGCAGCGGGGGCTCCGGCCAAGGCGGCTTCCCGCCTGAGAGCGGCGGCGAAATGCTTTGAGGGATCCGCCCCCGAGGCGCAGGTGGAGTCATTGAATGATCCTGTGCTCTCCAGCTTTATGCTTCAACACGACGAACGGCGCTTTGCATCTCATTATTCAAAGGTGCTGCGGGTACAAGTCGACCGTCCCAGGGCGGCTGCGGGCGCCTGGTATGAAATGTTTCCTCGGTCGGCGGCGCTGGAACCGGGCCGTCATGGCACTCTTCGAGACTGCATCCGGCTGCTTCCTTACGTGGCGGGCATGGGATTCGACGTGCTCTACCTGCCTCCCGTTCATCCAATCGGGGGCACAGGAAGAAAAGGAAAGAACAACACCTTGGCTGCGCGTCCCGGAGATCCGGGCAGCCCCTGGGCCATCGGAAGCGCCGAGGGAGGCCATCAGGCCGTTGCGCCGGAACTGGGCACGCTCGATGACTTCTGCGCGTTGGTTTCTCAAGCGAACCGGAATGGCCTGGAAGTCGCCCTGGACATCGCCTTTCAATGCTCCCCGAACCATCCGTGGGTTACCGAACATCCCGACTGGTTTTACCGCCGCCCCGACGGAAGCATCCATCACGCTGAAAATCCACCCAAAAAGTACGAGGACATCTATCCCATCAATTTCGAATGCGACTCCTGGCCGCAGCTCTGGGAGGCGCTTCGGGACATATTTTTATTTTGGTACCGCCAGGGCGTCCGGATCTTCAGGGTGGACAATCCCCACACGAAACCTTTCGATTTCTGGGAATGGTGCCTCGCAGACGTCCGCGCCCGCTGCCCGGGCGCCATCTTCCTATCCGAAGCCTTTACGCGCCCGAAAATCATGTATCATCTCGCCAAGATCGGTTTCACCCAGTCCTACACCTACTTTGCTTGGCGAAACACCCGTTGGGAATTGACCGAGTACTTTAAGGAACTGTCATCACCTCCTGTCAGCGAATTCTTTCGGCCGAGCCTCTGGACGAACACGCCCGACATTCTCACGGAATATCTTCAGGCCGGAGGCCGCCCCGCCTTCGCGGTCCGTTTCCTCCTTGCCTCCACGCTCGGAGCGAACTATGGTATTTACGGGCCGGCGTTCGAACTCATGCAGAACCGGCCGCGTGAACATGGCAGCGAAGAATATCTGGACTCAGAAAAATACGAGATCCGCTCATGGGACCGCGAGTCGCCCGGGAGCTTGCGCGGATTGATCACACGAATCAATGAAATCCGTAGAGAGAATCCCGCCCTGCTTACCCAGAAGAGCCTTAAGTTTCACCCCACGGACAACGAATATTTACTGGCCTACAGCAAGCGGAACGCAGGCGGAGACAACATCATTCTCACGGTCGTCAACCTTGATCCTCATTATCGCCAGTCGGGATGGATCGACCTGGATCTTGAGGAGCTGGGGATTGATACCGAGACGTTCCAGGTTCACGACCTCCTGGGCGGCGGGCGGTACCTTTGGTCCGGATCGAGAAACTACGTTGAACTCGATCCGCAGATGCTTCCAGGCCATGTTTTGAAAGTTCTGGGCCGGGCTCGCCGCGAGGGCGATTTCGATTATTACGATTGACTGACCAACCAAGCAGGTGGCTGCCATGCCGAGAAAACCGACGGCGACGGCGATGGGATCGGTGATTTCAAAGGCCTGACCGAAAAGCTGGACTATCTCAGCGACCTCGGCGTGACCGCCCTTTGGCTCCTCCCCTTTTATCCGTCGCCCGTCAAAGACGGCGGTTACGACATCTCGGATTACCTCAATATCCATCCTCAGTACGGCACGCTCGAGGACTTCCGGCGTTTCCTGGACGAGGCCCACAAGCACGGTATCCGCGTCATCACAGAGCTGGTCATCAACCACACCAGCGACCAGCACCCGTGGTTTCAACGGGCCAGAAGCGCCCGCAAGGGAAGCCGGCACCGTGATTTCTACGTCTGGAGCGACACGCCCGATCGTTATCGCGAGGCCAGGATCATCTTCAAGGATTTCGAAACTTCCAACTGGGCCTGGGATGCCAAGGCCAAGGCCTATTACTGGCACCGATTCTATTCCCACCAACCCGATCTCAACTACGACAGCCCGGACGTCCGGCGCGCCATTTTCAGGGTGATCGACTTCTGGTTCGGCATGGGTGTGGACGGCATGCGCCTCGACGCCGTCCCCTACCTTTACGAGCGGGAAGGCACGAACTGCGAGAATCTTCCCGAGACCCATGAGCTGCTGAAAGAACTCCGCCGCCACGTTTTATGTCGCTGAGCCTGGAAGACCGGTTTCCACTGGTTGAGATTCTGGAGCAAACACCCCCCGTGCCCGAGGGATGCCAGTGGGCCATTTTCATCCGGAATCACGACGAGCTGACGTTGGAAATGGTCACCGACGAGGAACGCGACTTCATGTACCGCGTCTACGCCTCTGATCCGCAGGCGAGACTAAACCTCGGAATCCGTCGCAGGCTCGCCCCGCTCTCCTCAGCGCCCTTTTGTTCTCGCTTCCGGGGACGCCCGTGATTTACTACGGGGACGAGATCGGCATGGGCGACAATATCTACCTGGGAGACCGGGACGGGGTCCGCACTCCCATGCAGTGGAGCCCCGACAGGAATGCGGGTTTTTCTTTCGCGAACCCGCAGCAGCTCTATTTACCCGTGATTATCGACCCCCAGTACAACTTCGCGGCCGTCAACGTGGAGATCCAGAGAGAAAACCCCACTTCCCTCTGGTGGTGGACCAAGAGGATGATCGGGCTGCGCAACCGCTGCAGGGCCTTCGGGCGGGGCTCATTCGAGCTGGTGCATCCTTCCAATCCCAAAATCCTCGCCTTTCTCAGACGTTGGGAGGACGAAATCATTCTGGTCGTGGCCAACCTTTCCAGACATCCCCAGCAGGCTGAGCTCGACCTGAGCGAATTCGAAGGCCGCACACCTGTGGAACTTTCCGGAAACACGGCATTTGAATCGGTTCGGGACATGCCGTACTGCGCGTCGCTCAACCCTTACGGTTTCTTCTGGTTCGCCCTCCAGCCCAAGGCCCCCAGGGGAACCACGCCCTTTACCATTACCCGGTCTCAGCTCCCGGTGCTCACGCTTCCGCGCGATGGATGGGAGGGCGCCCTGCGCGGCAGAAATCTTTCGCGCCTCCAAGGCATCCTTCCAGGATTCCTGAAAGGCTGCAGATGGTTCGCTTCAAAATCGAGGACAATCGACGACGTGGCCATCCGCGATATCTTTTGGATCAAGGGCAAGGTGAAGGCAGATCGCGTGGCGGTTCTGCTCCTGCGCGTCGACTACCTGGAAGCCGAATCTGAACTGTACGTCCTGCCGATCGCCTGCGCATCCGGCGAAGAGCAGTCCTCCATCCTTGACAAGCATCCGCAGGCCGCGGTTGCTTTAATCGAATCCCCTGATTCGGGCCGTTCGGGCCTTCTTTACGACGCCGCTTTCAGCCCGGCCTTCCCCCCGCTGCTTCTCAGGATGTTCCGGGGAAGGCGCGCAGTGGGAGGACGCCACGGGCATCTCACCTCCTACAGAGTTTCGGGAGCCGCCTCCACGCTACGCGGTCCGATGGAAGACATGCAGCCGAAGCTGCTGGAAGCGGAGCAAAGCAACACGTCCATCCTCTATGGCGACCGGTTCATCCTCAAGCTTTACCGAAAATTGGAAAACGGCGAAAATCCCGAACTCGAGATCAGCCGCTATTTGACGCACAACGCCCCCGACGTGAGCACGCCCCACCTGATCGGCCACCTCTCCTACGAGGTCCGCACCCGTCCCTCCGTTACCGTCGGCGTCCTCCAAGAATTCGTTCCGAATCACGGGGACGCCTGGATCTATACGCTTCACGTCCTGGATCGTTTTTTTGAGCGTATCCTGGCGAACCCCGACTTTTTAGGAGGCCCCCCCGCTTCGTACCTGGACCGGAGGCGCCTGCTCGACCGTGCGCTCAACGAGCCGAAGAAAGCCGTTTTGGACATGATCGGCGCCTACGTGGAATCGGCGCACCTTCTTGGGCGGCGCACCGCCGAACTCCACAAGGCGCTCGCCCGGGCGGAATCGGATCCCGCGTTCGAACCCGAACCCTTCACGCGCCTTTACCAGCGCTCCCTCTTTCAATCGATGAGCAACCTGGCGCGAAGCAATTTCCAACTGCTCCAGTCGCACCTGAAGAGTCTCGGGGTTCAGACCTCTTCGCTGGCCGAGCGCGTTCTGGCTCACCGCGCAGAAGTCTTCGAACGGTTTCAGCGCCTTCGGTCAGGAAAGATGGAAGCCTGGCGCATCCGCTGCCACGGCGATTACCACCTGGGGCAGGTGCTGAATACCGGCAAGGACTTTGTCGTTATTGATTTTGAAGGAGAGCCGGCCCGAAGCCTCGGTGAGCGTCAACTCAAACGTTCACCTTTCCGGGACACCGCCGGCATGCTTCGCTCCTTCCACTATGCGGCCTACCAGGCCCTCAAAAAGCAGCGTGAGCTTGGCTTGATCCAGACCGATCGCGAAAGCGCCGCCATCGCGTGGGCAGATTTGTGGACGAAAAGCGTCGGCGCCGAATTCATGCGGAGTTACATGGAATGCGTGGCTGAAGAGCCGCTGCTGGCGGTGTCTCTTGAAACCGCGAATCTTCTTCTTGAGGCATACCTCCTGGACAAGGCAGTCTACGAAGTCGGCTACGAGCTGAACAACCGGCCGGAATGGGTGGACATTCCCCTTGCGGGGATCCTCTGGCTTGTGGAGGGCGATTCATGATTGGCCCCCGCATTCCCCGTCCACTGGATGCACTGGCCCGTGAGTGCGGTCTTCAGCTGCACTACCGTGACACCTTCGGACGTATTTGCGCACCGCCCGTCGAATCGGTTCTTGCCCTGCTCAGGATGCGGGGAGAAAATATCCGCAGGCCGGAAGACGCTCAAGCCTGCTTGAACATGAGACGGCGTAAGCGTCTGACCCGCCGAATCCCTCCCCTTCTCTTGTGCGCTCCGGGAAAGACTGTTTCCATTCCCCTTGCCGCGCTTTCGTCCCTTTCCGCCGTCGGCGCCGCCTACAAGCTTATTCTTGAAGACGGGAAAGAAAAAAGCGGACGTTTGACTGTCGTCCCGTCCACCACTGTCCGGCCCCGTCCGGCACTTTTCCGCGGAAATGATTTCCCCCTCATGGCGCTGATTCCTGAATCGCTGCCCCCCGGCCTCCATCGGCTCCAGCTCGATCTGAAGCCCTCAGAGGCCGGGGCATGGCTTCTCTGCTCCCCTCTCAAGGGTTGGAAGCCGACCGAACCGCCGTCGGAAATCCAGTGGGGGCTCTTCGCGCCGGTGTACGCCGGAATCCCGTCAAGCGGCGCTATTCCAGCCGGCGACCTTGAGTTTCTCGATGAACTCGTGGCCTTCACGGCCCGATTGGGAGGCGGCCTCACCGCCACTTTGCCGCTCTATCCTTTCGCCCGGGTGGGGTCTGAAACGCCCAGCCCCTATTCCCCCTCGAGCCGCCTGCTGTTCAACGATTTCTATGTCCACCCGGAATCTCTCCCCGAATATCGGCCGGACGGTCCCGCCGCCCGCTATCTGGAATCGCGGGCCGCTAGAGCGCTGCTCCAGCGCCTTCGCGCCTCCGATGTTCTGGACTACCCCGCCGCCGAGACGTTGAAGCATAAAGTCCTCGCCCGCTTAGCAGCGGCGCTTCCCACGAACGGCCCCAGAGCCGACGCTTATCGCTCCTTCCTGGAGGAAGTTCCGGACGCACGGGACTTTGCCCGCTTCTGCACACGGCAGACAAGAAGCGAATCGGGATTAAGGACGCCCAGCCACATCCTGTACGCCCAGTTTGCCGCCTGCACCCAGCTGGCGGGAATTCATCAACGCGCCCGCCGCAGGGGCGTTTCTCTTTACGCCGACCTCCCTATTGGGGTGGCTCCGGATGGCTACGACGCCTGGAAGTACCCGCACCTCTTTGTGGAAGGCGCCTTCGCCGGCGCTCCACCCGACGACTTCTTTCCCGGGGGACAGAACTGGGGCTTTCATCCGGCCAAACCCGAAGCCTTCCTGGGAGAGGGATTTCCTTATTTCCGGGCTGTATTCTCGAGAGCCATGCGCTTCTGCGATGTGTTGAGACTGGATCATGTCATGAGTTTTCACCGCCTTTTCTGGATTCCAAAGGGCTTCTCAGCACATGAGGGCGCCTACGTGCACTACCCTTCAGAAATTATTTACCGGCTTGCCACGCTGGAATCCCATCGCCATCACACGCGCCTCGTGGGGGAGGATCTCGGAACGGTTCCGTCGTATGTCCGCAGGGCGATGGCTTCTCACGGCTTCGCCCGAACCTGGGTCTTTCAGTTCGAAGCTTCGCCCCAATGCCGGCAGCCTTCTGCGACTGCGCCGCGCGGCTCGCTCGCGGCTCTCAATACTCACGATACGCCCCCCTTCGCCGCCTTTTGGCATGGAAGCGATATCGAAGATCGCGCAGATCTCGGTCTCCTGGACCCTAGCGGCGCCGCCCGGGAAGCCGCGCACCGATCCCAAGTCCGAAACCACATCCGCAACCTTGCCGGAGGCGGCGAGCAGGATGTCTTTTCCGATGAGGCGCGGGCAGTCATGGCTTTGCTGCTGAAGGATCTCATGGGGAGCCGGGCACGTTGGGAACTCATCAATCTCGAGGACCTGTGGGGCGAGCGCCGGCAGCAGAACTGGCCCGGCGTCGGGCTCGAACGTCCAAGCTGGCGCAGGAAGTTCAGCCGAAGCCTGCAGAGTCTTGCCGCAGATCCTGAAGTCCACGCTCTCTTTACCATGTTGAACGGCGCACGCACCGCGCCGGAGGTTTCTCCATGACGAAATCGTCACGAACCACCAGGTCCAGCGGCAAAAGCGCCGGACGGAAGCCCGCCGGGCCGGCCCGCAAAGGATACCGGGGGCCTTCGCGTCTAATTACGAGCGATGACCTCTACCTCTTCAACGAGGGATCCCACTTCCGGTTATACGACAAGCTCGGCGCCCACCCGCTCGAAGCCGGAGGCGTGCATTTCGCCGTGTGGGCGCCTAACGCGGCGCGCGTCAGCGTGATCGGTGATTTTAACGACTGGCGGCCGGAGAGAGATGTGCTTGAACCCGCACAATCGTCGGGAATCTGGCGCGGCGTCGTACCTGATGCGGCAGAAGGCGCCTGCTACAAGTTTCATGTTGAATCCAATCACTCGGGATACGTGGTGGACAAGGCGGATCCGTTCGCCTTCTGCACTGAGGAGCCTCCAAAGACCGCATCTGTGGTCTGGCAATCGCACCATGAATGGGCGGACACCGAATGGATGACGGGGCGCAGG
>JARRNO010000163.1:0-11123 GCA_037384885.1 Acidobacteriota bacterium
GCCAACCTGACGGCGCGAGGAGACTGGTGCGCATAGGCATCGCCCCAGTGTTCGGCGCCTGGCTCGACAGTTATGGGACCGCCGACACCAGACTGAACGGCATAGCTTTGATAAACCGCCGTCGCTTTCTGATTGTTGGTCACGTTGAAGATGTCGACGCGCACGCCGAGATGGCTCTTCCAAAGGGGGATATTGTACTGTGCGCCGAGGTCCAGCGTCCAGGTGGTCGGCGTCCGTCCCGCAGTGCCCCGAGGCGTGACGAAACCAACAGCGCCCCCGTACCACGCCACGTTGATCTGCTTGCTGACAGGGGTTCCCGTCTGGATTTGCATATTGGCTGACAGTACGAGCGGAATGGCGGTGAACCGGTAGGCGCCGTAGGCCTTGATCACGTCACGGCGGTCCAGCGGGAGATACCCGAAGCCGTTGACCAGGAAGTCGGGAAGGTCGTAAGTGGCGTTCAGGTTCGGGTCCAGCTGGCCGACGGTGGTGTCGTTGCTGGCCGCGCCTTCGTAGTTGCCCCGAAGGTAGCTGTGCACCCATGAACCCTGCAGCAGCCAGTTGTGGCTGAAACGCTTGTCCATGGTGATTTCAAGCGCCTTGTAGGTACGGGTGGGTTTTGGGAAGAATACCGTCTGACCAAGATGAACGAGCGAAGGAACCGGCACCTGGGTCCAGTCGCCGGGGTTGGTGATGATGTACGTGCTCGCCCCGTCGGTGGAAAGGTCTTCGATCGTCCTGCCCAGGGCGCGGTAAACAAGGCGGGCGCCCAGCTTGAAGTCGGGAGCGATCTGGTAGTTGTATCCCAGAATGTATTCGTCGGTGTAGGGGCTCTTCAGCTTGTTGTTGACCGGCAGGTTCGGCGTAATACCCTGAACGTACTCCGCATATCCATAGGTATATCCATACGCGGGCAAACCGTTTGGATAGGCCGGATTTCCATTGGGACCCGGCCCCTGAGGAATGGGATTGCCATAGGAGTTGGGTTCGGTCAATGCCGGATCCCAGAAACCTTCAAAACCACTGACTTCGCCGGCGAGTGAACGCAAGGCCATGTCGGTGGGCACGCGTTCGAAGTACCGTCCCGCAAAACCGTAAAGCTTGCTCTTGCCGTTGTGCTTGATGTCCCAGGTGAACCCGACACGGGGGGCGTAGTTCCCCGTCAGGGACAGCGCGCGGATGGGGCTGTTCGCGGTGGCGGGGAGCAAACTCTTCAGCTTCTGCTGGGAATAGCGCAGTCCGAGTTTCAACGTAAAGTAGTCAGTGATGCTCCAGTTGTCATTGACCCAAAGCGCTTCGTCCTTATCGTTGGTAGGACGGTCCATCTGAGTGAAATACGGCTGAGCAAAATACACGTATCGTTCACCATTCGGGCCGGTTCCATTCGCCAAGGTACCGGGGTCATTAATACCCCAGAATTGGCTAAAGTATGTTGAAGCAGGCATCCACTGCACGAACAGGCTGCCCACAGCGGTCATGCCGCTGTAAGGGTCCACCCAGTTGGTCGGACCGGAGAGTCCGAAGTTGTAGGTGTAGTCGCGGTCCTGGTACTGGGCGCCGTAGGACAACTCGTGGTGGCCCAGCTCATTGGTGAACTTGACATTGAGCTGCTTGCTCACGTCTTTCTTGACGTGGCCTGTGCCGCCGGCGGCGTCGTTGGCCATATAGTTGGAACCCAGGTCGGAGATCAAGCTGGCATAACCGTCGGGGAAGGTGGCTGCCACGGTGTTATTTTGAGGCATGGCCTGGAAGCCGCCATACACGCCGTTGGAGAAGTAGTAGCTGTAAGCCCACTGATTTGAAGCCTGAGAAGCCACCCCATAGCTCTGATTACGGTGGTGGTATCCCAAGGTCACATCGGAAAAGAAGTTGGGCGTCCAGGTGGCGTTCCATTCCAGCGCCACGTCGTAGGGGCTCTGCTTCAGAGTGTAGGGAGCAGAGAACGGGCTGAGCGTGTCCAGATTTGCATAGGTGTCTGTCTTCTCAGGAGAACCGAAAATTGAAAGCGACAACCGCTGGTTGGAATTGACGTTGTAGGTGAACTTTGTCGCGTACATCCACGTCGTGCGGTTTGTGTCTTGAAAGCTCTGGCCTGCATAGTAAGAACGTGCAGGGGCGCCGTTGAGGTAGAGGAAGCTATCCCCGGTGCTCGTCGGGACGCTCGTGTATTCTTTGAACTTGTTCCAGTCCACGGCCGCGTAGAACCACAGCTTGTCCTTGACGATGTAGCCACCGACGTGGGCGCCGAGGTCATATTGCTTGAAACCGTTGTTGCCGAAGGCCGAGTTGGTTACGTATGGATAAACCTTGCTCTTGGCCTGCATGCTGTCGCTGAAATAGTAGAAGTACGCACCGCCGTGGAACTCGTTGCCGCCGCTGCGGGTGATGGCGTTCACGACGCCGCCGGTGGTGAAGCCGAATTCGGGCGGCAGGCCGCCGGTCATCACCTGCATGGACTTGATAAAGTCGAAGTTCAGCTGGTTGACATTGGTCCCGTAGGCCGTATTGGTCACGTCCACGCCGTTGACGATGTAGTTGTTCTCGGCGCCGGTGGAACCGCCGATGGATGGGTTCCCGGGAGTAGACGGGCCAGAGGCCACCGCAGACGGCGCCAGGAAGGCGATGTCCGTGGAATTTCGCTGCATCGGGATGCTTTCGATCATCTGGCTGGAGAGCGTGGCGCCCGTGGTGGTGGTCTTCGTGTTGATAATGGGGCCGGCCGCCGTGACCACGACCTGCGTGCTCCCGCTGCTCAAGGTGAAGGTCATGGTGACCGTCGAACCCAAGGCCACGTCGATGTTCTTGCGAACCACCGTGTTGTAGCCCGAGGCCGACACCTTGATCTGATAATTGTCCCCGACAGGCAGATACGGGATTGTAAACTGCCCGTCAACATTTGTGGCCGTGCCCTGCGTTCCCTGGAGCGCGGGACCGGTCACCGTAATGACAGCACCGACGACGGGCTGTCCCTTCGAGTCCAGTACCTTCCCCGTCATGCCTCCGCCCGTGGTCTGGGCGAAAAGCCAGCCGGCGGAAAGCCCCAGCATTGCAACAAACAGGGCACTCCACTTGAGTGCTTTTCTCATTGCGTCACCTCCATTTACCTTCAGAATTCCTTCCAACGAAAACGCTTGTAGTGGCAAATCTCATACCAAGATTTAATCCCCTGCCATTTCAGCAACTAACAAGCCGGCATGCCGCCAAAACGGCATAGACGCGTCAAAATGACCGTCAAAAATGGCACGGGCGAGCCCAAAATGCATGCCCGCGTTCAATGTCACGGGACCCCTCCGATGAGAAACGGCGATGGGAGCAGTGTCTTTTGGGAGGTTCCGTTAAGGTTGAGGAGTTGCAGGAATCATGCCGTTGGGGCATGACCATGGGGAGGGAGCCGTTTCAGGACAGGGGGAATCGTCTCCGGCGCGTGATTCGGCGGGCGGAAGCGCGGCGTTGAGCGCCTGATCCCGCACCCGATCCGGATGGGCGTCAGATTGTTGTGATTTGAGGCCGGAAGGTCATTTTCAGGAAGACGCCCCGGAGAGATGACTTTTGAGGACGGCCACGGCCTGCGAAAGCGCGTCGTCCAGCTTTTCCGGAAAGCGTCCCCCGGCTTCCGCCAGGTCCGGCTTGCCGCCGCCTCCCCCGCCGATGATCTTGCCGAGATCGCGAACCAGCTTTCCCGCATGCAGCTTGGACACGAGGTCGGGCGTCAGCGCCGCAAGCAGGCCCGCTTTGCCGTCGTGGCTGTTGCCGATGACCACCACTCCCGATTTCACCTTGCTCCGGAGGGAATCGGCGAGATTTTTGATTTCCGAAGATGACAAACCGTCCACACGCTTGGTCATCAGCTTGACGCCTTCGACTTCAGTAATGGTCTCTTCGCTGCCGCCGCCCGACGCCAACTGAAGCTTGAGCTTCGAGACTTCCTTTTCGAGCCGGTGCAGATCTTTCTGCATGCGGGCCACCGTTTCCGGCACCCGTTCGGGTCCCACCTTGAGGATGGCGCCGGCCTCCTCGATCAGGCTTTCCCGTTCCTGCACACGCCGGTAGAGCGGGAAATGCGCCACCGCTTCGATTCGCCTCACACCGGCGGAAACAGACCGCTCCTGCGTGATTTTGAACAGCCCGATATCCCCGGTTCGAGCCACGTGGGTGCCGCCGCAGAGTTCTTTCGAGAACCCAGGCACCGTCACCACCCGCACCTGCTCGCCATACTTCTCCCCAAACAGCGCCATGGCGCCCGAAGAGATCGCCTCTTCAATCGGCATCTCGTCTTTTTCGACGGGAGCGTTTCTGAGAACCTGCTCGTTCACGCGTTCCTCGACGGCCACCAGCACGTCGGACTGAAGCGGCGAAAAGTGATGGAAATCGAAGCGAAGATGGGTCGGAGCCACCAGGGATCCTGCCTGCTTCACGTGCGCGCCCAGAATCTCCCTCAGAGAAGCGTGAAGGAGATGGGTGGCCGTATGGTGGGCCATGGTGGCGGCTCGCGCCGGGGCGTCCACCTGGAGGGAAGCAGCGTCGTCTTTGCGGATTTCGCCGGAAACGACCTCGGCCGTGTGAAGGATGACCCCCGACATGGGCTTCTGAGTGTCGATCACACGCAGCTTGCCCCGCTCCCCTTCGATGCGGCCAGAATCGCCCACCTGCCCCCCGCTCTCGGCATAGAAAGGCGTTTGGTCAAAGGCGAGTTCGACCGTGTCTCCCGCCAGGGCGCTTTCTACGGGTTCGCCGTCTTGCAGGATCAGCAGGCAGCGCGCGTGGTCCACTTTGAGCGTTTCGTAGCCCAGGAAGCGGCACTCGAGTTCGTATTTCTGGAGTTCCAGGGCCTTCTGGGTATCCATTTCGCCCTTCCACGACTGCCTGGCCAGCTCCTTCTGCCGGGCCATCGCCTCGTCGAAGCCCTTCATATCCAGCGAAAACCCCATGTCCTGAGCAATGTCCTCCGCGGATGGCTCCCACCGTCTCAACCAGTTCGTGCAGGAAAGGCTTTTCAAACCCGAGCATCTTTCCATGGCGGGCGGCGCGCCGGATAATTTTTCGAAGGACATAACCCCGGCCTTCATTGGACGGCATCATGCCGTCTGAGACCAGAAAGACCGCCGCCCGGCTGTGATCGGCGATCACCCTCAGAGAGACATCATCCCCGGCCGAATCGCCGTAGTGCTTACCCCGGCGCTCCGCCACCGTTTCGATGATGGGGAGCAGAAGATCCGTGTCGTAGTTGGAGGTCTTTCCTTCAACCACCGCCAAAAGGCGCTCCAACCCCATTCCTGTATCCACGCAGGGCGCCGGCAGCGGCGAGCGGTTTCCCTCCTCGTCTCGGTTGTACTGCATGAAGACGAGGTTCCAGACCTCGACCCACCGGTCGCACTCGCAGGCAGGTCCCAGGCAGGTCCGGCCCGCATCTTCCTCGGCGCACGGCAGTTCGTTTCCCTGGAAGTAGTGGACCTCTGAACAGGGACCGCAAGGCCCGGTGTCGCCCATGGCCCAGAAATTGTCGTGCATCCCGTATTCCAGGATGCGGTCCTCCGGCACCCATTTTTTCCACAACCGGGCGGCTTCGTCGTCGCGGGGAATCCCGTTTTCCCCTTGAAAGATCGTGGCCACCATCCTCTCAGGGGCCAGCCCCATTTCCCGGGTCAGGAACTCCCAGGCGTAGGCGATGGCTTCTTCCTTGAAGTAGTCTCCGAAGGAAAAGTTGCCGAGCATCTCGAAAAAGGTCTGGTGGCGGGCCGTCCGCCCCACGTTTTCCAGGTCGTTGTGCTTGCCTCCGGCCCGGACGCACTTCTGGCTGGAAGCGGCGCGCCGGTAGTCGCGCGTTTCCTTCCCCAGGAAGACGTCCTTAAACTGGTTCATGCCGGCGTTGGTGAAGAGAAGAGTCGGATCGCCCGCTGGGATCAGCGAGGACGAGCGCACCACACGGTGGCCGCGCTTTTCGAAATATTCAAGGAATGCCGTTCTGACCTCGTCGCTTCTCATCGATCCTTCCCCTGTCAGGCGCCGGGCGCTTCGAGTTGTCTCGGGAATTGGATTCCGGCTTCCGGGTCAGCCGTTGTCCCGTCCTTCCATGGCCGCGGCCACCGCCCGGCGGGTATAGCCCCGCGCCAGAAGAAAACGGTATATTTTGGCCCGCCGTTCCAGGTCTGTCAACTCGGCGGGATCGATGCCCCTGCGCTCTAAAAGGGCCCGGAGCGACGCCGCTTCTTCCTCTTGGGGGATCACCGGCTTTTGCCCGGACAGCCCGCGGCGCCGCAGGCCGGCCCGGATGTAGTTGGGCCCGTGGCCGCGGGCCAGCTGTTCGGCCGCGTAGGAACGGGCCACCTTTTCGTCGTCCAGGAGACCGGCCCGGTCCAGGGCGTCCAGCGCCGCGGCGATCTTATCGTCTTCGAATCCCCGCCTCGCCAGTTTTACGCGCAATTCTTCCCGCCCGTGGTCCCGCCTGGCAAGGAGACGAATGGCGGCGCTTTTCGCCGATTTCTTGTCCGCTTGTTTTCTCGGCATCCCCGGCTGTCAATACTTGACGAAGGGCGACTGGTCCGAATCCAGGCCGAAATCCGTTCCTTCCATCTGCTCTTTCGCGATGTCGGATGTGGAATGCACCCCGGAGATCTTGAGCTTGAAGTCGTCCGGGTTGGTGGCCCGCCGGAGGGCTTCCTCCAGCGTGATGAGGCCGTCCCGGTAGAGGAAGTGAAGGGACTGGTCGAAGGTCTGCATGCCGTACTGGCTGTAGCTCTGTTCGATATAGTCCCGGATCAGTTTGGTCTTGTCCTTGTTCTCGATGCAGTCCTGGATGGTGCTCGTGTTGATCATGACTTCGGTAGCGGGAACACGGCCCTGGCCGTCGGCGCGGGGCATCAGCCGCATGGAGATGACCGATTTCAGCACGGAGGCGAGCTGCAGGCGGATCTGCTTCTGCTGGTGGGGCGGGAACACTGAAATGACCCGGGAGACGGTCTCGGTCGCATCCAGCGTGTGCAGGGTGGAAAGCACCAGGTGGCCCGTTTCTGCCGCCATCAGGGCCGTCTCGATGGTCTCGTAATCCCGCATTTCGCCCACGAGGATGACGTCGGGGTCTTCACGCAGGGCGGAGCGCAGCGCCGCGGCGAAGTTCCTCGTATCCACGCCCACCTCGCGCTGGTTCACGATGGATTTCTTGTCGCGGTGCAGGAACTCGATGGGGTCCTCGATGGTGATGATGTGTTCCGTCCGCGTGGCGTTGATGTAGTCGATCATGGCCGCCAGGGTTGTGGATTTACCGGACCCCGTGGTCCCGGTGCAGAGGATCAGGCCACGGGTTTCGTTGGAGATTTTCTCGAGCACATCGGGCAGGTGCAGTTCCTTGATGCCCTTGATTCCGATGGGAATGACGCGGGCCACAATGCCCACCGTTCCGCGCTGCTGAAAGATATTGACGCGGAACCGTCCCAGGCCCGGCACCGAGTAGGCGATATCCAGGTCCAGGTTGGTTTTGAACTTTTCTTTCTGCTTCGCGTCCATGATGGAAAAGGCCATGGCGATGGTGTCTTCCTGCATGAGCCGTTTGGATTCCACCATGGGCTGGAGCTTGCCGTTTACGCGGATGACGGGATGCGACCCCACCTTCAAATGAAGGTCACTGGCGCCCCTGTCGATGGCCGATTTCAATAAGTCGTTGATATGCATTGCTTTCCCCTCGGAGGCAAATCCCCCGGGAAGACCGGGCGTCCACGAAAGGGGCGATTGCCGCGCCGGGCTTCCCGCCTTTGCCTGTCTGCTTCCTGTCAACAGTATTATTCTATTTTAAACGCGCAGTCAACGCAATGGCCGCGTTGCGGCTATTGATCAGGGCGCGGGATAGCCGTTTCGGACTGGCAGCTGGCTGCTTCGCAGCCTCTCGGGTGAACAAGTGAAGAAGCGAGGCGGCTAGGAAGTCAACGCGGGAATGACCGCTGCGGGCAGGGATTTGAATAGCATGCCCCTTCGGGAACAGCCGATGGGAACCTGGCGTTACACGGTGCGACGCGCCGTCCGGCAAAGGGATTCCCGGCACTCATAGAACAACAAACCGGGCGAAGCCCGCTTCCTCCGGCGTCTAACCTCTCCCCTCTTCCTTGGCCGCACAGCGGGCATGATCAGCCGCCGGCTACCGGCACGCCGAGTTTCGAGGCGCATGTGAGCTTGCTTTCCAGCAGGTGCATTGACCGATGGGACCGGGCGCGTCACTGCCTGCGGCCACGTCCCAGCGGCATGCACAACAGCCCGGCGCGTTGGGGCGGGCAGACGAAAAGGGCCGCCCGGCGGGCGGCCCTGATTCCTCTTCGAACTGTCGAGGTCAACTGCGGACGGGCGTCAGCCAGCCGTAGGGATCCTCGCGCTCGCCCTTCACAAGCGACAGGTAGCGGCGCTGTACTTCCTCCGTGACGGGGCCGCGGCTCCCCTTGCCCACCTTGATCTTGTCCACGGTGGCGATGGGGGTCACTTCGGCGGCCGTACCGCAGAAGAAAAGTTCGTCGCAGATGTAAAGCATCTCGCGGTTCAGAGGCTTTTCGTGAACGGTCAGCCCCATTTCTTTTTCGAACAGCGTGATCACGCTGTCGCGTGTGATGCCCGGAAGAATCCCGCTGGAAAGAGGCGGCGTGTAAACCTTGTCGTCGAGGACCATAAACAGGTTTTCGCCCGACCCTTCGCCGATGTATCCCTGGCTGTCCAGCGCGATGCCTTCCACAAAACCGTTCACGATGGCTTCCATTTTGATAAGGCCGCCGTTCATGTAGTTGGCGGTGGCCTTCGCCATGGCCGGGAAGGTGTTCGGCGCGACACGGTTCCAGGTGGATACGCAGACGTCCACACCCTTGGAGAGGGCTTCGGGGCCGAGGTAGGCGCCCCAGTCCCAGACGGCGACGGCGCTGTCCACGGAGCAGTTCAGAGGATTGACGCCCATGCTCCCCGAACCGCGGTAGATCAGCGGCCGGATGTAGCAGGCGGACATGTTGTTGCGCCGGATGAGCTCGAGACAGAGTTCGGAGTACTCGTCCCGGCTCATTTCGAGCTCCATTCGATAAATCTTGGCCGAATTGTACAGGCGTTTGATATGGTCCTGGAGCCGCATCACCTGCGGCCCCTTGGGTGTCTCGTAACACCTGATGCCTTCAAAAACTCCGGTGCCGTAATGAATGACGTGCGAAAGGATGTGGATCTTGGCGTCCTCCCAGCGCACAAACTCCCCGTTCAGCCAAATCCAGTCAGTCTTGGGAACCAAGAATTGTCTCCTTGTGAGTTGAAGCGATTGGGACGTCCAGAGGAGCGAAAGCGGGGAGAGCTTTTGCTCCGGAGCGAGGCAGGGGAAGCCACAACCACTGGCAAGACTCACAAGGAGACAATTCATGGTTCCCATCCAGAACAGATTATAACGGCGCGCCCGAGACGGGGTCAACTGCCCCGCGCCGGCACGGCGCTTGGAAAAGACCGGACGCCCAGATATTCCGCCGCCCGCCGCCCCACGTCCCAACCGTTCTGAATGCAGTACCCCACGGATACGCCGTTGAGAAGGTTGCCGGAAATGAAGACGCCCGGATTGGCGGTTTCCACCCCGGCGGCGCTTTCCTTGAAGAGTCCGTGTCCCATGTTGTATTGCGGGATGGCGGGCCGCCAGCGCTCCACGCGTGCGATCACGGGCTCGCCTTTGTAGCCGATGAAGGTCTGCAGGTCGTTCAAAGTCTTTTCCAACACGACCGTGTCCTCGTCCTCCACCCGCTCGGGGTGCATGGCCCCTCCCAGATAGATGGTCAGCGCGGCGAACCCCTCCGGCGCCCGCCCCGGAAAGAGCGAAGAGGTGAAGAGGCAACCGAGGATATGGCGCCGTTCGACCTCGGGAACCAGGAATCCGAACCCTTCGAGAGAATGGGCCACGTCCGACCGCTTCACGCCCAGGCAGACCGTCGCCACATTGGCGTATGGAAGCTTCCGGATTGTACCCGAAAAGCCGCTGTCCATCGGCTTAAACACATTGGAGGCTGGAACGGCGGGGAGGGCCGAGATAACGGCTCTCGCATGAACGGCCCACCGGGTCCCGTCTTGTTGCGCCTCGACGATATAGCCGCCGTCGTCCCGCTGCACGCTCAGGGCTTGTGTCCCGCCCAGGTAACCGTTGCCCAGGGCGCCCGCGAGGGCGTCGGGCAGGCTGGCGAGCCCCTTGCGGAAGGTGAAGAGCCCTCCGGCCGGCGCCGGCCCTTTCTTTTTGGCGAAGGCGCCCCGGATGAGACTGCCGTGCTGTTGTTCCAGATTGTAGATCTTTCCTGTGGCGTGCTTGACGGAAAGCCGGGCGGGGTCGCCGGCGTAGACCCCTGATACGAAAGGTCCCACGGCGTAGTTGAGAAGATCGCCGCCGAGCCGCCGCTGTGTGAACTCGGCGATGGTTTCTTCACGATCCGGCGGAGCCGGCTTGATGAACGGCTCTCTCAGGAGGCCCAGCTTTGACGGGAAAGAGAAAAGGGGCGTCGTTAAGAAGGAAAGCGGACCGCCTGGAAGGCGCACCAGGCGGCCTTTCTTTGCGATGTACCGGATCTTCCCCGTGCGCGGGGAGCCGATCCTGTCTTCGAGCACGCCGGTCATCGTGCACAGGCAGTCGATTTCGTGGGCGTTGTTCAACACGGTGTTGGGTCCGAGTTCAAAGAGCCACCCGTCCTTCGACCAAGTGGTGATGCACCCCCCCGGGCGCTCCGAAGCTTCCATCACCACCACATCCACCCCGGAAAGGGCCAGGAGAAAGGCCGACGTCAGCCCGCTGATCCCCCCGCCGAGAACGACCGCGTCAGTCTTTCGTTCCAACTTCAACCTCTTTCACCGCTCCGGCCAGCGCACTGATCAAACCGGGGTGTGTCTGCAGCGTCGGAATCCGGGTGAACGCCATACCCAACTCGTTAGCCGTATTCCGATAAAGCACGTCCAGTTCGTAAAGCGTCTCGCTGTGTTCGGAGACAAAAGCCACGGGCATGAGAACCACGTGACGGCGCCCGGCGCGGCTCCAGGACTCCAGCACGGTCTCCACGGAAGGCTCCAGCCACTTCATCGGGCCTACCTTGCTCTGCCATCCGAGCACCACGCTTTCGGATTCCAGCCCGGTCACCGCATCGGGGAGTTGC
>JARRNO010000163.1:11176-12745 GCA_037384885.1 Acidobacteriota bacterium
GCCTTCACCGTCTGACGGACCTGGCCGGGATAGGGATCCCGACGCGCCACCGACAGGGGAAGTCCGTGGGCGGCGAACAGCAGCCCGCTGTCTTCGGGAACACGTTCCAGGGCCGCCTGAAGCAGTTCGGCCATGGCGTCCAGGTAATCGGGCCGGCTCCAGAAGGATTTCACCTCCCCCACCTCGCCCGCGAACCCGCCGGCGCGCAGGGCGCGCGCCGCTTCCCGGTTCGACGAGCCCGTCGTAGTCGACGACTCCTGGGGGTAGAGCGGCAGGAGGACGATCTTCTTGTGCCCTCTCTCCAGGATGGATTCCACCACGTCCGCGATGTAGGGGCGGAAATAGCGCATGCCCACATAACAGCGGTGGCCGTCGCCCAGTTCCTCCTGCAGAGCGTCCGCCTGGGCCTGGGTTTGCTCGAGGATCGGGCTGTACATTCCCATTGACTCATAATTCTGTTGAAGAAAGGGGGCGCGCTTGCGGGCGGCGACCCGCGCGATGAGCGGACGGAGAAAGCCGGGAATGGGAATAAGGTCGGGATCCATGAAGATATTGCGGATGTAGCCTTCGCAATCTCCGGGACCCTCAGGTCCCCCGTAATTCATCAGGAGGACGGCGGTGGTATCGTTCTCCGGCATGCGTGATCTCCCAATTTCAATTGGACCCGGCCGCCGGCAGGGTGCTACACCGTCCGCGAAAACCGCTTGTTCTCGCCGGCGCGGCGGAGGTAGCTGTCGAAACCCATGGCGACGTTCCTTACCAGCAGGCGGCCCAAAGGCTTCACCTCAATCCTGTCCGCATGAAGCTCTACAAGACCGTCTTCCGCCATGGGCTCCAGGTCGCGAAGGGCGTCCGCAAATTTCTCGTCGAAGTCGATCCCGTACTCGTCTTCCACTTCCTTCTTGAAGAGGACGAAATGGCACATGAGGCGCGTGATGACATCCCGCCTCAAGATATCTTCATCTGTCAGCTCGATGCCCCGAAAGACGGCGAGCCCCCGCTCGTTCACGGCGTCCTGGTAGGACTTCAAATATTTGAGGTTCTGCGCGTAAGTGCGCCCCACCTGGCCGATGGACGTCACGCCCAGGCCGTAAAGGTCGCAGCCGGCCTTCGTCGTGTATCCCTGGAAATTGCGGTAGAGGGTTCTGTCTTTCAAGGCCAGGCAGAGTTCGTCCCCGGGCTTGGCGAAGTGGTCCATCCCGATGTACCAGTACCCGCCCTTGGTGAACCGCTCCACCACCATTTCCAGGATGGACAGCTTTTCGGAGGGCGCGGGCATGGCGTCCTTCGGGATCATCCTCTGGTGGCGGATCATCTCCGGCAGGTAGGCGAAGTTGAAGACCGCGATCCGGTCCGGGCCAAGCGCGATGATCTTGTCCACCGTATCCTGGAAACGCCCGGCGGTCTGGAACGGCAGGCCGTAAATCAGATCCACGTTGATCGATTCGAATCCCAGACGGCGGCATTTATTGTAGATGTCGAGCGTCAGGTTCTCGGGCTGCACGCGGTGCACGGCCTTCTGGACCTCGGGGTCAAAATCCTGTATCCCCATGGAGATCCTGTTGAAAC
>JARRNO010000164.1:0-4909 GCA_037384885.1 Acidobacteriota bacterium
AAGCGAACCTTCCGGCGACGGAGGCTACGATCAGTCCGAGGGTGGCCAGGTTCCAGTAACTGACTGCGATGCGGAAGGGAGCAATCCCCGTGGGCAGGTAACGGACGTTGAACAGGTAGATCACCATGAGCGCGGCGAGAATAAATAGTTGCCCCCATTGTGTGGGGTCGCGCATGAAGAGAAGCGTATCCCTCCTCAGGATGGCCCTTGACTCTCTGGGCGCCGGCGCCAACCGCACGAGCGCCCCGGCGAGCCGGGAAGAAAAGCCCTGCCTCTGATCTTTGCCGAACTGAGGCCGCTCCTGCGCGCGCGTGTAGCCGGTCGTGTGCCAGAAACGTTCCAGGACCAAAGCCGCCCCGACGCTGGCAGCAGCCAGAACGAGCAGTTTTAGAAGGACCGGGCCGGCTGCCGCCCAACGGCCCGCCGCACCCTCTACCACGACCTGGGCGAGCCATGTGGAGGGAAGACTTTGCTCTTTCGGAAGATGCATGGAGCGGAGTATGTCAAAGATTTGGCCGCCCGAGGCCGGGTTGAGCAGAGCTTCGGGGCGGCTCAACCGAAGCAGGATGACGAGCAGGCAGACCATCACCACCGTCATCACCGTCAGGATCTGGTGAAGCCGTCTCGCGGGAAAAAACCTGGCGAGAATGACGGTCATGCAGATGCCCCAGGATGTGGGAACCGCCAAGTACAGGAGAAGGCCGCCCGTGGCTGAAGAAAAGACCTGGATGTTGAAGGCGCCGAGGCTCAGGTAGGCCCCGATCACGGGGATCAGCAGAAGCGCCACCATGTACGAGGCATTGGCGCCCGCCTCGAAGGTGCGGACGGCGAGAAACCTTGCCCGGGGGATAGGCAGCGCCAACAGCATGGACAGATCATCGTCCAGGTAAAGGTACGATAGTGCGCTCACCATGGCCGAAAACAGAACCAGCGTAAAGGTGGTTAACAGAACCAGCCCCATCAGTTTTGCCGCCAGGGCGGTCAGCAGGGCCGCTGGAATGTCGGGATTGACAAGAAGGTTGTGGAAGATCCTTCGGAAGAAATAAAAATCCGCCAGGAAGAACAACGCTCCCGCGCCGGCGAAGCCCAAGTAGAAAAGGCCCCTAACGGGACCGACCGGCCAAAGGCGATGAGTGGTCATACGCAGCTTGGCCCGAAGGTAATGCAACATGAATGGCCTCCGGCACCATTTTATCAGAGCGGAGTCACCGCCGAGGAGAGGCGAACTTTCCGATGAGGGGCACGAAGACACAAGGTGTTCCCCTGCTTTCTTCAAAACCGCCGGAAGGCAGGCGCGTGATCCGCGTAAGAATCTGCTGAGATTCGCCCCCAACGGGGGCGACGAGAATGCCTCCAGGCAGCAGCTGCTCCAAGAGCGGCGGCGGGATGTGGGGACAGGCGGCGGAAATGAGAATCCGCTGAAAGGGCGCCTCATCGGCCCAGCCGAAGGTTCCGTCTCCGGGTTTGAGCCTGATTCCCGTATAGCCGGCAGCTTCAAGGTCGCCGCGGGCGCGTTCTGCTAGGTCCGGATGACGTTCTATGCCGAAGGCGGCTGCCCCCATGGCGTGAATCAGGGCAAGCACATATCCGCTGCCGGACCCCACTTCCAGCACGCGCTGATTCCGATGCACCTGGAGTTCCTGCAGCATGTCCGCCACCATCAGCGGCTGGCTGATGGTTTGCCCTCGTCCGATAAGAATAGGGCAGTTGTCGTAGGCGTGGGCCCGCAATTCCACCGGAACGAAACAACGCCTGTCGACCTTGAGAAAGGCGCCGAGCACATGTCTGTCCCGGATTCCCGACGCCAGGAGCTGAGAACGGACCATCTGCTTGAGATCCTGAGACGCGGCCACGGCTGTTCCCCCTGAACAAAACATAGGATCAGACCGTCGCAGCAACAAGAATGGTGTGTTTTAGAGCCAGGGAGCTTCACCGTCACTGCGAAGACGCGGAGCCACGAATTGACGTAGGAAGGCCCGCCGCATTTGATCCCGGAATGCGGTGGCTTTTATAATAAAGTTCTTCTGGGAGATCCCATGCGTGTTTCACTGTTCATTACCTGCCTGGCCGATCAGTTTTTCGCCAATGCCGGAGCGGACGCTGTCCGGCTGTTGAGATCGCTGAACGTAGATGTTGATTTTCCCCCGGACCAGACCTGCTGCGGGCAGCCCGCCTTCAACGCCGGTTATTGGGACGAAGCGCGCAGCATGGCCAGACATACGCTCGAGGTGTTTAAAGGAGCACAGTACATCGTCCTTCCCTCGGGGAGTTGCGCCGCCATGATACGGACGTTTTACGCCCGTCTGTTCGAATCCGGCTCCGCCGCGCGCCGCCAAGCGGAGGTAATGGCCGCAAGAACTTTTGAACTTGCGGAATTCGTGGTGAAGGTTTTGGACGTGGATGAGCTTGGACGGGGTTTGGAAGGAAAAACCGTGATCTACCACCACGGCTGCCATGCCCTTCGCGAGCTTAATATACGGGAAGAACCGGTCCGGTTGCTGCGAAACTCCGGCGCAAAGCTTGCTGATTGGGAGGCGGCTGAGGAATGCTGCGGCTTCGGAGGCGTCTTTTCGGTGAAGCTGCCGGAGGTTTCCGCCGCCATGGCGGATCGAAAACTGGACACCCTTCCCCCGGCCGATTTCCTCACTTCAGCGGACGGGGGCTGTCTGCTCCATCTCTCGGGACGGATGAAAAACCGGGGGTTTGAACTTCCGGTAAGGCCGCTCGCCAGCGTTTTGTGGGAGGCGCGCCGTGAGGGTTAATTATCACGAGCTTGCGCGGAAAATCTTGAGGGAGACGCCAAGCGTTCGCGAATCGGTGACCCGGGCCACACTTCACTTCGACTCAAACCGCCGCAAGGCCTATGCCGAAATTGATACAGAAGCTTGGCGTGCCTGGGCGAAGGGGGTGAAAGAGCACCTGCTGACACATCTGGATGAGTACCTGGAACAAGCGGAGGAACGTCTTCGGGCCAACGGAGTGCAGGTGCACTGGGCCCTAACGGCTGAACAAGCCCGGGGTATCGTGGGAGATCTGGCTTCGCAATACGGCGTGCGAAGCGTGGTCAAGGCCAAAAGCATGCTGAGCGAGGAAACGGGAATCACGCCGTTTTTGGAGTCTCTTGGAATCGATGTCTTCGAGACCGATCTCGGCGAATACATCATCCAACTGCTTCGCGAGCCGCCCAGTCATATTGTCGGCCCCGCCATTCACCGCCACCTGGACGAAATCCGGGCGCTTTTCCACGACAAGCTTGGCACGCCTTCGGATGCGGATCCGGACAGCCTGGCGAAGGCGGCGAGAACCGTATTGAGGAAAGCCTTTCTGCAGGCCGATATGGGTATTTCCGGCGGGAATTTCCTGGTGGCTGAGACCGGGACGCTGGCCTTGATTGAAAATGAGGGCAATATCAGGATTTCCACCTCCATCCCACGCGTGCATGTCGCCTTGGTGGGGATCGAGAAGCTCCTGCCCCGTTGGGCTGACCTTGCTGGATTCCTTCAACTCACAGCGCGCGCGGCCACGGGCCAGCGGATCGGCACCTACGTGTCGCTCATCCAGAAGCCGGGAGGAGGCCAGGAGCCGGACGGACCGGAGGCCGTGCACGTGATTTTCGTGGACAACGGCCGCTCCATGGTGCTGTCCGATCCCGAAGTATGGGAAACACTCCGCTGCGTCAGGTGCGGCGCCTGCCTGAACGTCTGTCCGGTGTACCGGCAAACAGGCGGCCACGCCTACGGATGGGTTTACGGCGGCCCCATCGGCGCGGTACTTGCCCCGGGGCTGCTCGGGCTGGATTCGACTTCGGCGCTCCCTTTTGCCTCGTCGCTCTGCGGAGCGTGCTACGACGTCTGTCCCGTGAAAATTCCCATTCCGCGGCTGCTGCTGACGTGGAGGCGCCGGGCGGCTTCGAGGGGTCTGACTCCCGGCTCTGAGGCGGCCATGATGAAGGGTTACGCCGCTGTCATGCGCCACCCCCTGCTTTACCGGACCGCCGCCCGAGCCATGCGAAAGATTCCGGGCGCACTGGACAACCGGGTGATTCCCGTGATCAGGAATTGGAAATCGCTGCGAAGCGGGCTCGAAGCCAGCCCCAAGAGTTTTCGCGAGCTCTGGAAGGAGGGGATCGATTGAAAGACGATATTCTCAGGCGTGTCCGGGCCGCGCTCAAGGACAAAGAGCCGGCATCCCATCCCGGATCGCTTCCTCCGGATGGAGAACGAGATGCCGCGGTGCTTTTCACGGAGCGGTTTCAGGCCGGAGGAGGCGAAGTGGTGAGCTTCGGCTCAATGGCAGATGCGGCGGTATGGCTTTCCGATTTTGCCTCGCAGTTCACTTCTGCAGCCGTCGCGAAGGGGATACCGGAATCGCTTTGTCCCGGGCTGCCCGAAGCGCCGCCGGCCGAAGCGGACCTCGGCGTCTCCATGGCCCGCAGGGCGGCGGCTCTCACAGGTACGATGGTTCTGGACAGCCGGGAGGGGCGCGCGGTCCAGCTTCTTGAGCCGGTCCATCTTGTTTGGGTTCAGGCGGAAGCGTTGACGGCGGGACTCGGGGGGGCTCTCGACGGGCTGGAGAAGGATCTTCCCGCTGCGCTGGGCCTGCATTCCGGTCCTTCAAAATCGTCGGACATCGGAGGCATCACCGTCCAGGGGGTGCACGGTCCAGGCCGGGTGATTGCGGCGCTTCTGCTGCCTGGGGCCCTCAACGCACGCCAGACGTACTAATAAACAGGGAGGATGGGAGGCGTAAGCGGCTCGAAGCTCGGCGCGACGGCGGTTGGCTGACGGCCGACGGCGGCTCAAGAATTATCGGGCCATCCTCTGCGGGACGGTGCTTTGCGCCGTGCAGCGGCCGACAACCGTCATTCGACGTCCGTCGGGCCAAAGGCCGTTGTGGGCGCGACTTCCAG
>JARRNO010000165.1:0-4892 GCA_037384885.1 Acidobacteriota bacterium
CCGCCGGCGTCCAAACAGCATGATGCCACACAGTCCCTCGGGAGCCAATACCGACGAGCCCCCCGGAAGATCCGATTGTCTTTGATTGTCATCAGGACAAAAAAACAGGGAGCCCCCCGGCTCCCGTTCACCGAACCCTTGCTGGCTTCCTCACTCAATCCCTTGTTTGACCATATAACATAGCAACCTGCATGCCAAAAAGACCTCCGGCACGCCAACATGGCCCGATACCGTTAAAATGCAGCCATATAGGCGCGCAAATTTGACCCCCCAGTCCGCCGGGGCGGCTCCGACGTCATGGACCATATGCTCCACAATGTGGCTCAAATGATCCAGTTACTCTTCGTCGAGCAAATTGTACTTCTTGAGACGGTAGCGCAGCGTCGCCCGGCTTAAGCCGAGCAGCTTGGCCGCCCTGGAAACGTTTTTCTGGGCCCGGGCCATGGCCTGGGACAGCAGGGAGGCCTCCAGCCTGCTCCACTGGACGCCTTCCGGCGGGAGGCTCCAGGGGGCTCCGTTCTGGCCATTGCCCCCTTGGCGCCGGGATTGGTTCGGAAAGAGGTTGCCGGGTTGAATCGTCTCTTTCTTGGCGAGAATGCAGGCCATTTCCAGCTTGTTCTTCAGCTCCCGCACGTTTCCCGGCCAGTGATATTGCCTGAGCGCCTGCACCGCCCTCGGCCCAAGCTTGTGGACGGACTTCCCGTACCTTTGGGCCACCTCTTTCAGGAAATAATCAGCCAGCGGAACAATGTCCTCAAGGCGCTCGCGAAGGGGAGGGATATGGATCTCGAACCCGTTGATCCGGAAGTACAGGTCCTCGCGGAACTTGCCCTCGTGCACCCACTGTTCCAGGGGCTTGTTGGTTGCCGCGACCACCCTGACGTCGCAGCGCCTCAATTCCGTGGCCCCCAGCGGAAGGTATTCCCGATCCTGGAGAACCCGCAGCAGCTTCGCCTGAAAGGCGGGAGACGTTTCGGCGATCTCGTCCAGGAACACGGTTCCGCCGTTGGCGCGGTCCAGGATCCCTTGCTTGTCTTCCGAGGCGCCGGTAAAGGCGCCGTGACGGTACCCGAAGAGTTCGCTTTCCAGCAGCGTATCGGGAATCGCGGAACAATTGATGGGGAAAAACGGCTTCCGGTTGCGGTGGGAGTTGAAATGAATCGCCTTGGCGAAGACCTCTTTCCCCGTGCCGCTCTCGCCCGTCACCAGGACGGTGGCGTCCGTCTGCGCCACCTCTCCCGCGAGATTCACCGCTTCCAGAATGGCCTGGGACTGCCCGATGATGTTGGGAAAGAGGAACCGCCGCTCCAGGAGAGTCCGGTCCTGCTGAGACCGGGTGACCAGCGCGGCGACACGCAGCGCCCGCTGAAGCGTCATCTCGAGCTGCGCCAGATCGAACGGCTTGGAAAGGACATCCAGCGCGCCGACCCGGACCGCTTCCACGGCCATGGGGATGGAGCTGTAGGCGCTCATCATGATGACCTGCGCCTGGGCCCATTCCTTCAATATTTCCTTGAGCAGGCTGACCCCGTCTCCGTCCGGGAGCCGATAGTCGAGCAGAATCACAGCCGGCTGGGTGGTTTGAACCGTCTCCAGGCACTCCGACGCCTTGGAAACCGCGTTGATTGTCACCGGGTACTGCGTCAGGATCTGCCTGAGCAGTTCCACCGTGTCCTGATTGTCCTCGACGATCAGCACGTCCGTCTTCACCACCGGAGACTCCCCCTACAATCATTTATCATAAGAGCAATCTCCCTATTCTTCAAGAACTTGGCTCAGCCCAACGTAAAAAGGGGCGGGAACCCCCGCCCCTGAATGATGAACCCGGGTGTTTTCAGTCGAAATGCTTCTCGAAGTAGGACCGCGAACCCTTCACGTCGCCCTTCATGGTATCCTCGCCGGGATGCCAGTTCGCCGGGCAGACTTCTCCGGTTTTCTTCACGGTCTGGATGGCCTGAACGAGGCGAAGGGTCTCGTCCACGCTTCGCCCCACACCCAGGTTGTTCACCGTGGCGTGCTGGATGACGCCCTCGTCGTCGATGACGAACAGCCCGCGCAGCGCCACGCCTTCCTTTTCGAGAAGGACGTCGAAGTCGCGGGACATGTTCTTGTTGATGTCCGCGCCGTGCGTGAAAGGAACGGGCCCGAGCCCGCCTTCGGCGCGAGGCGTGTTCTGCCAGGCAAGGTGCACGAACTGGCTGTCCACGGAAACCGCCATCACTTCTGCGTTGAGCTTCTTGAAATCCTCATGGCGTTCTGCAAAGGCCACGATTTCCGTGGGGCAGACAAAGGTGTAGTCCATGGGGTAGAAGAAGAGCACGAGGTATTTGCCTTCGAAATTGGAAAGGCTGACCTTCTTGAATTCCCCGTTGACCACCGCATCCACTTCAAAGTCAGGTGCTTTTTGTCCGACGAGATTCATGTGATCCCTCCTTGAGATGTCGTCATCGTACTGTTTGGTTTGCCACCGTATCGGCAGGCCGCTCTCCTTCCGCCTTCCCGGCGGTGCGGCCGGATGAACTGTCGACAGGCGCCGGTGCTGGAAAATGCAAGGGCGCCGCGCCCCGGAGGCTGCACGGGTGGCAGGGCTCCACCCCCATACGGTAAAATAGCAACAAAGGGTACCGCCTTCAAATTCCAGCGCCGCCGTGAAAAATCCGCCGGCGCCGGCCGGCGGCGACCTACGCCGTTGGGGAACAAAAGGCGGCCCGGCTTGTTTTAATTTTTCCGTTTGCCTTTTCGCCGGGCAGGGAGGTTCGATGCAGGTTTTGCTGACGGTGAAGTCTCGTTTCTCCGCGGCCCACCGGCTGCTCAATCCGGATTGGGACGACGCGAAGAATTACGAAGTCTTCGGATCCTGCTACAATCCAAATGGACACGGCCACGACTACTCCGTCGAGGTCACCGTTGAGGGCCCCGTATCCAGTGAAACGGGGATGATCCTCAACCTGAAACAGTTGAAGGACGTGGTGGAGGAAGAAGTCATCCGTCACGTGGACCACAAGCATCTCAACCACGACGTTCCGTTCCTGGAGGGGTTGAACCCGACGGCCGAAAACCTTGCCCAGGTGTTCTGGCGCCGGCTGGAAGCGAAAATCCCAGCAGGGAGACTCTATGAAGTACGAATTTTCGAAACCGAAAACAACATTGCCACGGTCCGGGGAAATGACTGAAAACAGAGACATGAAAAACCGCGAAGACTACGAACCGTCGCCCGTCATCAACCTGCGGGCGAAGCAGCCGGGCGTCACCGCTCCAGACGGGGATGCGCTGACGGGAATCTGCCGCAGCTTGCTCGAGGAACTGGGAGAAGATACGGAGCGTGAAGGGTTGGTCCGAACGCCCGCGAGAATGGCGGAGTCTTTCCGCTACCTGACGTCCGGCAACGGCCAGGACCTCCGGGAAGTGCTGAACGAGGCCGTCTTCGACGCCGAAGATTACAGCGAGCCGGTCCTTGTGAGGAACGTGGAATTCTATTCCCTCTGCGAGCACCATTTGCTGCCCTTTTTCGGCCACATGAGCGTGGCCTACATCCCCAGCCGCAAGGTCATCGGCCTTTCCAAGATTCCAAGGTTGATCGACGTGTACGCACGCCGCCTGCAGCTGCAGGAGCGTCTCACCAACCAGGTGGCAGGAGCCATCCAGGAGCTGCTCGATCCGAAAGGGGTGGCGGTCTGGGCCACGGCATTCCACCTGTGCATGTCCATGCGGGGCGTGTCCAAACAGGAGAGCGTTACGGGAACCATGTCCTTTCTCGGCGACTACCGGCGCGACGCCGGCCTGAGACGCGAATTCCTGTCCCTGGTTCAACGGGACAACCCCCTTCCCGATCCCGAATCGGCCTGAGCCGGGAGCCAGACCGCCAGGCAAACCAGGAGGCGAAGGATGGTGCCAGGCGCAGTCATTATAACGGGCGCCACCTCGGGCATCGGCCGGGCTGTTGCCGGGAAGCTCGCCGGGCGGGGCCTTCCCCTCGTGTTCGGCGGACGCAGCCAGAAAAAGCTGGCTGCCATGGTCACCGAATTTGAAGCCCGGGGGCTGGAGGTAGCCGCTCAACCGGGCGACTTAAAAAAACAAGCCGATGCAGAGCGCCTTGTGGACCGGGCGCTGGAAACATTCGGCGCCGTCGGGACACTGATCCACAGCGCCGGCGTCTTCCGGCTGAATCTCCTCCAGGACACCCCGCCTGAAGAATTCCGGGACATTCTTGAAACCAACCTGTTCTCCCTCTACTACCTCACGCACAAACTTGCCCCGCACCTCTATAAAAGAAAGCAGGGCCACATTCTCGCGGTTTCCTCCGTGGCCGCCCGGGTGGGGTTCGCCAAGGAAACAGCTTACTGTGCCAGCAAGTGGGGGCTGATGGGATTTCTCGCCGCCCTTCGGGAAGAAGCAAGACCCCACGGCGTCAAGATCTCCGCCCTCGTTCCGGGCGCCACCGTCACACCCGCCTGGGACGCCTACCAGGGAACGCTTCCCCTCGAACGCATGATGGATGTGGATACGGTAGCCGGCGCAGCCGTCTACATGCTCGACCAGCCCCCCGAAGCCTGCGTGGACGAGCTTGTCCTCGCTCCCTCCGCCGGCCCCTTCGTCAATAAGTAGGACCGCGAGGCGACCCGGAAGCCGGCTGCTTCGCAGCCAGGGAAAGAGGAGACGGTAGAGGGTAGACGTCCAAGGATGCGCTTACGCGCGGATTTTCTTCGCGTGATGCCCGTTGGATTTGTGAGGAAGCGAGGGGGTAAAAAGCGAGGAAGCGAGGAGGCTAGGAAGCTAGGAAGTAGCCGCCTCCGGCGGCCGAATCCCGCAACGGCAGGCTATTTAAATCCTTTCCTGCGGAGAACCTCCCGCGCGCACCTCCTCACTCCTCGCTTCCCAACCTCCTTGCCGGC
>JARRNO010000166.1:0-4871 GCA_037384885.1 Acidobacteriota bacterium
TTTTGAAGGCTTCGGGATCGCCTGACTGGGAGATGCGGGCCGGCAGCGCGAACACAAACACCACTATCCAGAAGACGACCACTGCCGTGCTCAGAAGACGGATGGGGTAGGAGTACCGCGCCAGGGCGCTGTCTCTTTTCTTCGCCGCCTTCGATTTCTTTTGCAGGTACAGCAGCGCGGTATGCAGAAAACCGCCAACGGCTTCCAGGGTGGAGAGCGCGCCCGGATCCGAAAGATTCATGCTTTTCCCCCAACTACTCGATTCATGAAGGGTCTCATTGCAACGATATCATGGGCTTGATGCGGGCTGTTTCGAGGATCGCGCCATGGTCCAGAGGATCCAGGCGCCGGCCGCAAGCGAAAGCGCCATGATCACGAGGGCCAGCAGCCGGATCGCGCCGCCGAAAAAGGTGTCCCATCGCAGCAGTCCGAGCGAGCCCAGGATATAATTCCAGTCGTGTTCCGTCTGTCCGCCTCCGACCGACACGAGGGGAAGCTCCATGGCGCGGGCGTCGGACACATAGGCGGCCACGCTGTACAGGTTGTCTGCGAACCACGCCCCGCACACCGGGACGGCGAAATAGTCCGGCTGGCGGAGGAAGAGCCATGCGGCGATCAGCGGCGCGGCGCACTGTGTGAAGCTCCCCGCCAGGACCATGATGAATTTGGGCGCCCACGAGAAGAGCAGGTGTCCTCCCTCGTGGATGCCCAGGTCGAGACCGCCGAAAAGGCTGGTGTAGAGCGGGTCGGAAAGATGCCGGACAGCGATGTAGACCAGCCAGGCCAGAATCAGCCCCCGCCACCACCAGAGGCGCCCTTCGGTCCATTGTGTCACCTCTGCCTTCAGGGCGGTGATCAGTTCCCGCCAGCTTCGCTTACCCGTGGTGATCTTGACGTGGGTCATGGTTTCCCTCTGTGCTGCTTGCCCCATTCCGAATATGAAACGATGCCCTGTCAGCCGGACTTAAATAATTTACACTATTGAGAACTCTCAACCCGCAGGCTCCGCCCATGGCAGCGCGATAAATGATGCGCGCTGGCGGGTTCTCATAAAGAATCGTGGGAATGATGCCGCTTCACGGCTGGATCCCCCTCAACCCACGTACCGGCGGCAAAGCCGAGCGGGGATGAGCCCCATAGGCGTCCGCGGCCGCCGCGCCGTAAGGCTGATACGGGTCGTGGGCGATCGGATGGTGGCGATCCCCTCACTGCAATGGACTCGTCGCTGGTTACTCCTATTGTCCGTTCACGGGCGCGCTTCGTCAAGCCCAGTCGCACCACCATAAACGCCCCCTTCGGGTGAAATGCCCCGGATCGGGGACTTTGATGAACTGCGGGAAGCGCGCGCAAAGGTGGGTGAAACCGCTCGTCACGCCGCGCCGCGCGGTGAAGCGTTAACCGATAGCCGTCAGTCGCATGGCGCTTTGCACCGTGCAACGTCCGGTTCCCGCCGGCGGACTGCCGCCGGTCACCGTCGGCCAGCGTCCGCCTGGCCGTTAGGCCCCATGTAGCGGCCGCATCCCTGCGGCCGTTCCCGCAACGGTCTTCTTTTCAAATCTTTGCCCCCAAAGGTAGGCCTTCGACACGACTCACGATTGACTGCCCGCAACGCACGCGTACCGAGAACTTCTACCCTCTTCCCTCTCCCTGGCTGCGAAGCAGCCAGCTTCCTGGCCGCTGTGCGGCCATTGCGGCCCTCCCTTGACTCCCGGTCAACCTGGCGGTAACCTGATACCAACCAACTCGGATAAGCGCGATCTGTTCTTTATTTGGAACTCTTGGGGGGATTTTCGGGTGGACCGCCGGCAGGCGGAGAACCGTCTTCGCTTCCGGCGCCTGGAGTGTGCCCACCTGGCATGGGGCCCGCGAATCACCCCGGCTCTTTTTTTCTGCATGGCCGGAATACGGCACCCCTCCAGAACCGCCCGGAATCCCTTGGAGCGATCGGGTGAAAACAGTTTGGAGGTTTCTCATGTGCCGTAGAGTCTCAGTGGTTTTAGCTTTTGCAGGCAGTTTGCTCTTCCTCTTCACAACCGTCAGGGCGAATCAACCGAAAACGGATTACTGGCCAACCTGCAGTTCCCCCCAGAATATCGCGCCCGCCACGAATATCGGTGGGAATCTCTATGCGTTGCCTCGAACGCCGCTTGCCTGGAATGGTTTGGACTACGGAACAGCCTGGGTGGACGTCTCTGATTTTCGGGTTCATTTTCGAAGGTATTATGCGGACGGAACCCCCCAGTCGGCAGGTGTTGTCGTGCAAAACACAACCAACAGCGACACCAGCTTTTCCCCCGCGCTCGTTTGGAACGGCAGCGGATATGGGCTTGCGTGGATTGGGCTGCAGAGCGGGGACGCCGACTACCAGGTCTATTTCGCGCGGCTGGATGCCGATGGAAACATGATCGGATCGCCGCTCAAGGTCTCTTTTGTGGGACAGCCTGAAACCGGAAGCTGCGCTGCGCCCGCACTGGCCTGGAACGGGAGCGACTATGTCGTTGTCTGGTACGACACGCGCAACAACGCGACAAGCGGAGAAGATGTCTTCGCCACTGCCGTAGGGGGCGATGGAAGCATCCTTGGGTCCGGCGCCTACCACGATATCGTGATCTGCGACGCCTCCAACAGCCAAGTCAATCCGGCCGTCGCCTGGAACACGGGTCTCGGCGCCTACGAGATTGTCTGGGAGGACTTCCGCAATGGCGCCAATTACGATATTTGGGGCCGTGCCTTCTTCGAGGCCTCGGGCAGCCCCAGCCCCCAAAGGCAGCTCGTAGCGACTTCAAACACCATGGAGTATCCGGCCCTTGCGGATTCTGGAAACGGGCTGTCCATGGTCTGGACCGACTATCGGGATGGTAACCCCGAGACCTACTTCAACCAGTTCCACGGCGACCAGCTAGCTGGGACCGACACGAATCTCAGCAATAATTCAAGCTTCTCGATCGATCCAATGATCGTTTGGACAGGGGCGGAGTTTGGTGTGTTCTGGGCGGACAACAAAACCGGGTACTACGAGATTTACTTTCAACGCGTCAGTGCGGACGGCGTGCCGCAGGCCGGCAATGTTGAGGTGACGCAAGGATCCGGAGGCAGCAGGCAACCGGTAGCGGGCTTCGGTCGCTACGGTTATCTGGTTTCTTTCGCGGGCACCCAGGCAACCTATGGGACGAACTACATCGAGCCCTTCGGCTGTACGTACGCCTACACGCCCACCTGCCCGAGCGGCGTCATGGCCTATGGTGTTTCTTCGACCGCGGCGACCATTTCCTGGCAGCCGGTGGACGGCAACGGCACGGACATCGCCTACTACGAAGTTCTGCGCGACAATATGCCGGTCGGCAAGACATCGAACAACTACTTTACCGACACGGGCCTGACGAGCGGCACGACGTATCTTTACAGCGTCATCACCGTGAACGCCGCCCAGAGCCAGAGCTACGGTTGTTCTTCCACGACCAGCTCGGTCTACGTGAAGCCGTCGGCGGCGGTCACCTTGAAGGTGAACAAGAGCAATCCGGACGCGGTGCTGAGCTGGACGGACACGTCGAACATGACGAGCTACAACGTGTACCGCGGGACGAATCCGCAGGTGATGCAGAAGCTGGGCAGCACGTCGAGCCAGACCTACGACGACGCCAACGCGCTGACGAATTCAAATGTGTATTTCTACACCGTCGATGACCCGGGCCAGTAGGGCGCCGGTGGACGGGGCCGCGGGCGCTGCACGCCCTGTCGCTTTGGTCAATGCTCCTGCTGAAAAGCGAGCTTTCCTTCAGCCGCATTTGACCGTCGCGCCGCACTGTCGTGCGGAGCGGCCCCGTCCGGCTGCCACCCTGCCGTCGCGTTACTACTCGCCGCTCCCACCCTTTAAAAACAATGCGCCGACAGATCCGGAGCTGTCTCCTGCGTCACTGCTCGCCGGCTCACGTCCTCGGAGTACATCCCAGTACGCCTGCGGCGTGACCGGTTCACGTTCCTTGGATCCAGCCGCCGTCCGGTCGGCAGCCGGATTTTGCGATAAAGCCGCAAAATCCGAGCAAGCTGGTAGCCTTCGCGGGAGCCTGCCGCGGGCGGACTGCCTTGGGCGTCCCCAAAGCTTTGCCTCTTGCGGACTTCGTCCGCCGCCGCCGGAGAATCTGCGCAAGTGGTCCTTACAGGATGGCGCTCTGCCCGTGCAGGGCCTTTTTGTCTGCAAAGAACCCATCCTGCAGTGTTCTTTGAGTCAAATTGTTGCATGCAGAGAAATACGCGAGACCCACTAAATACGAAACACTTATCAGGATTCACCGGCCACGCAGCGGCCAATGCCGCAACACGGCCTCGCCCTTCGATTGGAGGATGACGATGCCAAGAATGTCGAAATTTGGAGTGTTGCTGGCCGCCGCGGCCTTCGTGACGGCGGTGTTTGCCGTTCCGCCCAAGGCCGGCGGGGGAAAACAGACCGCCGGACAAAAGTGGCGGACCATCAAGGATTCGAAGGACGGCGTTTCCCTTGACCTGCCGTCGAACTGGTTCATTCTCAAACCGTCCGGATACAGCAAGGGCAAGCCCCCCGCGGGCGCCGTCGAACCGAAACGCGAGGTCAACCCCCTGTTTGCGGAAATGAACGCCCGCTGGGAGGCCTCCGTACACATTCGGGCCGTTCATGTCTATCGCGACCGCCATGGGAAGCTGCACAGGGTCAAATTCGAGCTTTCAGGCCGTCCCGCGACGATGACAGACGGGCTCAAGACCGCCGACCAGCAGGTCTCTGAAAGCATCTATGCCACCAAGAAAGGGCAATCTCTCGAGAAAGAGCCGCACCTCAGGGTTAACACATCGGGAGGCAGGGCGGTCTACTATTATGAATATCTTGCAAAGAACCAGTC
>JARRNO010000167.1:0-4855 GCA_037384885.1 Acidobacteriota bacterium
GGCGGTCCACCGCCTCCGGCCCGCCGATCTCTGCGAATGCGTCGATCAGGTGGAAGTTCGTCCAGTCATCGGAGCGGTTGAGCAAATCCACCAGGATGGGGAGCGTGCTCGGATCCTTGAGCCGGCCTAGACTCGAAACGGCCGCCGAGACGATATTTTTGTTGTCGTGGCTCAAAAAGTAGATCAGGTGCGGGATGGAGGAGCGGCTCGGGATCTCCCCCATCAAGAGGATCAAGGCAAGCTTGACGTCCACGTCTTCTTCGACGAGCCTTTCGTAAAGAAACGGGAGGACGGAGGGCCCGATCTTAATAAGCGCCTCGACGGAAGTTTTACTACGCCCGGCGTTTTCGGCGTCGTAGAGTCCCTCCAGAAGAACGGGGATAATGGCTTCGGGGGCGAAGGTAATGGCCGATTCCACAGCAGCCTTTCGCACGCGCCAGTTCACATCTCCCAGCAGCCGGTCCAGGTGGGCGAGGGCTTCGTCGGTGGGCAGATCTGCCAACGCGAGCGCCGCCCGGCGCCGGGTTTCCACATCCCCGGACTGGGTCATTTGTCTCAGTTCGTCATTCATGGACTTGTCCGTTTGTCCTGGTGGAGGTATTCCGAAACGACCTGGCGAAGCAGGCTTCCCTTACCGGGAAACTTTTGTTCAAGGTACCGCCGGCCCTCTTCCGCTTCCGCCTTGAACACGGTAAAAAAGTCAGACACTTTCTCAACGGACCCCATCCTCTCCGGTTCGTAGACCAGCAGGTCTGTGAAGATGATCCTCGCAAGCCGAAGCGGCGCGCGATCTTCAAGACGGCCGGCCTCCCCTGCAGAACGCCCCGGGAGGTTCAGATGGTAGCGAAGCTTGCCCAGGATAACTTCTTCTGGAGCGCCCTCATCCAGATAGTCGTCGGCCCCGTAAAGAGATTCCGGCCTCCTCCGGTAACGCCTGTGGTTATGGATCGCGCCAAGGAGAATGATGCTCTTGGGCGCCTTCTTATCCTTTCTCAGGCGTTCGATCAAGTCCGTCCCCATGACCTTGGGAAGGTAAGGGTTGACAAGAAGAAGCACCGGAGCCGTTTTGTGAACCACCTGCAGCGCCTCCGCGCCGTCTTCCACCACGTAGAGGTGCAGGCCGAGATGCTGCAGCATCCCGACCAGGAGATTCCGAAAGTCTCGCTGGATATCGGCCACGACCACCTTCGCGCCGTCCGATCCGCCGGCCACTTCGTGGGCGCTGCGCTGCGTCGGAGCAACCAGAAACTCGTTGGAACACCCTTTGCACCTCACCCGAAGCAGTTTGCTCTGGGTCTGTGCCAGCCGGTACCGTTTGAAGCAGTTCGGGCACTGCACGATCATCATCCGGCCTCCGATACGTCAAAGGAAAGAAGCATGGGCAAATTCAAATACGCCACTGTCTTCCCCTGGTGATGGAATACGCCCTCCACCATCTCCTGCTCCTGTGTCTGCTTCGCCTCCGGGGGAGGCTCAAGCGATTCCACATCCACTTCCATCACCTGGTCGATACTGTCGACCCTGAGGCCGAACAAGTCCGTTGAAGCATCCAGCACGATAATTTTGCCTTCCACTTGGTGCTTGGGGATCTTCAGGCCGAGCCTTCCCGCCACTTCGAGCACACTGACCACTTTCCCCCTCAGGGAGAAGACACCCTTGACGAAGGAAGGCACGTGCGGGATCGGAGTCAGCGTTCTTTCGGGAACGATCTGTGAGATCTCAGTGATGGAAATCGCGTACTTTCTCTTCCCCAGGGAAAACAAGAGCAGCTTCTCCAGGTGCCGGGCGGCCGCCATATCGGGAAGAGGGTTCTGCTCCTCAGCCGGAGGATTCTCGTCCAGGGCGGGTTCGGCCTTGGCTGCATCCGCAGGCTTGAATTTCTCCTTGGGCCGGTCGAGAGTAAGTTCCTGGTTCTCTTTCTTTGAGGATGCGGTTTTCTTCCGGGCTCGTTCCGCGGACTTGGCGGTAGATTGTTTTCCGCCGCGCCTCCCGGCTGGCGGTCTTTTGTCTTCCCGGTCTTCTTTCGAAGACGCCCGGGCCTTTTTCCTAATTTTGGCGAGGTCCACATCGGCCTCCGTTCGGCAGTTCTTTTATTATACGTAGGTTCGGAAAGCGGAGCAAACAGCATGGCGGCAGGGACGAGGCTTTTACGCCGCTTTCAGAGGTCTCCTTCCTCCAGGGACCGGCGCAGCTCCGCAAGCGCCATCTGAGCGTGCCGTCGAACGGTGGAACACCGGATCCCGAGCTCCTTCGCAATGGCCTCATCCGCCATGCCGCCCAGCTCCCGAAGCAGGAAAACCATCCGGCGCCTGGGAGAGAGACGGGAGGCCCAGCGCTGAAGAACCGCGGGGTCCGGGGATGGTGTTCCAGATGGAATCTCCACCCCCCCTTCGGAGAGGTGTTCCAGAGATTCAAGACGGATGCGGTGTTTTTTCAGGTGGGTATAAGCCCTCCGGAGGGCGGTTGTTCTGAGAAACGGGAAGGGATCGGCGTCTTCACGAAACCGAGGCAGGGCCAGATAGAATCGGTAAAAAGCGTCCTGCAGGACCTCTTCCACGTCTTCTTGTGTGGGCAGAACGGGACGCAGAACATGGAAAAGCGGACCGTAATAAACCTTGACCAGAGACTCGAAGGCGGCTTCATCACCCGCCCTCGCGTCGCGAATCCAGGATGCGGTCTTCTGCGGCGATTCAAGCGCCGGCTTCGTCATGTTCCCACCCCCGGCTGGCGTTTAAAGCCCTTGCAGACTCCCCGGCCCGCATTGGGTCTCATACACGCCCGGCCGTCTTCCGATGTGATCTGTCAGTACAGGCTTGTGTTGCCCCGGTTGTCCACCGCGACGGCCGTGTAGAACAACGGTTTCTGCCCGCTTGAATCACAGTAAACCGCCGTACCTTCGCAAGGAGGAAGCGTCGCCAGCAATCGCGCCTGCAGGGCCGGGGAACCGGGCTTCACATGATCGGCCGATTGGGTCATCGGGTAAAAACCGTACAACTCGTAATGGTCGATCAAGCTGTCCGGCCTGCCATACATGTTGGTGGTTACGGGCGAGAAGTGAATCAGAGTGGCGCCGGTTGCCGCTGAGGTCGTCACCCTGAGATCCAGGACGGGGCCGGGCGGAGGGTTGGAAGCGGGGGATCTGTCGCCGTTGGCGTCCAGCGCCACCACCAGGTAGCTCAATGGTCCAGACACGGCGGCGGCTCCCGCATCGGTGTATGTTGTCTGGGAGGCCGGAAGGTTGGCGAGCGGCGTCATCCCATCAAGGCTCCAGTTGAAGGACCCCGTATTTCTGAAAATCTCGAAGCCCGCCACGGTCGTTGGCTCCCCTCCCACATCGACGGCCGGAGCCGTCCAGCTCAGGTCTAAATCTCTGCCGCTGCGAACCACCTTCAGGTCCGTAATCATCGCCGGGGGACGGACGGCGAGCTTGATTTTGGTCGGTACGGCCGACACCTCGCCGGACAGGCTGCTCGTCTTCCCGGAGGTGTTCGTGGCGGATAGGGCGAAATAATAGCGCGTCCCTGTGGTCAGCGACCCCACCACCGTGCTTGTGACGGTCTTGCCGAATACCTGGCTCTGGCTGTAGCTGCCGCTGGATGTGCCCCAGTAAAGCGTGTAATGGTCCAGATCCGATTCGCCGTTGGGGTTCCAGCTCACGCTCAGGGAGGCGCCGTCCCCGTTGTCTGTCGCGGCGAGCCCCGTGGGCGCAGCGGGCGGGTTGGGATTGAGGGGAACCGCGGACACGGCGGTGCTGGGCGCTCCCTCGAAGCCGCTCCCGTCCACGGAAGTCACATAATAATAGTAGGTCGTTCCGTTGGTGAGCCCGTTGTCCGTATAGGTCGAAGCGGTCACGAGAGAGGCATTGACCTTGGCCCACGTGTTGCCGCCGTCGCTTGAACGGTAGACGTTGTAACCCGCGGGGGCCGTTGCCGGCGCAGTCCAGGAAAGCGACACCGATTGATTTCCAGGGGAAGCGCTCAAACCGGCCGGAGGCGGAGGCGCCGGGAGAAGGAGCTTCATGCTCGGATCGCCCAGAAGTACGATGGACCGGACGGCCCGCTGGTCCGTCGAGGGCAGCGCGAAACGGCCCGCCTCGACCAGGTCCCCGACGGTCCTGACCTTCGGCGCATCGAATGCCTGGGCGAAAAAGGTGTCGGTGAAGGCGCCTTCTTCGGACGCGTAGCCGATGGTCGTAAATCCGGACGCCCCGATGGCGCCGCGGTCCGAGCGATCCATGAGATCTTCCGCCAATGCGGGAGACCATTGTCCGTCCGGATTCGCGTTGAAGGCGGCCGCGTAGCACGTGCCGTTCAGGACAAAGGGGAGCTGGGTTGTGGGATTCATAAGCAGGTCCACGTCGGAATATGTCGTCCCGCTGCCACCGCTGCTGTTTCTCAGTTTCTTAGAGGAAAAGATGAGGTCCTGTCCCCACCAGGTAAAATACCCGTGGCCGTTGTAACTGACAAGGGAGGACTCGGGAAAGGCCGCGCGGATATCCGAGGCGCACTGGGTAAAGTTCGTCCCATCATAAGGGGATTGCGCATAGTAGATCTTTTGAAACGTCCACGGGGCCGGCGTATATGTGGAGGCCAGATTGTCGTTGAAGGTTTCGAATTCCTGGCCGTGAGTATCCGGCTTGTCGGAAATGTAGAGAATGTTCTTGAACCAGGAACCGGTTAATGCCTGGTCTTCGTAGGCCATGATCTTCTGGAGCATTCCCTCCGACTGGGTGAACGACGTCGCCGGGAGGCGCCCCACCGCGGCGTCGGGAAACCCGTCCCCGTTCCAGTCGGCGTACCAGGCGTCCGAGGCGTAATAGCCGAGGTAGGTGGAGTCCGTGGTGTCCTCGAACATC
>JARRNO010000168.1:0-4826 GCA_037384885.1 Acidobacteriota bacterium
GCCACGCCCGGAAGGCACACAATCAGGGATGAGAGGGCTTCCCGCTTGAACGATGACGTGAAACAGGTCGGCAGATACCAAGTGCAGGAGATCATCGGCAAGGGCGCTATGGGCGTGGTCTACCTGGCGTACGACCCTCAAATCGGGCGCCGGGTCGCGCTCAAAACCATCAAGCCCCAGGAGGGCGCCCGCCCGGAAGAAATCGAGGAAAACAAGGCCAGGTTTCTCCGGGAAGCCCAAGCCGCCGGTCGGCTGCTCCATCCGAACATCGTCACCATCTTTGATGTTTTCGAAGATAAGGGCACCATGTTCATCGCCATGGAGCACGTGGAAGGCATTCTCCTGGACAGCTTCTGCGTGCGGGGAAAGCTCCTGCCCCTGCCCAAGGTTCTCTCGCTCGTTTCCCAGGGGCTATCGGCGCTCGAGTATGCTCACCGCCATGGAATTGTCCACAGGGACATCAAGCCCGGCAACATGATGGTGGTGAACGGGGACACCCTGAAGGTGATGGATTTTGGCTTGGCCAAGAAAGAAGAGGCCAACCTTACCCAGAGCGGCACCGTCATTGGGACCCCTCATTACATGTCGCCGGAACAGGTTCAGGGAAAACCGCTGGACGGCCGGTCGGACCTGTTTTCCATGGGGGTCGTTCTCTATGAACTTCTGACAGGCACCCGACCCTTCCAGGGAGACACCCTTTCAACCATCATTTACAAGATCCTGCACGAGGGTCCCCCGGCGCCGCGTACCTTGAATCCCAACCTTCCGGAAGCCCTGAATCAAATCGTACAAAAGGCCGTAGACAAAGATCCTGCGATGCGGTTTCAAACGGCGAGAGCCTTTATGGACGCCATCCGGAACTATTCCCGCAGCGGATTTGAAGAAATCCTTCCGTCTCTGGAAAGCGACCCAGGCGGGAATGAATTTCTGCCGCCTCCCCCCAGTTCCGTGATTCGCCGTCCGAGAAGCTCATCGCGCCACGCCTTTCGAAAGTTTCTTTTCGCGGGGGCTTTCGCCGCCCTGCTCGGTGGTGCGGTCGCAGGGGCTCTTTACATAGCGGGGGGCGGTTTGGCGCCCTCGGCGCCCGCCCCGGCCACGAAAGTCCCTGTCGCACCCTCCGAAGAGAAGCTGCCCCGGCCAGTCAAAGTTATCACCAATCCTCCCGGAGCCAGCCTTTTTATGGACGGCAGGCCGGTGAAGATGGTGACCCTCGCCCCCGGGGACACGTCAGCACACGTGGTAGAGGCGCGCCTGGGATGCCTTTCCGCCAAGAAGACCAGTCGAAATGGTCCCGGACTTTCCACGATCCGCCTAGCACTCCAGCCGGGGCCTTACAAGCTTTCCGTCGCCTCCGTTCCGCCGGGCGCTGAAATCTTTCTGGACGGGCAGGACACCGGCCGCGTCACGCCCGCCGACATCTCAGGCAGCGGATGCAGCCCCGTGAAGGTGACCCTCCAACTCGCCGGCAGGGAAACCGTCTCCCAGGATCTGGATCCGCGGAAAAGCCTGTCTGTGAACATCAGTCTGCCGGTTGAGAAACCCAAGGGTACGTTGAAGTTAACAGCCTCCTCTGGTAACATCAGATTCTATTTAGGCGACCAGTACCTGGGAGGCCCGGGTCACGATGTCAAGCTTAAGGAAGGGGCCTACACCATAAGGATTCTCGACCCCAAGATCCGTGGGGAGCGAAAGGTGACGGTCAAGGTGGAATCCGGGCAGACCCGCATGCTGAAAGCGCCGCGGATGGCCACCGGGAAAATCTTTCTCTACGGTAAGCCTAACGAGGGAAAAGTATACGTGGATGGGTCCTACCTGGATGATCTTCCCCTCAACGGCACAGACCCACTGGCGACGGGCCGCCACCGCTTCAAGGTTGTGGATCCAGCAGGCAGCACGGTCTCTTTCGATTGGACGATCCATGAGGGCGAGCAAACGAAAGTCGTGGACTTCAGTAAGAAGGCGGTGGAAAACCTGTAGCTTCGCCGCTGCGGCGCTCATGACCCTGGCCGTGCTGGCCGCGCCGCCGGCGACATTCCCTCCCGCCGGGGCCCCGGTTGCTGCCCCAGACCTCCTGGCGCAATCGCGGGTGGCTTTGTTCGAAGGCAGGATAACGCAGGCCTACCGGCTTCTTGAGGAAGCCCGTCCGGTTCTATCAAAGAATGACGAGTGGCTCAAGACGTCGGCTCTGGTGGATCTGGCGCTGGAGCGGCCCTTCCGGGCCGCCGCCGAACTGAGCCGTATCCAAAGGCCAGACGCCGTGACCGCCGCAAGGCTTCGGTCAATTCTGCGCTATCAGGGCGCCGATCCCCTCGACGTTCCCTTCGCTCCATCGGGGTTCAGGTGGCCCGATCTTCCGGGCCAGCTGCTGCGGGGCGTCATCAGCCTGACTCCCGCGCCTGAAGGCAATCTGGTGCTGTTGACCTCAAGCCAGGTCCTGCTCGTCAACCCGCAGGGCAGGATCCTTGCGGCCCAAAATCTTCCGGGCGGACGGGACCTGACTCTCGATCCCAACGGACTGCCCCTTGCACTCGGCGAAGCGGCGGTCTTTCGGGCCAACCACACGATTCCACTGCCTGACGCCATCCAAAAGCCGCGATCGGTCGCCGCCTCGCCCGGCGGAAACCTGCTGGTTCTGGACGGCAGGGAGCCGGCGGTTTTCGTTCTTGACGCGGCCGGAAAGGTTTTGGGCAAGAAGGTTCTGGCGCTGCCCGATCCGTGGAAGATACGGACCGACGCGGTCGGTCGAGTCTACATTCTGGACCGCAGGACAAGGACGGTCCACGTTTACGGAGCCGACCTCATTCCGCTAACCACGATCGATCCCTCCAAGGCCGGAATCGACATCCGGCGCGCCGACGATCTCCAGGTGGACTTTGCCGGGGACGTGGTCATTCTGGATGGGAGACGCCACCAGGTCAGCATGTTTACGTTGAAGGGACGGCTTCTTGGAGACAGCAACCGCGCGGCCGCCCGCATGGACGCATTCGGCTGGAACGGCCGGGGTTCCTTCTATTTCCTGGACGGGCACGATCTGTACGTCGGAAAGGTGAGCCTATGAAAAAACTGCTCACCATTCTCCTGCTCGTCTCCGGGGTCGCCCTGCTCGTCCGTGGGCAGGTGGTAGTGGAAGAGGTGGGAACCCTGCACGACGCCTTCAACTCGGCAATGGCGAGCTACCACGCCTTCCAGTTTAAGAAGGCTGTTGAATCGATCAAGCCCGTCATCGCCAAGCTCGAAGGATGGGAACAGACCGGCAGGCTCCAAGCTTCGGACGAGCTGCTCCTGGAAAGCGCATTGGAACTGCGCGCGGTTAGCGAGTACAACCTGGGGAAGCTGGAGGCCTCGCGATCGGATTTCGAACACTTGATCAAGCTCCGGCCGGAATATCCCCTGACCATTACCCAGTCCCCCAAGATCCAGAAATATTTCGAGGAAGTGCGGGCCTCTCTTACGGGATCGGTCTTTCTTGACGTCACACCCGCGAACAGCGTCGTGTACGTGGACGGGCGAAGCTTTGGCAGCACCTTTCCCCAGAAGCTTCCCCTTCTCAAGGGCCTGCACGTCATCCGAGTCACCCATCCAGGCTATGATCCGGCAGAAAAGCAGGTCAACGTGGACGTGGGAGAATCGCGGCAAGTCACCGTCAAACTGGTTCCCAACGCGAGAACCATTTATTTCTTCGTTAAAATACAGGGAACCCGCCTTTATATCGACGGCAAGGACGTGGGGACTGCCGACGAGGCCGCCGATTCTCGCCCGGACTGGAAAAACTTTCTCGAAGGCGCGGGCGTGGACCCAAAGTCCTACTACGGAATCACCGCCAAATACCTCCCTCCGGGAGACCATCAGGTTCTCCTGAAGCGGAACTGCTACGCGCCAAGGCGGTTCCAATTGACGGTCCAGTTGGATAAGGCGCGCAATTTGCCCGGCTTCATCAAGCCGCTGGCGCAAGAGAGAAAAACGGTTACGCTGACCGTCGTTTCCCATCCGGAGGGGGCCGCCATTCAGATCGACGGACAGAGCTACGGAGCCACCCCCGCCGAGATTCCCGACTTCTGTATCGGCACTCACTCGGTTTCCTTGGTCAAAAAAGATGTGGGACGCTACAAGGGTAAACTCGACATCCCCAACCAGGATCGCTACCGCCTGGAGGAACAACTCCATCCCACCCTGCTTTGGGTCGGTCTGACAAGGGACCAGGACGTATCACAAGGTGCCCAGGACGACGCCGATGCGGCGATTGCAAGCGCCGTTCCCGCGATGCAGCGCTTCAGCGGGGAAGTGTCGCAGGAAAAGAACCCGCTGCTTCCCGATACCTTTTTCGTGCAGGGCGTGTCGGCAAGCCAGGTGGAAAAGACGGTGAAGGATCTGTGCGGCAAATACGCGGCCCAGGCCCTGGTGGCAGGGAAAATCTCCAGAGCGGGTTCCGGTAAAGGCTACCGCATCGATTTGCGGCTCCTGGTGCCGGGGATCCCCGGCCACGACGACTTCTCCGTCCAGGTTGCGGGAAGCGGTGATGCATCAAAGGCGCTGGCTCCACTCGACAAGCCGGACGAAAGTTGTCTCACCAACCTGGCTCTCGGTGATATCCCCGGACAGTCCAATCCAGCAATTTTTAGGATCGCCGCCGCAACAGGAGGCGTTCGGCCCGGGGACCTCCTGAAATCCGTGGACGGAAAGCCGGTGAAAAGCGCGAAGCAGGTCCTAACCCTTTTGAGCAAGCCGGGCTTTTACCAGTTGACCTGCGAACGAAACGGCAAGACGATCACCTCACAGTTCAAGCCGGTATGGCTGCCGCGCTTATACCCGTATGAGGGGCCCGGTTT
>JARRNO010000168.1:4852-7299 GCA_037384885.1 Acidobacteriota bacterium
CCTCATTTCCCGTGAGGAAGTGCTGGGTGGTTCTTCTCCGGGGCGGCAGGCGAGGGCCAGGTTGAATGTGGCGTTCGCTGATCTGAACCTTCACCGGCCGCAGGCGGCGCTGGAAGATTTGAAGACATTCGCCGGGGCCTCGCATGAAGGGGTTCCCGAAGCCGTGGTGGACTATGTCAAGGCCGTGGCCCTGGTCCAGCTCGGGCGTGGGGTGGAGGCCTTTCCCCTGCTCCAAAGCGCCGCCCAGGGGAAGAACGACAGCTTGGACGGGTGCGGAAGCATACTCATCCGCCCACTGGCGAACAACTTGCTGGAACAGCTCCCGCCGCTGCCGCAGCCCGCACCAGCGGCCGGGGAACAGCACTAATGAAGGAGCGAATATGCCCGGACCGGAAAAGCCCCCAGTGGGACGCTTGACCGCGCTCAGCCACGGGTCGGGTTGAGCGTGTAAGATCAGTCCACTGGACCTGGCGGACGTGCTCCGCCGGCTGCCCCCCATGAGCGAAGAAAGGCTCCTCACGCCTACGAACAAGGTGGAGGACGCCGCCGCGTACCTGCTGGACGCGGACCGGGCCATTCTGTTCACGGCGGACTACTTCACGCCCGTGGTGGATGATCCTTACACTTACGGCCAAATCGCCGCCGCCAACGCTTTCTCCGACATCTACGCCATGGGGGGGCGTCCCAAACTTGCGCTGAACCTGATGAATTTTCCCACGCGAAAGCACCGGACGCTGGAGATGGAGCAGATCCTTCAGGGAGGGGCCAACAAGGCCCTGGAAGCCGGATGCCTGATCGTGGGCGGCCACACCATCGACGACAACGAACCCAAATACGGCATGGCAGTCGTCGGGGAAGTGCACCCCGACCGGTTGATCTACAAGGGGACTTCCAATCCGGGGGATCTCTTGTATCTGACCAAACCCCTGGGCAGCGGTATCCTGGTGACCGCCTTCAAAAACGACGCGATCGATGCAGGCGGGCTGCAACCCGTCGTCGACAGCATGGCCGCCCTGAATGCGGCGGCGTCGGAAGCGGCACTGCAAGCGGGGGTGAGTGCCGGAACGGACGTGACCGGGTTCGGGCTGCTGGGTCATCTATACGAGATGTGCCTTGGGGCGGAACTCTCGGCGGTGCTTGACGAAGCTGCGCTTCCCTATTTCGAGGGAGTTGCATCCCTGGCGGAGCGCGGGTACATTCCGGCGGGATCGAAGGCGAACTGGGAGCTGGTAGCCGAGCATACCCGCTGTCCGTCCAATTGGACTGAACACTTCAAATTCATGGCGGCGGACGCGCAAACCTCCGGCGGTCTTCTGCTGGCCGTGCCCCCCAACCGGGCCTCCCGGTTGGAGAACGCGTTCAACGACCGGAAACAGTGGTACGCGCGGATCGGAGTCATGGCCGAGCCCCCCATTGGAATCCTTATCCGTTAAGACGCAAAGCGGCGGCCGCCTCTCTCACAGGACAGATAGAAAAAGAAGGGACACAAACGGGGCTCAGGACTTCACCCTGCCGTAGTCGTCCGACAGCCTGACGACGTCGTCCAGTTCGGGTGTGGATACTTCAAAAATGAGCGTGTCTTCGAGCGCCATGGTCCGGTGCTTGGTTCCCGGCGGCAAGTGAAGGGACTCCCCCCTGCCGAGAACCACCGTATGTTCTCCGGCGCCCCCGTCGAGAAGGATTTCCACCTTGCCCTCGTCGATGAAAAACGCTTCATCTTTTTTCTCGTGGTACTGATAGGAGAGGCGCGCCCCCTTTTTTATGAAGAGGACTTTCCCCGCATAGCGGTCGGTGTGAGCAAAAATCAGCTCGTACCCCCAGGGCTTGTCCACACGGGTCATCATGCACCTCCCTTTTTCATTCCGAGGTTGAGCGCATTGCGCACGATCCTGGACGCGTCGACGCTTGATTTCGCCTTGAGCGCCTTGCGCGCGATCTTACGGCACTTCTGGTACGAAAGTTCGCGGATCGCCGCCTTGACCTCAAGGATGGAAGCAGGCGTCATGGAAAGCTCATCCACTCCCATGCCCAGCAGGAGCGGAGTCATCACCGGATCTGACCCCACTTCACCGCAGACCGTGATCTTCAGCTTGTTTTTGTGGGCCACATCGCAAACATGGGACAGGCACGACAGAACGGCCGGGTGCATAGGATCATAAAGGGCCGCCACATTTTCATTGTTGCGGTCGCACGCCATGAGATATTGGATCAGGTCGTTCGTGCCGATGCTGAAGAACTGGATATGGGGGGCAAAGGCCTCCGCTGTCAAGGCCGTGGCGGGAACTTCCACCATAATACCCACCGGGACGTCCGGGTTGAAGGGTATGCCGTTCTTCTGCAATTCCTGCTTGGCGTCCTCCAGGTGCTGAAGCGCCTGCTGGAGTCATCCACGGTCGTCACCAGGGGGAAAAGAATCGCCAAGTTGGTGCCGACCGCCGCTCGCAGCA
>JARRNO010000169.1:0-4802 GCA_037384885.1 Acidobacteriota bacterium
CCGCCACTCTCTGAAGGCTTCTTTCTTCCATGCCGGTGAAAAGCCGCCCTTCTGAAGCGCTCATGCCCCGGATGTCGAAAAGAGACGGGCCGGCTCCCGCCAGCGTGGTCTGAACATGTACGCCCTGCCAGCCGGCCACGACCGAACCCTGCCAGTACCCGGAAGCCCTTGCAATATCCGGGACTTCGTGAAGAAGCCGCTCCACGTCTCGGGGCGTCATGGTCGTGTAGGTCGCCACCTGCCGGCTGCGGTGCCCGAAGGTTCGGAACCGGCCCGCCTGAACCACGAGAAGGTTTGTTCCCATGCTTTGGACCTTGCTCACCACATCCTGCTCTGCGGCCTGTCCGGCGCCGACCATCAACACAACGGCCGCTACGCCGATGGCAATGCCTCCGCTGGAAAGCAGCGTCCTGAGTTTGTGGCCCAGAAGCACATCCAGAGAAATTTTGACGGTACGGACGATATTCACCGTTCCGCTCCCAATATAGGAAAACCGGGTCGTCCTTTCCGAATCACCTCAGGGCCTCGACGGGATCCAGCCTGGCCGCCCGCCTTGCCGGCTGTACGCCGAAGAACAGGCCCACGGCGCCCGAGAAAACGGCGGCGTATACGAACGTTTTCCAGGTCACCGCCATGGGCATGCTTCTGCCCAGCCCCGTATGCGGGATGACCCACACGGGCACAAGCCCCAACAGCACCCCGAGCAGCATGCCCGCCAGGCTGACGATCACCGCTTCCGCGAGGAACTCCGTGAAGATATCACTGCGGCTGGCGCCCAGGGCGCGCTTCAATCCGATCTCGGGCACTCTCTCGGAGAGAGAGAGCAACAGGATATTCATCAGGACCACGCCGCCCACCAGCAGGGCAACGGCGGCAAGGGCCGATCCGATGAGTTCCGTCGTGCGGGCCATGGCGTGGATCCTTCCGGCGATAAAACCCGCGGTGATGACGTGGAAATCGTCCTCTTGCGGGGGCTCGATATGGTGCTGCCTTCTCAGGATGCCGGCCGCTTCTCCCGCCACCCGCGCGGGGTCATTCCCGGGCCTCACGTTGAACCGTATAAAACGGAGAAACTGCTGGTGAAAGAGCCTGTTCATGCCGGTTGAGAGAGGAATCCAGATTCTGTCGTCCTGATCGAATCCGGTTGAACTGGATCCTCTTGAAGCCAGGACGCCCTTGACTCTGAACGCCACGCGGTTGATGAACACCATTTTGCCTACCGTGTCCGCACCCCCGAACAGGTTCGTCGCGGTGGTGCTGCCCAGCACACAGACCCTCGTCATGGCGCGCTCGTCATCCACGTCGATGGGAGTCCCGGTGTTCACGTACCAGTCGAACGCCTCCGAATACGAAGGGTCGGCGCAAACAACGTTGGTCTGCGTGGTGACGGCGCCCGCCTTGATGTCCACGTCTCTTGAGAAAATCCCGGCGGTCATGACCGCCTGGTCCAGCAGCCTGTTTCTAAGCGCTTCGTAATCCTGAAGCTTCAGAGTGGCGCCCGAGGCCGCGCGGCCCCCGCCGCCTCTGAAACGGCCACCGCCGGAAAATATCATGATCGAACGGGGGCCAAAGCGGGACATGATTTCGTCCACCCTTTGCTGGACGCCGTTGCTCAGCCCCACAACCGCGGTCAAGAGCATGATGCCCACCGCCGTGCCGATCATCATGAGAAACGCCTTGCCCTTCTGGCTCCAGAGGGCGCCCGCCGCATGACGGGAAAGCCGCGCGCCTTTCATGACGATCTCCTCTCGTCCAGATCGATCCGGCCGTCCTTGAGCGTGATCACCCTGGAAGCCCTGGAAGCGACATCCGGTTCATGAGTGACCATGACGATGGTCCGCCCCTGTTCGTGGATCTTGGAAAAAATATCCAGGATCTCTTCGGTTGCCGCGGAGTCCAGGTTTCCGGTGGGTTCGTCGGCCAGGAGGATGGCAGGCTCGTTGACGAGGGCCCGGGCAATGGCGACACGCTGCTGCTGCCCTCCGGAGAGCGCGTTGGGCTTGAAATTCACCCGTTCCCCGAGCCCCACCATCCCCAACAGGGCGCCGGCTCTTTCCTTCGCGTCGCCCGGGTAGGGGCTCGTATAGAGGAACGGAAGAAGCACGTTCTGGAGCACGCTGATCCGGGGCAGCAGGTGGAAGAGCTGGAAGACGAAACCGATCCGCCTGTTGCGGATCGCGCTCAGCGCTTTATCGTCCAGGGACGTCAGGTCCTGTCCCGCCAGCTTGTAGATTCCCCCCGTGGGACGATCGAGCAAGCCCAGAATATTCATCAGCGTGCTCTTACCCGTTCCAGAGGGTCCCATGAGGGCGACAAATTCCCCCTCGTCGATATTCAGGGAAACATCGTGCAGTACGGGAGTTGAAACGCCTCCCGTCACATAGGTCTTTTCAAGGTTCTGAATTTCGATCATTTTCCTGCTCCGTGGACGTTTCGGAACCCGGCCTTCGCTCCGTTATCATAGGCGCGCGGATCGCCTTCACATCCCGTTGCCGTTCTCGGCCCTGGCGGGCACGGGGACATAGACCTTGTCGCCCAGGGACAAGCCCGCCTTGGCCTGGACGTAGTCTCCCGATTCCCTTCCCAGCGTAACCGGCCTCTGGACGGGGCCTTTTTCGCCCGGCACGAGCACGTAGGTTCTCCCGGCTTCACGGTGGACGGCTCGCAGAGGGATGGCGAGCGCCCCCCGCAGGGTGTTGAGCGTGATCGTCACGTTGGCCGTCATCGTAGGCCGAAGAATCCCTTCGAACTTGTCCTTGATTCCGATAATCACGTCGTAGTTGACCACGTTGTTCTGGATGACCGCCTGGGGATGGATCGCTTCCACCTGGCCCTGGAACGAGCGGTTCGGGTAGGCGTCTACGGTGAAGGTCGCCTTCTGTCCGCCCTTCACACCGCCGATGTCCACTTCGTCCACGTAAGCGTCCACTTCGAGCCTGGAGAGGTCGATGATGGTCACGAAGGTGGGCGCGTTGAAGGTCGCCGCCACCGTAGAACCTTCCTGGGTGGAGACCGATTCCACGATGCCGCTGATGGGCGCCCTGACGGTTCCATAGGACAGCTGGATCCGGGCGGAGTCGAGGGCGGCTTGTGCGTTTTTCACGTTGGCGACCGCCGACTCTGTCCCCTGCCGGGCCAGGTCGACGGCGTCTTCCGAGACATAGCCTTCTGGAAGCAGCGCCTGCAGCCGCTTGTAATTCGCCTTGGAATAGACCGCCGCGGCCTTTGCCGCCTCAAGGCTCGCCTCGGCCCTCTGGACGTTGGCCCGGAGGTCCTTCTCTTCAAGCTGGCCCAGGATCTGCCCCTTTGTCACGCGGTCACCGATCTTGACATAGAGCTTCTTCAGGGTACCGGACACCCTGGGTCCGACGGGAACCTCCGCCCCCACGCGCGGTGTAACGGTCCCGGTGGCGATAACCTGGGCGGGAAGGTTCATCTCTTTGACCGCGACGAGGGCCTGGGGGCCGGCTTTCTCCGCGCTCTTCCCGCAGGCCGCGAGGCCCAGCAGGCCGGTCGGCAGCATCATGAGAATGGCGATACGCTTCATCCCGAAATTCATCGTTTGACCTCTCCGTTCATCCGGGCCGGTTTGCCCGTTCCCATGTTCTCTCGATCGGGTGAGGTGAAATCCGTGGACGGAACGTCAATCCCGCCCAACAAACTCTTCCCTGTCGCCCGGTCCCAATCGGCCAGAGCGGTCAAGAGGGACAGGCGCGCCGAAATTTGATTCAGTCTTGCGTTCTGGAGGGACGTCGTGGCGTCCACCACATCCAGCATGGACCCCAGGCCCTGTTTGTACCGTCCTTCGGCCACGTCCGCGTTTTCCCGTGCGCTCGCGACCAGCTTTTCCGACGCCTCTACCGCCTGTCTCGCCGTTACCAACTGGGTCCTCGCATCGTAGGCGGCCTTTTCTGAACCGAGCTTGGTCGCCTCCACGCTCATTTGTGCGCTTTTCCACGATTCGCGGGCCTGCACAACCTGGTAGGTCTTGGAAAACCCGGTAAAAAGGGGAACGCGGAGCGTCAGTCCGATGGACCACGTTTCAAGGTCCGGCCAGTTTCCCGCGTCTTGTCTTCCGTAGGACCCGTCTGCGGTGACGACCGGGCGGTAGCTCTTCTCGGCGGCGTCCAGGGAAAACTTGAAGGATTCCGCATTGGCGAGGGCTGCCTGGATTTCTGGAAGGGTTTCGAGGGCGCGCCGCCGGCCGGTGTTCCAGTCTGGAACGCCGGGAAGCGGAGCCGCCAGCGGGACCTCCTGGATCTCGAACGAGTGATCGGATGGAAAGCCCATGAGAACTGCCAGCGCGGCCCGGCTCGAGGTGACATTCCCCTCGGCCCGGATCACGGCCAGGATGGCGTTGGCATTCGCGGTCTCCGCTTGGAGGACGTCCGACCTGGGCACCAGCCCGACCTTTTGCTGCGCTTTGGCCATGGCAAGGTGAAACTGCGTCTGCCGTTTTGTGTCTCTGGCCACGGCCAGGTCCCATTGCGCCCCAACCAGGCCGTAATATGCGGTCTCCACGGAGAGGGCGAGGTCCTGCACATTCGCCTTGTAGGTCTGGTCGCTGGATGTGTAGGAACTCCTGGCTGAATTGAGAAGCGCCTTTCTCTCTCCGGAATCCCAAAGCGTGTACTGGCCCTGAACGGAGGCGCTTGAGCTGGTGTAGCCCGAACCGCTTCCGGAAAACGCCGCCGAGCCGCTTTGCTCGGCATAAGAACGCGAGAGGCTACCCGATAGAGACACGGCCGGGTAGTAGGAAGAGCGGCTGATCCCGACCCTGGCCATGGCGGCCCTTCCCGCAT
>JARRNO010000170.1:0-4771 GCA_037384885.1 Acidobacteriota bacterium
CTAAGCTGTTATAATAACTTAAGGCTCGATGGAGCCGCCCCGTGAAGGCTTTCTCCCGGAGTGCTCACCGGCGCGTGAACGGAATTCATCTTTGAAGACTCTCTAAACGGGAAAGGCTCACCATGAACGAAACATCTCGAACATTGCCGGCCGTCGGAGTCGATTTGGGCGGGACGAAGGTGGAAACGGCCCTCGTGGACGACGCGGGCCGTATTCTGGCATCCAATCGACAGCCGACCCACGCCGAAAAAGGACCCGATGCAATCCGCCGGGCCGTCTGTGATGCCGTGAAGGCCTGCCTGGCCCGATCTTCGCAACGCCCCAGCGGCGTGGGTGTGGGTATCGCAGGTCAAGTCGACGGCGACACCGGGGAGGTCTATGCGGCGCCCAACCTCGGGTGGCACAACGTGCCGCTCAAGGCCGAACTGGAAGCGGAGCTGTCCCTTCCCGTCTACGTCACCAACGATGTGCGAGCCGCCGCCTGGGGCGAATGGAAGTACGGAGCGGGCCGGGGCGTGAACGACCTGGTCTGCGTTTTCGTTGGGACAGGGATCGGCGGTGGAATCGTGAGCGGCGGGCGGATGATGGAAGGCTGCAGCAACACGGCCGGCGAACTGGGGCACATGGTGATCGTTCACGACGGCCGGAAATGCACCTGCCCCGGCAGCGGCTGCCTGGAGGCATATGCAGGAGGCTGGTCGATCGCAGAGCGAGCGAAAGAAGCCGTAAGGGCCGATGCCGTCGCGGGCGCGTCAATCGTGTCGGCGGCGGGCGGCATTGAAAATATTACGGCCAAGGTCGTCGGCGGGACCTCTCAAAAGGGGGACCCCCTGGCGCGGCGGCTGATGGATGAAACAGCGGCCTACCTTGGCTCTGGAATAACCGGTGTGGTCAATGCATTCAATCCGCGCCTGATAATCTTGGGCGGCGGTGTGATCGAAGGCTCGCCCGAATTGGTCCAGGCGGTTGAGAACCATGTCAGGCCTCGGGCCTTAAAAGCAGCGGCTTCAAAGTTGAAATTCGTGAAGGCGGCGCTTGGGAATGACGCCGGTGTTGTCGGCGCGGCCGCCATGGCGCAGCACATGTCGGGAGGTGGGCCATCAAGATAGCGATTGGTTCCGACCATGCCGGTTTCGACCTGAAAAGCGATCTGATTAAATTTCTCGCCGGCCTTGGCGGGGAGGTTCAGGACCTGGGGACCTACAGCCGGGAACCGGCGGATTATCCGGATTTCGCCGAAGCCGTGGCGCTTGCAGTGGCGGGGGGAGAGGTCGACCGCGGGATCATGATCTGCGGCAGCGGTGTGGGAGCTTCCGTGGCGGCCAACAAGGTGCCGGGCGTGCGTGCGGCGGTTTGCCACGATCCCTATTCGGGCCACCAGGGCGTGGAGCACGACGACATGAACGTCCTGGTCTTGGGCTCGCGAATCATCGGGACGGCGCTGGCGCACGAGATCGTGCAAGCCTACCTGGGTGCGTCATTTTCAAGCGAAACGCGCCACCTACGCCGGCTCGGCAAGGTCCTCGAGCTGGAACAGAAATTTCCGCGCCGGATGAAGAAGAAGGAAGACGAGCCCTGAAGCCTGTTCAAGCTGGATAAGGGGTCTTTTCAAACGCGGAAGGGGGGAATGAATACCACCCTGGATGCGATGTTTTACTGATATGGAGGGCGGGGATTCTGCTGGACCGCTTGTTCCGGTCTGGATTCAACTTAGGAGAACAAGGACATGAATAAGCTCGACGAACTTTGTGTCAATACCATCCGTTTCCTCTCGGTCGACCAGGTGGAGAAGGCGAATTCCGGCCACCCGGGCCTGCCCCTCGGCGCGGCGCCCATGGCCTACCTCCTATGGGACCGCTTCCTCAAGCATAATCCCGCCGATCCCAAGTGGTTCGATCGGGACCGGTTCATTCTATCGGCCGGCCATGGATCGGCCTTGATCTATTCCCTGCTTCACCTTTACGGTTACGATCTTTCTCTTGAAGAGCTAAGGCGATTCCGACAGTGGGGGTCAAAGACCCCCGGGCATCCGGAATACGGTGAGGTTCCCGGCGTGGAGGCCACCACGGGACCTCTGGGTCAGGGCTTCGGCATGGGCGTCGGGATGGCCATGGCAGAGGCTCACCTGGCGGCAGTCTTCAACCGGCCGGGCCATGAGATTATTGATCACTACACCTACGCCCTTGTTTCCGACGGCGACCTGATGGAAGGGGTCGCTTCGGAAGCGGCGTCGCTGGCCGGTCATCTCCAACTCGGCAAACTGATCTACCTTTATGACGACAACCATATCTCCATCGAAGGCGACACGAAGATCGCCTTCACCGAGGATGTGGGCGCGCGGTTCGAGGCCTACGGCTGGCACGTGCAGCACGTGGCGGACGGAAACGACCTGGATTCCCTCGAGAATGCCCTCAACCATGCCCGCACCGAAACCGGCCGGCCCTCCATCATCGTGGTCCGGACGCACATCGGTTACGGGAGCCCCAAGCAGGATACGGGATCCGCTCACGGCGAACCGCTTGGTCAGGAGGCCTGGAAGGCCACGCGGGAAAAGCTTGGCTGGCCCCTCGACAAGTGGTTCTACGTTCCCGAAGAGGCGGCGGCCCACATGGGCAGGGCGCGGGAGCAGGGCGCCGCCCGGCAGCGGGAGTGGGAGAAGAAATTCGACGCTTACAGGCAGGCCTATCCCGCCGAAGCGGACCGCCTGGAGACAGCCCTGCGCGGAGTACTTCCGGCGGGCTGGGAAGGGGCGGTTCCCGAGTTTCAGACCGGCGATGGTCCCATGGCGACGAGAAATGCGTCCGGGTCCGTCATCAACGGGCTGATGAAAGCCGTTCCCGCCCTTTTCGGCGGGTCGGCGGACCTCGCGCCCTCGACGAAGACGCTGATGAAGGAGATGGGCGATTTCGAGCCGGGAAATTATGAGGGCCGGAATCTCCACTTCGGAGTCCGCGAGCACGGCATGTCGGCGGCCGTGAACGGCATGGCGCTGCACGGCGGCGTGATCCCCTACGGGGCCACCTTCCTCATTTTCAGCGACTACGCCAGGCCGTCCATTCGCCTCGCGGCGCTGATGAAGGCCCATTCGATCTTCGTTTTCACGCACGACAGCATCGGTCTTGGAGAGGACGGGCCCACGCACCAGCCGGTGAGCCAACTTCTGAGCCTCCGATCCATTCCGGGGGTCACCGTTTTCCGGCCCGCGGACGCCAACGAAACGGCGGCCGCATGGAAGGCTGCGCTTCAAGCCAAGGGGCCCGTCGTCTTCGCCCTGACTCGCCAGAAACTCCCCGTTTTCGATCCTGGAAAATTTACGGTGAAAGAAGGCGCCGCAAAGGGCGCCTATGTCTTGGCCGAAGCGGAGGGTGGAGCGCCCCAGGTGGTGCTTATCGGAACCGGCTCGGAAGTGCAGCTCGCGCTTCAGGCCCGTGAAAAGCTCGAGGCAAAGGGCATCCGGGCACGCGTCGTATCCATGCCGTCCTGGGAGATCTTTGACGCCCAGGATGAGGCTTACCGCCGCTCGGTTCTCCCCACGGATATCCCGAAGCTGGCCGTCGAAGCGGGCAGCCCGATGGGATGGCGGCATTACGTGGGCGATGGCGGGGACGTTGTGGCCCTCGAGCGCTTCGGGGCGTCTGCGCCCGGGCCCGAAGTGATGGAGCACCTGGGCTTCAATGCTGAAAATGTGGCGGCCCGGGCGGCGGCTCTCGTACAAAAATAGACATGCAATGAACCGGCGAGGAGACTGAGAATGAACCCACTTAAAACACTTCTCGATGAAGGACAATCGTTGTGGCTGGACTACATCCGCGCCAGCCTCCTGGAGAGCGGAGAGCTGCAGCGCATGATCTCCGAAGACGGCCTACGGGGAATGACCAGCAACCCCACCATCTTCCAGAAGGCGATCACGCAGGGTGACAACTATGACGGGCGGTTAAGGAAACTGCTTCAGGACAACCCGAACGCCGGCGAGGCCGAACTCTTCGAAAAGCTCGCCGTGCAGGATATCGGGCGGGCCTGCGACATCCTCCGCCCCGTTTACGACGACAGCAACGGTGCGGACGGCTTCGTGAGCATCGAAGTGTCCCCGTTGCTGGCCAGGGACACCGAGGGGACGGTTCAAGAGGCACGGCGGCTCTGGCGCGAAGTGGACCACCCCAACGTCATGATCAAAGTTCCCGCTACCCCGGAAGGCATCCCGGCCATCGAGACGCTGATTGGAGAGGATATCCATGTCAACGTCACGCTCATGTTCTCCCTGAAACACTACGAAGCAGTCGCCCACGCCTATCTGCGGGGGCTCGAAAAGGCCTCGCGTCCCGCCCAGGCCGCCTCCGTGGCCTCCTTCTTCGTCAGCCGTGTGGATACGAAAATCGACGAGATGCTTGACAGCGTCGGCACCGAAGAGGCCGCTTCTCTCAAGGGAAGGGTCGCCGTGGCCAACGCCAAGATCGCCTACCGCCGCTTCCAGCAGTTGTTCCACGGTGAAGCGTTCAAGAAATTCCGGGAGGAAGGGGTTCACGTTCAGCGTCCGCTCTGGGCCAGCACCAGTACGAAGAATCCGGCCTACTCGGATGTTCTTTACGTCGAAGAGCTCATCGGTCCTGATACAGTCAACACCATGCCTCCCGAAACCATTGACGCCTTCCGCGACCATGGGAAGGTCAGCCGTACGGTGACAGAGGGTGTGGACGAAGCAAAGGCTGTCCTGGAAAAGCTTGCCCGCCTCGGGATCGACCTGGACAAGGCGACCGAGGCGCTTCAGGAGGAA
>JARRNO010000170.1:4851-8347 GCA_037384885.1 Acidobacteriota bacterium
AAACACCCCTGAACCGGGAAATATCGTCGACCATCCGGCGTTCCGGGAGGCCGCGGTGGAAAACCGCCTCAGCCAGTGGGAGCGGGACCGGTTCGGAGAACGCCTCTGGAATAAAGACTTCACCCTGTGGTCCAAGGAGCACGTCCCGGAGATCACGGACCGGCTCGGCTGGCTTGAGCTTCCGCAAAGCATGCCGGAAAGGACAGACGAGATCCTGGCTCTGGCCGACTCGCTGAAAAAGGACGGCATCAAGAAGGTAGTGCTTCTCGGCATGGGCGGATCCAGCCTGGCGCCCGACGTCTTCAGCAAAACCTTCGAACCGGAGGGGGGCGCCCCGGCGCTCTCCGTCCTGGACAGCACACACCCGGATGCCGTGAAGGGCATGGACGAAAGCATCGACCCCGCAAAAACGTTCTTCGTGGTGTCGAGCAAGAGTGGGACCACGCTCGAAACACTGTCCCTCTTCCGGTATTTCTGGAGCCGTGTGAAGGGCGTCAGTGAGACCCCGGGGCGCCATTTCGCCGCGGTGTCCGATCCTGGAACCCCGCTGGCGGATCTGGCCCGCGAAAGGGGATTTCGAAAAATATTTGCCGCGAATCCCGAAGTGGGCGGACGCTACTCGGCGCTGACTCATTTCGGACTGGTACCGGCGGGCCTCATGGGCGTTGACATCCGGGCCGTTCTGGAAAGCGGACGCACGATGGCCGCCGCCTGCGGGCCCGAGGTTGCTGCGGGAGACAATCCAGGCCTCAGGCTTGGGGCGGCCCTGGGCGAGTTCGCGCTTCAGGGCAGGGACAAGGTGACGTTTCTCGCCTCGCCCGCCCTCTCGGCTGTCCCCATCTGGATGGAGCAGCTGATCGCCGAAAGCACCGGGAAGACTGGCAAGGGCATCGTTCCGGTCGCCGATGAACCGCTTGGGGACGTTGAAGCGTACGGGCCGGACCGCTTTTTCGCCGCCTTTTTTCTGAAGGGCGACGGCGCGCCCGAACTGGAGTCCCGGCTGAACGCGCTCGAAGAAGCCGGTCATCCCGTCGCCCGTTTCGCTCTTGAAAGCAAGACCGACCTCGGAGGAATCTTTTTCCTCTGGGAGACGGCCGTGGCCGCGGCCGGAGCCGTCCTTGGAATTCAGCCCTTCAATCAGCCGGACGTTCAGCTCGCGAAAGAACTGGCCAAGAAGGCCATGTCCGGCGAAGGCGGGGGATCCGAATCGGACGTCGAAACCGTCGCCGCCTCGTCGAACGGGTTCGGGGGCAGGCTCAAGGCATGGATGGACCTCGCCCGTGGCGGCGACTACGCGGCACTGCAGGCCTACCTGGCGCCGGATGAACATGTCTGGAAGGCGCTCCAGGAGATCCGCACTGCTTTGAGGGCCCGCCTGGGTACGGCCGTCACGGTGGGCTACGGGCCACGGTTCCTCCATTCCACGGGCCAGCTTCACAAGGGCGGCCCGAACACCGGGCTCTTTCTCCAGATCGTGGATCGACCGGACGACGCTGTTCCGGTGCCGGAGACGGACTTCAACTTCCGGGATCTGATCCACGCCCAGACGGTCGGCGACTACCGGGCCATGAAGCAGCGGGACCGCCGGGTGATCCGCGTGGATCTGGGAAAAGATCCCGGCGGAGGACTCAAGCGTATTCTCGAGGCTGTCCTTGACTGAAATATCGAGTCTGTTCTGGGACGTGGGCGGCGTGATCCTGACCAACGGCTGGGATCGCGAGGCGCGCCGCGAAGCCACCCGCGTCTTCGGCCTCGATCCCGAGGATTTCGAGGACAGGCACGAGCTGGTTCATACGGCCTTCGAAAATGGACGGATCACGTTGAATGAGTACCTGGACCGCACCGTATTCTATGAAGAGAAACCTTTCAGCCGGGAGCAGTTCAGCGAGTTCATGTTCGGCCGCTCCCAAATGAAAGACGGCGCGCCCGAAATTGCGGCAGCTTTAGCGTCAACAGGCCGCTACAGCATGTATGCGGTGAACAATGAATCCTCGGAGCTGAACCGCTACCGGATTGAGACCTTCGGCCTGGCGGGATACTTCAGCGCCTTCTTCAGCTCCTGCTACCTGGGTGTCCGCAAGCCGGACGAAGCCATTTACCGCATCGCGCTGGAGGTTACCCGGACCCGGCCGCAAGAAAGCCTCTTCATCGACGACCGCGAGGTGAACGTGGAAACAGCCCGCCGGCTTGGAATGGCGGCGGTTCGCTATCGCGATCCCGGGGCCTTGATCCGGGACCTGCATGAGTACGGGGTGGACGTTGCGGCCCCCGGCACGTGAAAAAGAAAGGAGAACACCATGGAACTTGCCATGATCGGACTTGGAAAAATGGGCGCCTTCATGGCCGAACGCCTCTTGAATCACGGCCATTCGGTCATCGGATACGACATGAACCCTGAAGCGACCCAGAAGCTGGTGGAAAAGGGAGCGGGCGGCGCCGATTCTCTCGAGGGGGTTGTGGAGAAGCTTTCCCGGCCCCGCATTCTCTGGATGATGGTGCCGTCGGGGAAGGCCGTCGATGAAACCATCCAGGCGCTGCTCCCTCTCGTCAATGAAGGCGACGTGATCGTGGACGGCGGGAACTCGTATTACAAAGATACGCTGCGCCGGGGCGCCATGCTCCGCCAGAAGAAGGTGAACTACGTGGATGTGGGTACCAGCGGCGGCGTATGGGGCCTCAAGGAAGGCTACAGCATGATGGTGGGCGGAGACGAGGAGGTCGTCAAGCGTATGACGCCCATCTTCGAAGCGCTCGCACCGGCCCCGGACAAGGGCTGGGGGTACGTGGGGGCCGGGGGGTCGGGGCACTTCGTGAAGATGGTCCACAACGGCATCGAGTACGGCCTGATGCAGGCCTACGCCGAAGGCATGGCCATCTTGCAGCACAAGGAAGACTTCGACCTCGATCTGCACAAGGTGGCGGAGATCTGGCGCTTCGGCAGCGTGATCCGATCCTGGCTGCTGGATCTGATCTCCGAGGGCCTGGAGGAGAACCCCACGTTGGAGGGGATCGCCCCTTACGTGGTGGATTCCGGAGAGGGGCGGTGGACGGTGGACGAGGCGATCGAACTCAGCGTGTCGGCGCCGGCCATCACCGTTTCCCTTATGGAGCGGTTCCGCTCCCGGGATCCCGAGTCCTTCGCGGACAAACTGCTCGCCATGACGCGCAACAAGTTCGGGGGCCATGCGATCAAGAAGGAGGGCTGATCCATGTCGAGGTCACAGCAGGAACCCTGCGTTTTTGTCATTCACGGGGGCCGTGGAGACCTTTCGAGGCGGAAGCTGCTGCCCGCCCTCGCCCACCTGGTGAACGAGGGCCGCATCCACCCCAAAAGCCTGATCGTGGGTGTCGGACGCGACACGGAGACATCCGACGACGACTTTAGAAACCTGGCGCTCGAGTCCTTGAAAGAGGCGGGGGTGGCTCCCGAAGGCGACAAGGCCGATTTCTGGAAGCACCAGCTCTTTTACCAGGGCGTACCGGACGGCAGCGAGAA
>JARRNO010000171.1:0-10389 GCA_037384885.1 Acidobacteriota bacterium
TCCCGGGTTACGGATACGCCAAGGCGCCTCATGCTGTCAGACGCCAATGGGGAAAGCTGGTGGATGCTTATCTGGCCCGGAAAGCGGATGGAGGGCGCTGTTGCTCATGGACATCTGGCGAAGCCCGTCGGATCAAGACCTCCAGATGGTGAACTGGTTTCGATACTACGGAAGGAAGTTTTCCGTGGTGCTGACCAAGGCGGACAAAATTGCCAGAGGAAAGCGGATGCAGGCGGCGTGCGCCGTTTCCCGCGCCCTGGAGCTGGGCCCCGAAGACCCTCCCATCCCGTTTTCAGCCGAGAGGGGCGAGGGGTTGGAAAAAGTGAGAAAGTTGATTTACGGCACCTTTGATGCGACCTAGAACGACTGGAACAATATGGTGAAAAAGACGAGGGAACCCATGACGGATAACATGGACTTGGCCAAGTTGCACGATCTGCCGGCGCAGCAGTTGATGAAACTGGGCAAGGAATTCGACGTTGAGAACGCTTCCAACCTGAAACGCCAGGAACTCATTTTCCAAATCCTGAAATCGCAGGCGGAAGCCAACGGGTACATTTTCGCCGAAGGCGTGCTGGAAATTCTTCCGGACGGATTCGGCTTCCTCAGGGCGCCGGAGTACAACTACCTGCCGGGTCCAGATGATATTTACGTCAGCCCGTCGCAAATCAAAAAGTTCGGCCTGAGAACGGGCGATACGATCTCGGGCCAGGTGCGGCCCCCCAAAGAAGGCGAAAAGTATTTCGCCCTGATCAAAGTGGACGCCATCAACTTCGAGTCTCCTCAGAAAGTTCGGGACCGCCTCTGGTTCGACAACCTGACGCCGGTCTACCCGAACCGCCGCCTTCGGATGGAAAACAACCGGGAGGCCATGTCCGGACGGGTTCTCGACCTGGTGACTCCCATCGGCTACGGGCAGCGCGGCCTCATCGTGGCGCCGCCTCGAACCGGTAAGACCATGCTCCTGCAGACCATCGCCCACGCCATCACCGCGAACAACCCCGATACTTACCTGATCGTTCTTCTGATCGACGAACGTCCCGAAGAGGTGACGGACATGGAGCGCTCGGTGAAGGGCGAAGTCCAGGCCTCCACCTTCGACGAGCCTCCCACCCGGCACGTCCAGGTGGCCGAAATGGTGATGGAAAAGGCCAAGCGGCTCGTAGAGCTTGGGCGCGACGTCGTCATCCTGCTGGATTCCATCACGCACGGCCCTGGTGGACACGGGCTCCCGGATGGACGACGTCATCTTCGAGGAGTTCAAGGGCACCGGCAACATGGAAATCCACCTGGACCGGAAACTGGTGGACAAGCGCGTCTTCCCCGCCATCGACATCAACAAGTCCGGCACGCGGAAGGAAGAGTTGCTCACGAGCGACTTCGAGCTCAACCGCATGTGGATTCTCCGCAAGATTCTCAGCCCGCTTTCAACCGTGGAAGCCATGGAGCTCCTCCTCGGAAAGCTGGGAGAATTCGAGAACAACGAGAATTTTCTCAAGGGGCTTTCCGGCGGCTGAGGAGATTGAGTTCGCAAACGCCGAAAGGGCGGCCTTGAAAAGGCCGCCCTTTTTCTTTTCGCTGTCCCTTGAGACACACTTCCTCACTGCAAAAGACTGCAGCGCCCCAGCCGTTTTTCATTGGAAAGGTGAGGGTGGTGTCCCCAGGGGGATTTGAACCCCCGTCGCCGGCGTGAAAGGCCGGTGTCCTGGGCCGGGCTAGACGATGGGGACACACAAACCTGGTGGGCCGTACAGGATTCGAACCTGTGACTCTCTGCTTAAAAGGCAGATACTCTACCGACTGAGTTAACGGCCCTCACAGTCGAAACGATATTTTAAGCTGGATCGCCTTCAAAGTCAACGCCGGCGGCGCGGGGGAAAACAACCACGTGACGGGCCCCGGATGTTGGGTTCCCTGACAAAAGCGCGGTGCGCTGGTATACTCTATCCAGCCCGAAGACAACCTCCGGTAACGCCGCGTTTGCCGCACGGCTTCCGAGCGCAGGGTATTGCATTCGCGGGCGGCGGCGGGAGGAATTTCCCGCTGCGGGGCGAACCGATAAGGGAAACGTGAGAAAGATCGCTTTTCGGGGTCGTGGTCCTGGGACCGGTCGAGATGATTAGCGGAAGGGATCCGGAGCGCCCGGTCGCGTCAAGTTGCTTCGGTTGGAGAATGGAGGAACCGTCATGGATTGGTACTATGCGGAATCGGGGCAGACCCGCGGCCCCATCACAGAGGAAGACTGGAGCGTTCTTGTGGAGTCCGGGCGTGTCGGTCCGCAAACCATGGTCTGGCACCAGGGGTTGAAGGATTGGAAGGCCTATGCGGAGGTGACGCCTCCGCCCGATCCCTCTGAAGGCAGCGCGCAACTCGTTGAACGAGTGGCCTGCCGGGAATGCGGGAAGGTCGTCCCGGCAGACCAGGCGCTTCACTACGGCGAACTGTGGGTTTGCGGTCCCTGCAAGCCCGTCTTTCTTCAAAGGATAAGGGAGGAAGGCCGCCAGGCCGCCACTGCCTCTGTTCACTACGGCGGCTTCTGGATTCGTTTCGCGGCCAAGCTTCTAGACGGCGTCGTATTGTTTATGATCTATATGGTACTTTTCGTGGCTGTGAATATCGCCAGCGTCACGCTTTTCAGGGCGATGCCTTCTGGAGGGAATGTCGGTTTTGTGCTCGCGTTTACGGCAGTCGTCTATCTTGTGGAAATCGGGATACTGGTCAGCTACAGCGCCTTCTTCCTGGGTAAGTTCAGCGCCACACCCGGAAAGATGCTCTGTGGTCTCAAGGTGATCAGGGCCGACGGCGGCAAGGTGACCTACATGCGCGGTCTGGCCAGGGGCTTTGGGGAGCTGTTGAGCGGGTTTATTCTCGACATCGGGTATATTATTGCGGCCTTTGACGGGGAAAAGCGGGCCCTTCATGACCACCTCTGTTCGACGAGGGTGATTTACAAGTGACCGCAAACACCTCGGCGCCCAATCAAGTCGTGTGCCCCGTCTGTGGCAAGAGTTTTTTCGACGAGAGGGCGCCTGCACCAGTGGAGGGGGAACTGGAGTGCCCGGGCTGCACCCGGGAATTCCGCCTGGAGACCTTTCCCGCATTTTACCGAGATCCTTTGAACTCAGAGCAAGCCGAATCCCTGCATTCCCGGGACGAGGCCTCCTGTTATTTTCACCCCTCCTCCCGCGCAGCGGCCGTTTGCGAGGAATGCGGACGTTTCGTCTGCTCGCTCTGCGACATGCCGATCGGGACACGCCACTATTGCCCCTCGTGCCTGGCGGCGGGAACGGGGAACCAGGAAGAAGAAACGCTGGCGGACCAGCATGTCCTTTACGACAACATCGCAATCTTTATGGCAGTCGCTCCTCTCGTTACCTGTTGGCTGACGCTCATCTCCGCCCCGGTCACGCTCCTCGCGACCGTGTTCTGGTGGCGGCGGCCCCTGAGCATTGTTCCGAGATCCAAGGGACGCTACGTGACCGCCGCGGGAATCGCACTTGCCGAACTGGTCGCCTGGGGTTTCTATCTATATGCAGTTTTTCATTTGCGGTGAGAAAAATGATCGAACCGGGCAGCGAAGGGTATGAACCCTTAACTCCGAAAACCTCCGGCGTGATTGGGGGAAGGCTCTGGATCGGCGAGGGCCACATCCTCAGCGTGGAGGACCACTTCTTTTTCCAGCGTTACCGGCGTTTTTACTTCAAGGACATCCAGGCCGTCTGGGTGCAAAACACGCCGGCCGCCGCCTTGTGGGCCATTTTCTGGATCGTCTGCGCCCTTCCGTTTCTCTTTCTTGCGTTCAGCTTCCCGGGAGGCGCACGGACCATTTCCGGCATCGCGACAGCCTTTTGCCTGGCCATGTTGCTGGTCAACCATCAGCGCGGGCAGTCCTGCTCGGTGTACATTCAGACCGCCGTCCAAACGCGCAAAATCGCCGCACTGAAAAGGCGGAAGCGGGCGGAAGATGTACTGGAAATTCTGCGTCCATGGATTCAAATGGCACAGGAGGAGGCAGGAGCCGCCGGGGGTTCTGTCCGATCCGCTCCATCCGCCGGGAAAAGCGCCGCGCGATCCGGAGAGGAGTCCCTGGACGGAGGGAGCGCCTTCTCATGAACGCGGGGAGAGTGCCTCTTGCCAAGCAGCGCTGCCTGAACCACCCGGCCCGCGATGCCGCGGTCAAGTGCCCCGGCTGCGGCAGCTTCTTCTGCCGTGAATGCACGGTGGAACACGAAGGGCGGTTCCTGTGCGCCGCCTGTGTCGAGAAAAACCATCCTGCAAAAGCGCGCGGGGAGGGGCGCTGGAAGGCGGTCCTGTTCAAGGGAATGCTCCTTGTTTTTGCGCTCCTTCTGTCCTGTCTCTTCTTTTATTGGGTGGGCGGCGCCGTTATCCAGCTCAGCACGCCGTCGGCATTCATGGCGGGGGGCTTTCCGTGAGCCGCTCCGAAGCACTTGACGGCGCCAAGGGGCCGGTGGACCTGCTGGAGGAGGCCTTCGTTTTGTTGCGGGGCATGCCGTTGGGCATTCTCGGAACGTATTTCATCGGGGCGCTGCCCTTCATGCTGGGGTTGCTCTATTGCTGGGACGACATGAGACGGGGCGCCTTCGCTTCGGACCACCTTCCGCTCGAAGCCCTTCTCATGGGTATTTTGTTTCTCTGGATGAAGGGCTGGCAGGGAGTGTTCATTGCCGCCGCCATGGAACGGTTGAAAGGGGGGGATCCCGGCGGCGTTTCCTTTACCCGGGCGGTTTCCATCTTCGCCGGCCAGGGGGTCGTCCAGGCCACTGGTCTTTTTGTCCTGCCGGCGGCAGCCTGTCTTCTGGTTCCATTCGGGTGGACTTACGCCTTCTACCAGAGCTTCGCGGCAGTTGGGACAGCGCGCGTACCACTCAGGAAGGGCTTGGCTCAGGCGCTTCGCCAAGCTGGAATTCGACCGGGACAGAATCACGCCATGCTTGGAATCCTCCTCCTCTTCTCCGGCGCCGTCTTCCTCAATCTCCTGGCTGCGGCGGTGGTTGCGCCTTGGCTGGTCAGGAGCCTGCTCGGGATTGAAAGTCCCTTCACGCGGGGCGGACTGGCCTTTGAAGTCTCCGCCATGCTGCCGGCGGTGACGGCGCTCTCCTATCTCTGCCTCGATCCTGTCGTCAAATGCGCCTACGCCCTGCGCTGCTTTTACGGGCTCTCCCGCAGGTCGGGAGACGACCTTCGGGTGGGCTTTGCAAAGACAGTCAAAGCAGCCGCCGGCGCGGGGCTTGTCGTGCTCTGCATCGGATTGTCTTCGGCGGCCCCACGGGCGGCGGACGCTCCTCCCCGTGGAAGAAGCACCACGGCCGGAGGGAAGGCGGTTGTTTCTGCCGGGGAGGACCTTCCCCGCGATCTGAACACATCCATAGACCGCATTCTCAAAAATCCCGACTATTCATGGCGGTCTTCCGCAGTCCACCGGAAGGAAGCCGGGAGGGGATTTCTCGCCGGCATGTTTCACAGCATCGGCGACGTTCTCAATCGAGCCTGGCGGGTTTTGGAAAAAGTCATGAAGAGAGTGGACGACTGGCTGAGAAACCTCTTCGGAGGCCGACGGGAATCCTCCCGTAAAGGCGGCCTTCTGGCAGACTTTTTCTCCGCCAAGGGTCTTCTGATTCTTTTGATTCTTCTGGCGGCGGGCCTTCTGGTTTACCTCGTGCGAAAGGCGGGCCCGACCTGGCTTCCGACGATGTGAGCCCCGATCAGCTTCCGGAGGAAGGGTGGCTTTCGCTGGCTGAGGACCTGAAGCGAAAGGGCGAATTGCGCCTGGCCCTTCGGGCGCTGTTCCTGGCGGGCCTGGCCTATCTGGGGGAGGTGGGCGCTGTCGGAATCGCCAGGTTCAAGTCAAACCGCGAGTACCTGGTGGAACTGGCCAGAAGGAACCGGGAGCGTCCCGAACTTTCAAGCCTTTTCGGCGACTCCGTTCGGGCGTTTGAAGAGAGTTGGTATGGAAATTATCCCGTGTCGGCGGATTTGTACGAAGCGTATGGAAATCGAATCAGGAAGATGAGGCGCCTGGCAAGTGAAACGCTTTAGCGGTCCCGTTTTTCTGTTTGTTCTGGCGGCGGTTCTTTTCGCGGGCGGACTTTACCACCTGTTTACGCGCCGGTTCTCTTCGGGGTGGGACTATCCGAAGTACTCGTCCCAGCGGACGGCGCCGGACGGAACAAAGGCGCTCTACGAAAGCCTCCGCGCATTGCCGGGCTGGATGGTGTCGCGGAACTACCTTCCCCTCGGCCTGGCCCGCCTCCAGGACAACGCCACTCTGATGATGGCCGGTGTGGACCCGGGCCGGCCGGGCATCCTGAACGGTTCCGACGCGGAAGTGTTGAGGGACTACCTTGCCTCAGGGGGACGGGTGGTGATTTGCCTGCGGCGGGGGGCCCCGCCGAAAAGGAAGAAGGTGTCCGAAAAAGCGGAGGACGGTTCGAAACACACCGCAAAAAAGGAACGCGCCCCCGGGCGGAGAACGATAGCCGGAAAAAAGAAAAAAGCTGCGGATGACAAGGAGAAGAATGTCCCCCCGCTGAGACTGTCTGAGATGACGGGCTTTCGACTGGCCTATTTCACGAGCGGCAAGGCCGGTCCCGTATCCAGGCGGGCGCGCCTCGAGGATTCCTCCTTGAAAGGTGCTCTCCCTCAGGCGCTTCCCTGGCGGGCGGCGACCTATTTCCATCATCTTTCAGCTTCATGGAAGGTCATTTACGAGGTGGAAGGCCGAGCCGTCATGATCCGCCGGCGCTTTGGAGCGGGAACGCTGCTGGTGTCGGGAGACAGCGAATTTCTGACGAACCGGGCCCTGGTGAGAGAACGGCAGGTCAACCTGTTGGCCTTTCTCGCGGGGCGCCGCCGCCGCGTTGTTTTCGACGAAACGCATCTCGGCCTGACAGAACATGAGGGCGTTGCCGGTTTGCTCAGGAGCTACGGACTCACGGGGACGCTCTTCTCCCTCGTTCTGCTTGCCCTGCTGTTTCTCTGGAAAAACGTCCCATCCTTTGTTCCAAGGCAGGCCGACGGGTTCAACGGGCGCAAGGACGGGCGGATGGAGGGGCGAGATGCTGCAAGCGGCCTGGAAGCGCTCCTGCGGCGGACCATCGGAAAGCATTCGCTGGTCGAGGCGTGCTACGAAGAATGGCGAAGGACCAGACGGCTTCCGTCACATCTATCTCAGGATAAGGCGGAACGGATAGAGAGAATGTTTAAAGCCTGGAAACAAGCCGGTTCCCGGGATCGCAATCCCGCGGCGTTTTACCGCGAAATTTCGCGCATCGTCAAAGAAAGGGGCTGAATTGATGCATGCCGATCTCGACAGATTGCTGGAGACTTTCGACCGGGCCCGCGCGGAAGTGGGCAAGGTGATCGTGGGGCAGGAAAGGGTGGTGGACCTCTCGCTGGTCGCCGTTTTTACTGGAAGTCACGCCTTGGTGGAAGGGGTGCCCGGCATCGCAAAAACCTTGCTGGTTCGGAGCCTGGCCAAGGTTCTGGGGTGCGACTTCGGCCGCATACAGTTCACCCCGGACCTGATGCCCACCGATATCACGGGAACGAACGTGTTCAACATGCGGGACAGTTCCTTTCAGATGGCCCGCGGACCTGTCTTCACGACGTTTCTACTGGCGGACGAGATCAACCGCGCGCCCGCCAAGACACAGGCCGCCCTTCTCCAGGCGATGCAGGAAAGAAAGGTCACCATCGATCGGGAAACCTACCCGCTCGGGGATAATTTTACGGTTTTCGCCACGCAGAACCCGATTGAATACGAGGGGACCTACCCTCTCCCCGAAGCCCAGAAGGACCGTTTCATGGTGAAGATCTCCATGTCCTATCCAGACAGGAGCGACGAACTCACCCTTGCGGCAAGGACCCTTGGCGAGGCGGCTCCCGAGAGGGTGCTCGCCTCCAGCGATGTCCGCTCAGTGGTGACGCCGGAAGACCTGGGCGTTCTGAAAGAGACGTTGGAACTCATTCACATTTCTCAAGATCTGGTCTCGTATGCGGTCGACCTCGTCAGAAAGACGCGCACGCAGGATGGGTTTCTGGTGGGCGCAGGTCCGAGGGCGACACAGGCGCTTCTATTGGCGTCTCGCGCGCAGGCCGCCCTCGAAGGAAGAGATTTCATGACGCCTGACGACGTCAAGGCCATGGCCTTTCCCGTTCTCGAGCACCGCCTGATCCTCCGCCCCGAATTTGAAATCGAAGGCGCTACGGTTAAAGAGGTGTTGGCCAAGATGATGGAGGAGGTCCCGGTCCCGCGATGATGGTTCCAAGAACGCGCCTGCTTTTCTGGTTCGCTGCGGTTGTCATTCCGGCTGCCGCTCTGGCCGGATTGTTTCCTTCCACGGCCGGATACGCGGGGATCGTTATCGCGCTTTTTGCCGTCTCCGTCCTGGGCGACGCGGCGGCCGGGTTAAGAAGACGCGAGGATTATTCGCTCGTTTTCCCGGATTCCGCTCGATTCTTTCATCTGCGGGAAGACCGCCTCGGGTTGAAGGTTGCTTACACGGGGGCTGCTGCAAAAGTGCTCAAGCTGGGGCTGGGGCTGCCATCGGCTTTTACCGTGCCGGAACCGGTGATGGAAGTACTTTTAGCGGCCGGAGAAGGGAAGCAAGCAGTGGAGTGGCTGGTGCGGCCCTGCGAGAGGGGGCGCTTCATTTGGGAGTCACTTCGCCTCGAGACGGTGTCGCCGCTGGGCTTCTGGGCGCTCTGGAGGACGCACCGGCCCGGAACGGAGCTCAAGGTCTATCCCGACATCATCAAGGAGAACCGGCAGGCGCTGGCCCTCATGATGAACCGCGGGTCGGCCGGGATCCATCTACACCGCCAGGTGGGGAAAGGACGTGAGTTCGAACGTCTCCGGGATTACGTGCCCGGTGACTCCTATGACGACATCCACTGGAAGGTGGCGGCCAAGCGCGGACGGCCCGTGACCAAAGTCTTCCAGATTGAGAAAACCCAGGAAATTTATGTCGTCCTCGATCAGTCGAGACTCAGCGGCCGGACCATTCCGGGTCCGAGTGAAAATTCGGGAGCCCGGAACGGCGAAACCCTCCTTGAGGGGGCCATCAAGGCGGCGCTTGTTTTGGCGCTCGCCGCCGGCAGGCAGGGCGACAGGTTTGGCCTGATCTCGTGCGACGACAAGGTGGAATCCTTCCTGCCCGCCAAAGCCGGCAGGGAACAATTCAACGCCTGCAGGGACGTTCTCTATGCGCTCGCCCCCAGGGAAGTGTCCCCGGATTTCGGCGAAGTGTTCGCCTTTATCCGCTCTCGTCTCCGCCACAGGGCGCTTTTCGTGTTCCTGACCAGCCTGGATGATCCCCTGATCGCCGAGGAGTTCGCCCGGCACGCGGCCCTCGTTTCCCGGCAGCACCTCGTGCTGGTGAACATGTTCCGGCCGCCCGGCGCCCGGCCGTTGTTTCACAATCCCGATTTAAAAGACATTCCCGGGATCTATCGCGAATTGGCCGGCCATATCGCCTGGAACGACCTGGCCCTTCTGAGGGGGGAGTTGAAGCAGCGGGGCGTCGCACTGGCGTTTCTTGAAAGCGAAAGGGCCTGTGTACAGCTTGTCTCGCAGTATCTGAACGTCAAACGGAGGCAAATCCTTTGATCCTGGATCTCGAACGTTTCGCGAATTCAGAGCGTCCGCACTGGGACGCCCTTGAAAGAATCCTGAAGGTTCTGGAGGAGGATCCCGGCCACCGCCTGAGCCTGGCCGAGTCCAAGCGCCTGTTTTATCTTTACCAGCGGACGTCCTCCGACCTGGCCCAAGTGCAGTCTTTCGCCGGGGACAACGCTCTGCGGGCATACCTCGAATCTCTCGTCAGCAGGGCGTACGGGGAGATTCAGGAGACACCGGAGAGCCGCCTGTCCCGGGTCCGTCCTTTCCGCTGGTTTTTCAAAGGCTTCCCGCGTGCGTTCCGCCGCCGGATCGGCGTTTTCTACTTGGCCGCCTCCGTGACGGCGGCCGGATGCCTGTTCGGATCGCTGGCCGTCGCTCTTGATCCCGCCGCGAAAGCCGCGCTCATGCCTTTTCCCCAGCTGCTTCAAAACCCCGTTGAACGCGTTCAGCACGAGGAGAAGGAAAAGGGGCGGGAACTGAGAGGAAGAAAGAGCACCTTCTCCGCCGGGCTGATGACGCACAACATCAGGGTGGCCTTTCTGAACCTGGCCTTGGGGATCACATGGGGACTCGGCACGTTGATCCTCCTGTTCTACAACGGGGTCATTCTCGGGGCAGTCTTTTCCTACTACATCCTCTATGGAGAGACGGCCTTCGTCTTTGGGTGGCTTCTTCCCCACGGTGTGATCGAGATTCCCGCCTTTCTCATCGCCGGACAGGCGGGGCTGGTCATGGCGGGGGCGCTCATC
>JARRNO010000172.1:0-8315 GCA_037384885.1 Acidobacteriota bacterium
CGAAGACACCGATGCGGCCGTCCTCGCCCTTTTGACACGTTTTGGCGCGGATACGGCGCGCTTCCGGGACGGGCTTCTCAAGCTCGAAGAAAAGCACGGGGCCGATGTGTACGCTTGCCTGATCCAGATTCTAACCCACTTGGATTTTTCCCCGGCCCGCGCCAAAAAGCAGTGGGCCGCCGTCTGCCGGCACCAGGCCGGCCTGGAAAAGGCGATCGGCCGGCCCATGGATTTTCGAATCGCGCTCGCGGATTATTTCGTCAACACACGGCAGAAGATCAAGAATCCCATGATCCTGGAGCTCCAGATCTTCCGTGAGACGAGGGAAGCCAGCATTCAGGACGCTCTCACCGGTCTCTTCAATTTCCGCTACCTCAACCACATTCTTCCTGGGCTGATGGCCCAGGCCCGGCGAAGCGGCAACCCCCTGAGCTTGATTTTCCTGGATGTGGACGACTTCAAGTCTTACAACGATCGTTATGGCCATACAACTGGAAATGACGTGCTCTGCAAGATCGCCCGCGTCGCGCTGGAGTCGGTCCGTGAAATGGATGTGGTTTTCCGCTATGGGGGAGAAGAGATCGCCATTCTTCTCCCCGCTTCCGATAAGTTTGGCGCCCTGGCTGTCGCAGAACGCATCCGGACCCGTCTCGAATCCCTGGCCATTCCCGCCGGTTCTCCACGTAAAGTCGTCACGGTCAGCGGCGGCGTGGCCGCTTTCCCGGTGGATGCGGGGAAGAAAACCCAATTATTGCAGGCCGCCGATTCCGCCATGTACCGTGCAAAATCTCTTGGGAAGAACCGCGTGGAGCTTTTCTCCAAGGAGCGGCGGGCGCACGAGAGAAAGATCGGCCGTTTCCAGGGGGAAGTCACTCTTGGGGAGCATCATTTTCCTTTGGACGGGAAAAATCTGGCTACCGGCGGTCTCTATCTCGTCTGTACGCATGAATCCGTGGCCCTCAACCAGACCCTGGACCTTCATCTGCGTCTGCCCTCCGGCTCAGCCGTACCCGCGGAAGTTCTCTGCCGCGGGGTCGTCACCCGCCGCGAGCCGCTTGACGGCGGCTGCTTCGGTTTGGGCATCCGAATTCTCCACATGAGCGCCGACAACCGCAGAAAGTACAACACCGCCCTGGCTTTATGCGGGCAGCACTGAGACGGTTCCCGGTTTCCGGCGTCTCGCTCGCGGCGGGAGCCGCCCTGTCTCCTTGGATTCAGGCCGGCCTTCTTCCTGCGCTGTGCGCTGTTCTTCTTTTTGCGCTCTCGCGCAAGAGCCGTCTCCGGCGCGCGAGCCTCGCCCTGGCCCTTTTGGCCGCCGGCCTCGCCGCGGGCGGGATTCACGGCTGGCCGCATTCCCAGCCTGATACGCTCGTCCAGGCCCTTCGCGGCAGCGGAGATTCCTCGTACGTCTGGGTTCGGGGCCGCGTGATCTCATCTTCCGCAGAGCCCGAGGGCTCCAAGGCGCTTCTGGGAGTTTCCAGGTACTGCATCCGGAGGCGCTGGCATCCATCCCATGTGCGAATTCAGGCCTGGCTTCCCGTTCCGCCTCTGCTCGAAGGCGGCGCCGTGGAGGCCAGTCTCCGCCTGCGCGCTACCGCCGCGCGCTCCGCTCCGCCATCGAACACGACACCGGCCGGCAATCCGGAATCGTATTGGCCCTGCTCATGGGTGAAAGAGGTTTGTTGACTCCGTCCATCCGGGGCAATCTCCAGAGAGCCGGTCTGTTCCACCTCGTCGCCCTGTCGGGACTCCACGTGGGCCTGCTTCTCTTGCTGCTTTACGGCGCCGCGGCGCTGCTACGGCTCCATCCCAGGGTTCGCGACTTCGCCTGTCTCGTGATCCTTGGCGGGTACGGCCTGGTGGTGGGGACCCATCCTTCCTTGCTCCGCGCTCTCCTCATGGCGGGCATTTACCTCGTCGCCAAGATACTGGGACGGCCCCAGGCCGGATGGAGGGCGTGGCTTTTTACCCTGATCCTGCTCCTGCTGGTCAGGCCCGCATGGGCCATGGACACCGGCTTCCAATTGACCTTTGCGGCCACGCTCGGCATCCTGCTCATGATGCCTCTCTATCCCGCGCGGCTGCCCCGTGGCGGATGGAGCGGCCAAGTCCTGAAATTTTTCTGGATGGGGTTCGCGGCCCAACTGTTCGTTCTCCCCATCCTCGCCGATGCATTCCACCGCGTTTCCTGGAGCGGATGGCTGGCGACCCCCCTGGCGTCCCTTCCCATCTTTCCCCTGCTCGCCACGGGCCTGCTCTACATGGCGGGCGGCGCTTTTGTCCCAGGGCTTCACACTGTTCTGGGCATGCTTCTCTCTCTTTTCGCGCGCATTTTCATGTGGCTGCCGTTTCACCTCGGCGCGATTCAACATGCCGGTTTTTTCGTGGTCGAACCGTGGGCCGGTTGGATTCTCCTCTACTTCTGCGCTCTGGGACTCATCGTTTCCCTTCCCCGCGCGTGGAAGGGCAGCGGTTGGGCGATGGCGGCGCTTCTGCTTTGCGGGGCCTGGTGCTTTCCCCGGCCCTTCGAACCACCTCCCCGGCCGGAGATGGCGGTCCTCGATGTGGGCCAAGCCTCGTGCCAGGTGGTCCTCAGTCCCCGCAGCACCTTTCTTGTCGATGCCGGCACCCCGGGATACAAAGGCCGAACGTCCGCCTCGAGTGTGATTGAACCCTTCCTGGCGCGGGAGGGGGTCCGCCATATTGACGGCGTCATCCTGACCCACTGGGATTCGGATCATTCCGGAGCGCTCCCGGACCTGCTTCGGGACATTCCGATCGGATGGATCGCCTACCCGGCTACCGATCCTCCCAGATCAGGGCTGCCAGCACAAATCGCGGCCCTTTGCCGCAGACGCGGTGTTCCCCTTCAGCCTCTCCACCGATATGAAACCATGGGGACCGGCCGGCTTTCCTGGGACATCCTCAATCCTTCTATCCGCACACCCCTCCCCGGAGAAAACAATCGCTGCATTGTCGCGCAGACCCTTTTGGGGCGCGTGTCCTTTCTTTTTACCGGGGATATTGAAGCGCGTGCTGAGTCCGACCTGGTTGCTCGCAGGCTGGCGCCTCCCGCACAGGTGCTCGTCGCGCCCCACCATGGGTCGAAAACATCGAGCACGCCGCGCTGGCTGGCCCACGTCCGGCCGCTTTTCGTGTGCTTCAGTGTGGGGCGCCGCAACCGGTACGGCCACCCGGCCCCGGAGATCGTCGACCGTTATAAGAACATGCGTGCGGAGATCAGCCGCACCGACCGCGACGGCGGTGTTCTCATGGTCCCCCGTGGCGGATTGGTCTCCGTGTTCCGCATGAGAAACGGTGACTGGTCGAGCCGGCTTTACGGGGTGAAATAAAAGCGCGGAAGACCCCAGCCTTCCGCGCCCGCGATTCCAGAACTTACGGACGGATTATTTGGAAGCCTCTGCAGGCTTGGCGTATTTGTTAAGCACGTTCACGAACTGGGTGTTGATCTGCGCGCTCCGGTATTTGATCTTGCCGTCCGGGCCAATGACGAAATTGGCGGGGATGGCCGAAACACCGTAGGCGTAGGTCACTTTGTTGTTCGCATCCCAGAGAACGGGATAAGGCAGGGCGTGCTGCTTTTGAAACTGTGTGACGTCGTTCTTCGTTTGCTTGTACTGCAGCGTGACACTGATGAACTTCACGCCCCGGGAGGAATACTCCTTGTAGATCTTCTTCAAGGCAGGGACTTCGTGCCGGCAGGGCGGGCACCAGGTCGCCCAGAACGTCACGACAACTGGTTCACCTTTGAACTGCGCCAGGGAAAGCGTGCTGCCTCCGTTCAGATTGGGGAGGTCGAAAGCGGGCGCCTTCTGCCCCACGGTGGCGCCGCTGTCCGCCGAAAAGACGTTTAAAGCGCCCATGGTCAAGATTAGTCCGCCCAGAACCATCGCCACAAGGACGCTTGTACTTTTTAGACTCGAAAACTTCTTCATGAATCGACACCTCACTTTAGAAAGGGATCGGCTGCTAGGCCTTCACACCAGCAGATTGTACACGAAAAACCCCGGCGGAGCAAGCCGCCGGGGCATGGATCCTTCACTTTCAGTGGGTTAGATCAGCCCCAGGCGGCCTGCTGATACGCCGTGGCATGCGTACGTTCAACGCGGCTGGTGTAGGAAATCCTCCGGACGGGCGTCCCGGCGGCCTTGGGGCGATGCGCCGAACGGCCTCGCAGCTTGGCTTCGTGCGTCGTCCCCTCGAGCGCTTTCTGCATCAGAATGCGCCCGCGATGAATCCGGGACATGACCGTCCCGATGGGACACCCCATCATTTTGGAGATTTCCTTGTACGAGAAACCCTCGACCAGGGAAAGCGTGAGAGCTTTCCGGTAGTCCTCGGGGAGCTCATCAAGAGCCTTGGCCATATCATTCTTCAGGCGTTTGTTGACGAGCGTCTTCTGAGGGTCGAGAGGCGTCACGCCGCTGGAAAGCCACTGGGCCCGGTCGCGTTCCAACTCAACCACCTCTTCCAGCTCGTCGTAGCCGGAGCTGTTCGGCTGCCGCTTCATTTTCCGATAGCCGTTGATGAAGGTGTTTTTCATGATGCGGTAAAGCCAGGCCTTGCAGTTCGTCCCTTGCTCGTACTTGTCAAAAAACCTGTAAGCCCGCAGGAAAGTTTCCTGCACCAGGTCTTGGGCGTCGTCCTCGTTCCGTGTGATCTTCAAAGCCATGTGATGCAGGAACTGGGAATGGGGCATCACAGTTTGTTCGAAAGTCGTCGTTGCTATCATGATCGCCTCCCCTGAAAGGGGGTTTGCGTGTCCCCCGACGCTTCAGCGTCATTTGCGTCATCCCGCCGGTCTGTGCTATAGCCTTGAACCCTGGCGGGAAAGGAAATGATTTGAACCCTTTCGTTTATAGTGCGCTTAACCGGTTGACATCCTTATCCACCACCGAGCGCGCCGGGCTTTTCCGGGATGAAGATCTGCTCGAAAACATCGCCGCCGGGCGCGCCGGCCGTTTCGATCCAGGTGGTAAATTAAGCAAGAGTCTTGCCAAACTGGATTGGGAAAAGTGCCGGAAAGAGGATGAAGCCTTGCTGGCGCAAGGGACTCGGATACTCGCGTGGCCCGACCCCGATTACCCGGAGATGCTCAAGAATCTCCCCGATCCCCCCGCCGCGCTTTACCTGGCGGGATGCGCAGGAGCCCTCAAACATCCGGCTGTCGCCGTCGTCGGCTCTCGTCTCTCAACTGTGTACGGGCAGAACGTGGCGCGTATGATCGGCGAAGATCTTGCGCGCGATGGCGTAACGGTCGTCAGCGGTCTTGCCCGCGGCATCGACGCCTGCGCCCACCAGGGCTCGCTCAAGGTTTACGGGCGCGCGGCCGCCGTGATTGGCACCGGCATCGATGTGGTCTATCCCCCCGAGCACCGGGAGCTTCAGCGTAAAATCGTTCAGGCCGGAGGCGCCGTTGTGACCGAATTCCCACCGGGAACACCTCCGCTTCCCCGGAACTTTCCGGTGCGGAATCGCATCATTGCTGGACTCGCGTCGGCCACACTCGTCGTGGAAGCCACCGAACGATCCGGATCGCTTGTAACAGCACGTTGCGCGCTTGAAACAGGCCGTGATGTCTTCGCCGTCCCGCACAACATCACCACTCGCACGGGCGTCGGCCCAAACACGTTGATCCAAAAGGGCGCGCGTCTTGTACAGAGGGCGTCGGATATCCTCGAGGACATGCCCGATTCATGGCGCGGCCGTCTCGCGCCGCCCGAACCGGCTCCGGCCGCCGACCCCGGCGGGGGCGCGTCCCCCCCGGCAGGCAGAGGCGCCGCGCAGGTTTTAAGCGCGCTCCAACCCGACCACCCCCAAAGCATAGACGAGCTTTCCGCCGCCACCGGCCTGCCGCCCTCGCGGCTGCTTGCGCTGCTTCTGGAGTTGAAAATTTCTGACAAGTGCATAGAATTGCCAGGGATGCGGTATGCCCTTCAAAGTGCCCGCAAGGAGGATTGATGTCCGATACGCTCCTGATTGTTGAATCGCCCGCCAAGGCCAAAACCATCGGCAAGTATCTCGGTGGAGGCTTCCAGGTAAAAGCCTCCATGGGCCATATCCGCGACCTTCCGCAGAACAAGATCGCCGTTGACGTGGAACAGGAATTCCAGCCCACTTTTGAAGTCATGAAAGATAAGAAAGAGGTCGTTTCCGGCCTGCGCGCCTCCGCTCGAAAAGCCGGGCAGATCTTCCTTGCCGCCCGGGGCGCCGTCCAGGAGGCTATCAAGTCCCCGGCCGACATCGATCCCCACAAGGTGTCCGCGCAAATCGCCCGCCGGATCATCGACCGGCTCGTGGGCTATCAGATCAGCCCGCTGCTCTGGGACAAGGTGCGCAAAGGCCTCAGCGCCGGCCGGGTTCAGACGGTGGCCCTCCGCATCATCACCGAAAGGGAACGCCAAATCCGCGCTTTCAACCCTGAAGAATACTGGGTCGTCTCCGCGGAATTGGAGGGCGCCTCCAAAGAGGCGTTCTCTGCCAAATTGGCGCGCCTTAACGGCAAGAAGGCCTCGATCCGGAATGCGGATGAAAATACGGCGCTCCGGAAAGCTCTCGAAAATCAGGCATGGACGATTGCCTCCATTGAGAAGAAGAGGCAGAAACGTACGCCTCCGCCTCCTTTTACCACGAGCAAGCTTCAGCAGGAAGCGTCCCGGCTGCTGCGGTTCCCCGTAAAGAAGACCATGTCGGTCGCCCAGCGGCTTTACGAAGGGATCGACCTCGCCGGCGGCGATACGGTCGGCTTGATCACCTACATGAGAACAGACTCCACGCGGCTCTCCCCCCAGGCGGTCGCGCAGGCAAGGGAGTTCATCGGACAGGCCTACGGGAAAGACTATCTTCCGGCAAAAGCCCGCGGCTACGCTCCCGCTAAAAAGGCCCAAGACGCCCATGAGGCCATTCGTCCCACCGACGTCACCCGAACGCCGGAGTCTGTCAAAAAATACCTGCGTCCCGACCAGCTTTCCCTTTACAGATTGATCTGGAACCGCTTTGTCGCCTGCCAGATGGCGGAAGCGCTGTTCGACAACACGAAAGTCTCCATCACATGCGGGAAAGCGGAATTTGCGGCCAACGGCTCCATTATGGTCTTCCCGGGCTTTAAAACGCTCTACACCGACGCCGATGAAGCCAACGAGAAGAACCGGCTCCCGGCCTTGAACGAAGGGGAAGTCCTGAAGCTCCTGGATCTCAAGTCGGAGCAAAAGTTCACAGAGCCCCCGCCCCGTTTTACCGAGGCCACGCTGGTCAAGGCGCTCGAAGAAAACGGGATCGGCAGGCCGTCCACTTACGCCACGATTATCTCCACCATCCAGGACCGCCAATACGTGGCGAAGGAAAAGGCTTACCTGGTGCCCTCGGACATGGGCATGCTGGTCAGCGACATCCTGGTGGAGCACTTTCCAGGCCTCTTCGACGTCAACTACACAGCCTCCATGGAGGGCGAACTCGACAAGATCGAAGCCGGAGACGAGAAACGGGCCGAACTCCTTCAGCGCTTCTGGTCCTCCTTCTCCAAGGAACTGGAAGCGGCAAAGGGAAACATGGCCGATCTGCGCAAGGAAGGCGTCGCCACCGACGAAGTCTGCGACAAGTGCGGCAAGCCCATGGTGCTCAAGATGGGCCGCTTCGGACGGTTCTACGCCTGTTCCGGCTACCCGGAATGCAAAAACACCAAGCCCGTGGAGGACGAAACGCCGCCGGATGTCCCCGAAGGCGAAGAGACCTGCGAGAAATGCGGGGGGAAGATGGCCGTGCGCCGCGGCCGGTTCGGCCCTTTCCTCGCCTGCGAAAACTATCCGGACTGCAAGAACACCAAGAAGCTGAAGCAGAGCAAGGACGGCTCCATCATCGTCCAGAAAGATGAGAAGCTGGACGAAAAGTGCCCCGAGTGCGGCGCTCATCTCGTGCGCAAGCAGGGGCGTTACGGCCCCTTCACGGCCTGCTCGAACTATCCAAAATGCAAATACATCAAGAAGGACACCGTAGACATGAAGTGCCCGAAGTGCGGGAAGCCTCTCGCAAAGCGCTTCACCCGGCGCCGCAAACTCTTTTTCGGCTGCACGGGTTACCCCGATTGCGATTTTCTGTCCTGGGATCCGATCCTCGACGAAAAATGCCCGAAGTGCGGCAGCACGTACCTTCTGGTGAAGAAGCGCCGCGGCGGCGAGTCGATCAAGAAGTGCCCGGACAAGGAATGCGGGTTCGAAAGCCCCTTCGAAACCAACGGCTCCAAGAAATCCGCCGCGTAAGAGTGACGCGGATCCTGGAATTCAATACCAAAGGATTAT
>JARRNO010000173.1:0-8888 GCA_037384885.1 Acidobacteriota bacterium
AGCGCCCCCACAGGCACCTTCGCCTTGGCCAGATTCTTGAGCCGGGCGGCCAGGCGTTCGGCCAGAGGAACCCCCCGCCGGTGAATGCCGATGAGAGCCAGATTGGAGCAGTCCTGTTCCCGGTCGACCATTTCCTGGGCCATGCGCGACAGCGCGCGTTCGATCCCGTCTGAATCCCAGATCACATTTCTCTTCATGGAAGCCCACCCTGGATTTTAAGATCCCGAGGTTCAATTTGAAGACGTGCTCAGGCAGGTGCTTATTATAGCCGGGAGCGCCCGATTTCGCCAGGGGGTGAACCGGTTTCATTGTGCCGCCCGGCTGCGTAATGGTACATTGAGCCAAACGGAGAGGCGATGGCGCATGACCTTGCAATGCGGATACAGACCGTGGGCCCCTCGGACGCGGCCTGGTGCGCGGCCGACCCCCATTTCCACGAGGGCGACCCCGCGCTCGCTTCCTTTTATGAATGGTTGGATACCTTTGAGGCGAGCGAAGTCCCCAACCTCGTGCTTCTGGGAGACCTCTTCGAAGTCTGGATCGCCTTGCCGCGGGTCCAGGCGCCCCACCAGACCCGGCTCTTGGAGCGGCTTCAGGCCCTGGCCGAGTCGGGACGGCGGATTGTTTTCATTGTGGGCAACCGGGACTATTTCGTGGAATCGGTCCGGCCCAATCCCTTCGAAGTGATCGCCGAGCGCTGGGACCTGGACCTTCCGGGCGGCAACATTCGATTCGAACACGGTGATCTCGTCAACCTTTCGGACCACCAGTACCAGCGCTGGAGGCGATTCTCGCGAAGCAGGCCCGTGCGGGCCGCTTTCCGGCTTCTGCCTCCCCCTCTGCAGCGTTCCCTGGCGCATCGCCTCGAGAGGAGTTTGGCTCGTACGAATCTCGAGTACAAGCAATACCACCCTGAAGCCGAATTGGAAAACTGGGCCGAAAAGACGAAACGCGAGGGCTGCATCGCCGCCGTACTGGGTCACTTTCACCGGGACCTGGAGACCCGCGCCGCCGGCATCACCGTCCGGTTTCTGCCGCAGTTTCGGAAAGGCGGCCCGTACCTCGCCGTCGACGAACACGGCTGTTTCCGGCTGGAGTCCTTTAAGGCTGGCGAATGACGCCTCAAGGGCCCCGGAGGCTCCACACCGGCCGGGGCTTGAAGATTCCCATGACCCGGACGCGAGCCTAGCTCGCCTGTCCATCAGGACGGATGGGAAGCCCGTTCCGGCTTGATAAGACATCCACGCCGCCGCCCATGCTGGGCGCCCGGCTTGCCATTTTGCCGCATACGGCAGTAAAGTAAGGAGAGATTCTAGTCGGACGCGGAGGTTTTTTAGTGAAAGGGCGGGTCATGACCAAGTTGAACCTCGGTGATTTGCTGCTCGAAGCAAATCTCATCGACCCGGTGCAACTGAAGATCGCCCTGGAGGAACAGAAGCGCCGCGGCACGAAGATCGGCTCCACCCTGGTGGACCTGCATTTCGTGGATGAGAATGTCTTGAGCGCCTTCCTCGGCCGGCAGTTGGACATTCCATGCATTGCACTGACCAATATCGAGGTGCCTCTGGATGTCCGTGCGGTCTTTCCAGCTGCCTTCGCCCACCGGTTCGAAGCCGTACCGGTGAAGATCGAAGGGGGCCGGCTTCACCTGGCCATGGTAGACCCGATGGACATGAAAGCCATCGTGGCCATCGAGAACGCCACCGGGCTGGAGGTGCTGCCCATGGTGGCACCGCAGTCCAGCATCCGCCAGTGCCTGGATAAGCTCTATGTTCTGCCCAGAGACGCCGGCGACGGCGAAAAGGAACCGCCCGCGGTCTTTCCCGAGCTGAACCGCGAGGTGGAAGAGGCGGAAGTCTTCGGCCGGCACTTCATGGAAATCCACGATCAGCTGGACCGCCTGGAGCGAAAGATCAACGTCCTTTACCGCCTGCTCGAAAAACACCTGGATCAATCTTGAGGTCTTCGAGCTTTTCATAGAGCCTCGACCGGCTCAATCCCACTTCCTTCGCGGCACGCGTCACATTTCCCGAGTACTTTTCCAGAGCACGGGCGATGACGTTGCGCTCTACGTCTTCCTTGATGTCGCTCAGCGAACTCCCCGAGGAGGCCGGTCCAGCTCCCAGCAGCTCCTGGGGAAGGTGGGACGGATCGGGAGCGGCGGGCCCGGCCAGCAGGGCCGCACGCTCGACCACCCAGCGAAGCTGGCGGACATTCCCCGGCCACGAGAACTTCTTCAGGGCCTTCATGAAGGGCCCGGACAAAGTTGTTACCTGCCAGCCCTGGCGCTGATAGGCGGCGTCGAGGAAGTGTTCCGCCAGGGCCGCCACGTCCTCGGGCCGTTCCCTCAATGGCGGGACGTTCAGCTTGAGGCCTGCGACCCGGAAGTACAAGTCGTCTCGAAAGCGGCCCTCGCGGCATAAAGCGTCCAAGTCCCGGTGAGTGGCCGCCAGGACTCGCACGTCCACTGCAGTGACGGCGTCGGAACCCACGGGCTGCACTTTTTCTTCCTCCAGGACACGAAGCAGCTTGGCCTGGACCGGCGGCGGGAGATCGCCGATCTCATCCAGAAAGAGCGTGCCGCCGCTCGCCGTCACGAATTTTCCTTTGCGCGGAGCGTCAGCGCCCGTGAAGGCCCCCTTGACGTGCCCGAAGAGTTCGGATTCCGCCAGGGTTTCCGGCAGAGCAGCACAGTTGACGGCCACAAAAGGCCCGCGCGCATGGCCGCTCCGGACATGGATCCATCGTGCCAGAACCTCCTTGCCGCTTCCCGTTTCGCCCGTGATAAGGATGGGCGCCGGGGCCGGGGCGTAGCGAGACGCTTCTTCAAGGACGGACTTCATGACCGGAGAAGCCGTCAAGAGTCCCGGCCCGGCGGCGTTCAGCCGTTCCTGGTTCGCACGCGCCTGGCGGAGCGCATTTCGAACGGTGATCAGGAGCCTCTCCCGGTCGAGGGGCTTTTCCAGGAAATCATAGGCGCCGGACCGGACGGCCTGGACCGCCGAAGCGATAGACCCGTGCCCAGAAATCATGACGATTTCCGTCGGAAGGCTGAGCGCTCTCGCCTTTTCCAGCACCACCGTTCCGTCCCGGCCGGGAAGGCGCAGATCCACGAGTGCCAGTTCGGGAGGATCAGAGCCCGTCAGCTTCGCGAGGGCGTCGTCCACATTGGCGGCTTCCTCCACGCTGTAGCCCCGGCGTTCCAGCACCGTTCGCAGCGTGGAACGGATAGGAGCCTCGTCATCCACGACCAGGATCTTCGACATGGCTCCATGGTACCGCATGAAGGCGGGGTGAGAAAAGACATGAAGCCGGGCATCCGCCCTTGCCCCGGGTTCTTATCCGACCTTCACCTTGAAGAGGCTGCCCACGATCATGCTGCACAGGAGAATGAGTGTAACGATGGCGGAAACGACGGCGAAGCGGTAGTTCTTCCGCCTTAGAAAGAATCCGATGGAGAGGACGACGCTACCCAGCGGCGTGATGATCAGGCTGACGGCTCCAAGGTAGAAATAGGGTTCGGGCGAGAAGTGAACCAGGTCGTTCAGGAAGGCTCCGGCGCTGTGATAATACTGACCGGCCACGTTGGGCGGCGGAACGTTCTGGATGAGGCACATCACGATCCCCGCCACGTAGAAAAAGACGGTGGCCCAAGTCCCCAGGGTCAAAAAGAGCGAAACTTTCTTGTTCAGCAGCCGTGCGATTCTCGGATCGTCTTCTCTCATGGGCGGTTTCCCATCGTCACATCAGCCCGGGCAGGTGCAGCCTGAACCCGTGCAGCAGCGCCCGGCCGAGCATTTCATACGCCATGTAAAAAAGCAGGAGCGCGAAGATGGTTTTCAGGAGTCTGCTTTTCAACCGGTTCATCAGGTGGCTTCCGGCCACCGCCCCCACGACGGCCCCGAGGGCGACCGGCGCCACCACGCAAAGATTGACGGCGTCCGCCAGGAAATAAACCACAGCGGCCGTCGCGGCTGTAATACCGATCATGAACTTGCTCGTGGCCACGGAAGCCTTGATGGGGACACGCATGACCGTGTTCAACGCCGCAACCTTGATCACCCCGCCGCCGATCCCAAGCATGCCCGAACCCAGCCCCGCCATGAGCGCCGCGCCGCTTCCCTGTAAGCTTCGGGTGGCCTTGTACTGGACTTCGCGATCCTTGGCGCGGTCGTAGTAGGCGCCGCCCAGCTCCATGTAGCGGGAGAGGCGGTCAGGCACGACGCCGTTCCCATCCGCGTCTTCCCTGTCCTCCGAACCCCGCTCGCGGAAAGAGACAAATCCGATCAGGAACATAATCCCTGAAAACACCAGGCTGAGAACCCACCCTTTCATGAGAACGCCGAGAAAGGCGCCCGCCAGGGCTCCGAAGGTGGTGGCGACCTCAAGAAACAAACCGATCCGAGCAGGAGAAGATGGATAAACATGGGATCGAGGTCCTCGTGACGCTGCCCGCACCGCTCTCACAGGTGCGGAGGGTTTCGCCCGGTCTCGTCGTTCACGGCACGGAACTTCCCGCTGCCCCGAGTATAACCCTCCGCCCGGAGGGGGACAAGACGGACGGAGCGGTGCCGCACAGCGGCCCCGCCGCGGAAGGACGATGGTTGACGGCGGAATTGGCCGCTGCGCGGTCCTGCAAGTGAAAAGGTAAAGAAGTTAGGCAGCTAGGAAGTTCCAGTGTTGACCATTGCAGGCAAAGTTGCAAATGGCGTGCCCTTGGTGATTCGTCCCTTGCAAGCAGAAGCCGCTGTCCAGTCAGAGGCGGCGACTTCCCAACCTCCCCGCTTCCTTGCCTCCTCGCCTCCTAACCACCCCAGCGGGCATCCTGCGAAGAAAGTCCGCGCGATAAGGCATCCCCAAAGGAATTCCCGTCGATCATTAACGTCCGGCGGCCGACAGCCGTCCGCCTGCGCGCCGCCGGGGATCGCACACGGCCGGGCCGCCAATTCCTGTACAATGAGGCTTTCGAGTGCCGGACCCACAACCGGGTCCCTTCCTGTGGAGAGACGACGTGCACGTCTGGCAATACTTTCTGCTTGCGGCGCTGGGAGTTATCGCGGGATTCACGAACGTCATGGCCGGCGGCGGCTCTCTACTGACCATGCCGGCCATGATTTTTCTCGGCATGCCCCCGGCCATGGCCAACGGCACGAACCGGGTGGCGCTTCTTGCGCAAAACGTGACGGCGGTGTCGCGATTCCGCAAAAAGGGCTTCTCCGACTTCAAATTAAGCCTATCCCTGGCCCTTTGCACCTTGCCGGGCGCCGTTATCGGAGCCTTCGCCGCCGTGAAGATCGACCCCTCCTGGTTCAAACGGCTTTTGGCTCTCGTGATGATCGGGGCCTTGATCATGATCCTGCGTGGTGGAAGGCGCAAGAAGGGCACACCTGAAAAAGCATCAAAAGCCCGCACCGTCTGGGCCCACATCGGCATGGTCGGGGTGGGGTTTTACGGCGGCTTCATCCAGGCGGGCGTGGGCTTCATCCTCATGGCGCTGCTCAACGGCGTTCTGCTGCTGGACCTGGTACGCGTCAACATGCACAAGGTCTTCATCGTGGGAATCTACATGGTGCCGTCCCTGATTGTCTTTGCGCTCCCCGGCGATGTGGCGTGGCTGGCGGGGATCATCCTGGCCGTGGGAAATTCAGCCGGCGCGTGGGCCGGCACGCACGCAGCGGTTCGAGGCGGCGATAAATTGATCCGCGTCGTCTTCGCAATCGCGGTGATTGCCATGGCGGTCATACTGGTGGTGAAGGCGTAGGACGGCGGCGCGGCAAGTGAATCGGGAGCAGTAGGTGAGGGAATTCCTTCGCAAGTAAGGATTTGAAAGGCTTACCGTTGTGGGGATCGCCCCTCATTGACTTTCCCGCTCGAATACCAGCTCCTGACGATTAACGGTTGACTGCGCGCCAGCGCATCCTTGGACGTCTACCATATTCCCTTTCCCTGGCTGTGAAGCAGCCGGCTTCCCGGCCACATCAGCGGCCGTCGGCCGGCAGACGTCCCGCGCGGGTGCAGGTTCAACGCATGGGCCACACCTTGGGTTCGGGACATAGGGAACACTTTTCCTTGCCAGCCGCCCACTTTGGGGCGTTTGGCCCCGGAATCCATCGCTTTCCCAACTGGGGCATATGCTCCATTCCGGGATGCCGCGTGGAATCTCTTGACTTACCCGACAGGCCGAGGCTATATTTCTCCCCTGTTCGGGGGGCAGTTCCTCGGATGGAAAGAACTCAGGAGGTTACTTATGGCTGATAAAGAACTCGCAGTACCCGAAAACGTCCCTGGTAAGTGGTACGTGGAAGACACCTGCATCGCGTGCGATTCCTGCACTTCCATCGCACCCGACCATTTCGTCTATACAGATGACGGTGAATACGCGTACGTCCACAAACAGCCCGAGAACGAGGAAGAAGAACAGGCATGCCTCGACGCGATGGAATCCTGTCCTTCGGAATCCATCAAGAACGACGGCTGATTCGCCGCCTGAAGGGGCCGCTCCGGTCTTTAGACCGGGCGAGGTCGAGCAGATTTCGACAAGGGGACGGCGGGCTTCTTATCCGCCGCACACCTCGTTGCCCCTTTATTGTTTAGGAAGCGCCGGGCCTAGCCGCCCGGCGTTTTTATTGCCTTCTTCCCCCCAGAGCCAAGGCATTCCCTTCCCGGAATAAAACCTTCCACCCCTCGGTTTTGACTGTGTTTACAAGGGGAGGCCGTTCTGTTCAAGCGAAACGGGCCCCCGGGAAAGGGCTGTCCCGGGTTTTCAGCGCCGGTACCACCGGTCATGCAGCAGGCGCCTTTCCCGAATCGGTCAGTGCCAGGGAGGCTTAGCATCATGGCTGACAAGGAACTCAAGGTGGAAGAGAACACCCCCGGAAGGTGGTACGTGGACGAGAACTGCATCGCTTGTGATTCTTGCTGCGCCATCGCGCCGGATAACTTCAAGATGATGGACGATGGAAGCTACGCTTTTGTTTTCAAACAGCCCGAAAATGAGGAAGAGGAACAGGCCTGCATAGACGCCCAGGCGGCCTGCCCCGTGGAAGCCATCGGCGACGACGGCGACGAAGCAAATGCGGCGGACACAGACGAGGAGCCTGTGGACGCAGGCGGAGCGAGCTGACGCAGACGCATTTCAGATCCGGTTGGAGGGCCGAACGGCCCTCTATTTTTGTATCCGGGCGGCTTCGCCGTGAATCCTGTACTATGATGTGCTGGCGGAACACCCGTGGGGGAAACTTGAGGCGGCCGCCTGCGTACCGTAAAATTGATCAGGTTCAGTGAGTCGAATAAAAATTGATGAAGGAGGCCCACATGAGGCGGATTGTTGGTTCCATCCTGACAGCAGCGGTTCTTCTCTGCGCCGTATCCATCTTCGCAGCCTACCCTGCTCAGGCCCTGAGATTCGGAATCCGGGTCACGCCCCAACAGTGGGATGCTTTCGCCCAGGCCCTCGCCGCTGACCCCTCCAGCCCCGATAATCCGACCGTTGTGACCTTGTCCATCGATTCGTCCTGGGCCTCCACCCCGGACTGGCAGGCGCTCGACAAGATCGTTTCCGCCGCCGAAAAGTACCATGCCAGGCTCGAAGTCGATACCCAGCTCCCGGCCGGCCCCTCGGACAATGCCTCCCTGACCTACTTGACCCTCCTTTCAACCCATGTAGAGAAAACGGCCGACAGCCTGGGGCTCTCCCTCGATTTCAGCACCTTCCCGCAGAAGGCCCTCGACGACCCGGCGCAGCTCGCCTTCACCCTCAAGCGTTTGATCAGCTCGCTCAGAGGGCAAAGCGACGCCAAGGTCTTTCTCGGCGATCTTACCCCCGGAATTCTCGACAAGCTGGCGCCGCTGTACCAGGGGGACTTTCGCGCATACGTGGACGGTTACATGACCAACGCCACGAACGCCATGGGCGAGCCCGATCCAGCCGTGGAGAAGTTCGTAGAAAAGAACCATCTCGGCGCGCCTCTCTGGGTGCATCTTCCCAACCCCGGCACGCCCATCGGCGCCCAGACGCTGACCGTGGCATCCGTCTGGAAAGGAGCGATCTTTACCGACGTTCCCACCTCCCAGCCCGATAAGATCTGGCCGGCGCTCGTCTACCTTAGAAACGCCATGACGCCTGGCATGGGCGTTGGTTATACCGCACAAGCCACGGAAATCGACGACGCATCCGGCCACGAACGCGACGACATCGGGATCATCAACCTGCTGGACGCCAACCAGATGATCCAGGGCATGTACCTGGTGGCCACGAAGGCCGGGTCCCAGCCCGGCGAGATCGACATCAAGATGCCCACGGCGGACATCACGAATCCCAAGCGCTATCCCATGCCGGAAGGCAAGCCGCAGGACGTGGGGTACGAGGCAAACCAGCGCAAGCACACCGCCGTCTTCAAGCTTCCCTGGAAAGGTACGCCCGAACTGGTGCTCTTCGAGCGGTTGAAGACGGGAACGGTCGGTGAAGAGAAGGTCAACGTCACCACCGGATACCGGATCCCCGTGGAAGTCATCCTCGCCCGCCACCAGGCCGTGGCCCAGGCACAGGACGTCCTCCTGCGGAATTACGTGGCCGACGCCCAGGTGGACTACCATTTCAAGCTTCCCGGAGGCACGGGGAGCCTGGACGTGACCTTCCTCAACACCTTCTTCTTCCGCCAGGGCGAAGGCCCGCGGTGGGTCCAGAACCATCTGCTTCTCAACGGCGTGGAATGGCGCGGCAAGAAAATTCCGCAGCTCCCCATCATCGAGCCGGAAAAGGTCAACACGCTGCCCCTCGCCCTGACCCTCGGCCAGGACTACGCCTACCGCTACATCAAGGACACGACCGTGGAAGGGCACAACTGCTTCGAGATAGAGTTCGTCCCCCGCGCGGGAGCCAAGGGAAG
>JARRNO010000174.1:0-5684 GCA_037384885.1 Acidobacteriota bacterium
GCCGGCGGCGGAAATGCTGAGCATCCTCCGTCCGGCGTTCGATCGGATCTATCTGGCGGACCTCCCGATGAAACGGTGCATGTCAGGGCAAGAGTGGTCGTCGTTTGAACACCCTCCACATACCGTCCGGCTTCCCGATCCCATGGAGGCGCTCGAGGAGGCGCGCCGGTTCGCGGGCCCCCATGGGAGCGCCGCGGCCGCAGGAAGTCTCTATCTGGTGGGATACCTGCTGGCCCGCCTTCGGCCGTCGGAGGAGAGTCTATACGGAGTTGGACTCTGACGCTCCGGCTTCCCGGCGAGACAACCAGCCAATCCGGTCAGTCTTCCTTTTCGATGACGAGATGGTCGTGGGGAAACAACTTGGGTTCGACCCGGAACCGGTAGGACTTTCCCGATTCGACGCTTACGGTTCTTCCTTCTTCAGCGTGGAAGGAAACGATCCGGCGCCGTCCGTCCCTTCGAAAAGGCAGCCTGTAAAGCCCCTTCACCAGGATGCGGACGTCGTGCCGTCCGGGCGGGACCTTGAATTCTTCGCGCCAGGTCATCCAGGGAACGAGCGCGCGAGTGTTGCGAAAAGGCTTGTCCAGGACCGTCTTGCCGTCGACGCTCGCCACCAGGCGGCCCTCCTTGAGGCTGCTGACCATGGTCAGTCCTACCGTAGCGGGAACCGCCCTTGGGGGAGGCGCTTCATGGTGGCGGATCCGGGATTTTTCTTCTGGCCTGCTTTCGTGTTTTGAGGGGCGGGGCGGTGGTGGCGTCTTCTTCGGGGCGGGAGCGGAGAGGGGCGGCTGTGTCTTATGGGACGCTTCGGAAACCGGAGTAGACCGGGTCTTGGGCCCTGCGGGGGCGGCGGGCATGTTCCCGGGAAGGCTCTGCGGCGTTGCTGCACCCCTTGCGGAAGCGGGCCCGGCGGGCTGTTTTGACAGGTAAAGAAGGACCGCCGTACCTCCGGCGACGGCGGCTGCGGCGAACAGTGTTCCCGCGACGGCCAGAACCCAGAACCAGGCTCTTGGCCTGCCCTTATGGATCGTGGCGGCGCGATGAATGCGCCGGCGTCTTTGTACCGGTCCTCGGGCTTCTTGGCGAGAAGCTTGTCGAGGATTGGCACAAGTTCGGCTGGGATGGGCGCGTCGGGCGAGGGCGGCTCGGGTGAACCGTGGACGATCTGGTAGCAGACGGCCGAAATGCTTTCACCTCGAAAGGGTCGCTTGCCGGCCAGCATCTGGTAGAAGACCACCCCCAGGGAAAAAAGATCCGAACGGCAGTCGGGTGGGCCGCCGAGGACCTGCTCGGGACACATGTAAAAGGGCGTGCCCAGGATTTCGCCGGTTCTCGTGAGGTCGCTGGCGTTCATGTGCGCCACGCCGAAGTCCGCGATGACCGCACGGCCGCCGGAGGCGATCAGGATATTGTCCGGCTTGATGTCTCTGTGTATGATCCCCTGACCATGGGCATATGAGAGACCTTCCGCCACTTGCCTCGCAATGTCCACCGCTTCCTCGGGGCCGGGGGCCGGACCTTCCTTCAGGCGCTGGGCGAGGCTGGTGCCTTCCAGAAATTCCATGGCGATGAAAGGGACACCATCCTGTTCCCCCATGTCGTAAATGGTGACGATGTTGGGGTGTCTCAGCGCGCCGGCCGCCTGGGCTTCCCGGAAAAAGCGCTGCTTGAATTCCTCTTTTTCCGCGGGCGGAAGATGTTCGGAGAGCGTGATGGTCTTGATGGCGAGTTCTCGACCGATCAGGGGGTCGCGGGCGTGATACACCACGCCCATGGCGCCCCGTCCGATTACGGAGAGAATGGTATATCGCCCGATGGCTGCAGGGGGGGAGTCCTGTCCCATGCTGGAAGCTTAAGCCAGCAGGGCTGGAAATTTCAAGCAGGTGGACGCCCGCCCTCCGGGATATTATTTTGTCTTTGACCGGAGTTTGAGCAGGTTGAGTTGGGGGGATCCTTTGCCGGGATGTTACGACCGGCGGTCAATCTGCATCTGAAAAAACCAGGTACGGGACACGGTAGGTCCTGTCATTCCTCAAGCCTCAGAACCAGGAGGGAGGTCATATGCAGCGATACCGATCTATTCATGCCGCCTCGGCGGCGCTCCTGCTGCTGGTTGCGTCTGCGCCCGCGGTTCTTGCCCAGGGGAAGAACGCGGTCGTCCAGAAGGTCACCCTGCAGCAGGCCGTTTCCAGGGCGCTTTCCGACAACGCGCTTCTGGGCGCGGCGCGCGCGGACGTCGATGCGAAAAAGGGGCGGCTCAAGGAAGCGAAAAGCTATTTTATTCCAAATTTTACGTTGACCGAGAACGCCAGCCGGACGGACAATCCCGTGTACGTCTTCATGGACAAGCTGACCCAGGAACGGTTTTCCATGTCCGATTTTCAAATCGACCGGCTTAACAATCCTGCACCCCTCACCAATTACCAGACGCGGGTTGAAATGACGTGGCCTCTCTTCACCGGCGGCAAGCTTAAGGCGGCTTACCGCGCTGGGAAGCTGGGCGTCCAGGCGGCGCAGAACACGGCCGCCTTTGCGGAAAGCCAGGTCCGGGAGGGAGTGACGAAGGCGTTCTACGGCGCGCTCTTAGCCAACCGGGCCGTGAGCGTCATGAAGGAGGCCGTGAAAACCGCCAAGGCGCACCGGGATCAGGTGGAGGCCCTTTACAAGCAAGGCCTCGTACTCGATTCCGACCTTCTGCGCATCAAGGTTTACGTGTCCGACATGGAGCAGAAGGAAGCAGAGCGGAAAGCGGATCTCGATGCGGCAAGAGCCTATCTCGGCTACGCCATGGGAATGGACAGCGATGCGGCTCCGGACGGCGCGTTGAAAAATCCCTCCAGCCCGCTTCCGGTCCTTGCCCGGGCGCAAAAGGCAGCCCTCCTAAACCGCGGCGACCTGGAAGCCATGAGGCTTCAGCACCAGCAGGCGCAGCAGGGGGTCAAGATGGCCCGGGCCGCCTATCTTCCCGATGTGGGCGTCATGGCTGCTTACGAATGGGACACCGAATCCTGGAACCAGATCGGCAACAACTGGATGGTGGGCCTGCAGATCCGTCTCCCGCTTTTCGACGGGGGTCTTCGGGCCGGCAAGCTTCAGACGGCGCACGCCCAGGAGTTGCAGGTGGCCAAGGGGCTTCTCGATCTCGAACAGAAGATCAGGGTCCAGGTTAAGGAAGCCTGGCTGAAGGCGAGAGCCGCCGAGCAGCGCGTGGCGGTCACAGAAGACAGCGTGAAGCAGGCAAAAGAAAACCAGCGGATCGTCGCCCTGCGGTACAAGGAAAACTTGGCGACCATCACGGATCTCTTGGATGCGGACATGACCCTGACCGCGGCCAAGCTGACCAGGGCAAAGGCCATTCACGATGCGTTGCTGCAGAGGGCCCGTCTCCGGTGGGCCGTTGGAAGCCGGTAGGAGTGGAGAGCGATCATGAAGAATGCATATAAGAAGATGAGGATGAAGGTAGCGTTGGCCGGCGTCGGCGCGGCCGGGTTGATGCTGCTGGCGGCCTGCGGCGGAAAACAGGGACGGCGGGCGGAAGGGCCGGCCGTTTCGGTGAAGGTGTCTGCCGCTGCAGAGCATCTCCTGCCCGCGAGCGAAGATTTTGTAGGCAACATCCAATCCAGGGAGGCAGTCAGGATTTCCACCAAGCTCATGGGGCGCGTCATCGCCGTTCATGTGAGCGAAGGCCAGGCCGTTAAAAAGGGACAGCTCCTCGTCAGCGTGGACGACAGCGAGGCAAGAAGCGCGTACGAACAGGCCAAGGCGGGGCTCGAAGCTGCGAAGGTGGCCATGAGAAACGCGGAGCGTGACAACAAACGCTTCGAGGCGCTTTACGAGCAGAAGGCCGTGACGAAGCACCGGCTGGAGCAAGTGCAGATGGGGCTCGCGCAGGCCAAGGCGCAGAAAACCCAGGCCGCGTCCAACCTGCAGGCGGCGCAGACGCTCCTGTCTTACGGCCAGATCCGGGCTCCGGAAAGCGGTATCATCACCAAGAAGTGGATGGATGCCGGCAACATGGCCTATCCCGGAGCGCCCCTGCTCACCCTCCAGAATCCCGCCAAGCTGGAAATCGACGTCCAGGTCCCCGAGAACCTGGCGCAAAGGCTCGATGTCGGGCAGGGTGCTGACGTATCGGTAGACTCCCTGGACAATACGTTTAAGGGGAAGATCATTGCGGTGGTCCGTACGGCGGATCCCATGACACGTACCAGCACGGTGAAACTGTCCCTACCTCATGATCCGGCTCTTCTTCCGGGACAGTTCGCACACGTGCGCTTCAGCGCTCTCGCCACGAAGGGACTGGCCGTGGACAAGACGGCCCTGGTGCATCGCGGCCAGATGGATGGTGTGTTTGTCGTGACCGATGGCCTGGCGCGTCTTCGCTACGTCCAGGTGGGCCAGGAAGCGGGCGGACTCGTCCAGATTCTCTCGGGGCTCGACAAGGGCGAGAAAGTCATCGACCCGGTTCCCGAGGGGCTGGCTGACGGGACGCAGGTGGAGGTGAAGCCATGATCCGGGTCGGTCCCTCCGGAAAGATCGCCCAGTACTTTCTGAAAAACAAGCTGACGCTGCTGATCGTTATCGCGGCCATTCTTCTCGGTGTTTTCGCGATCATCATGACTCCCCGCGAAGAAGATCCGCAAATCGAAGTCCCCATGGTGGATATCTTCATCCCCATGCCCGGCGCCACGCCGACGGAGGTGGAGCAGCGCGCCGTGACGCCCATGGAGAAATTGTTCTGGGAAATTCCCCGGGTGAAGTATGTCTACTCCACTTCGTCCCCGAACATGGGCATGATCATCGTCCGGTTCAAGGTCAATACGGATGAAAACAGCGCCATGGTCCATATTTACGACAAGATCATGGGCCACCGGAACGAGCTGCCTCCGGATGCCATGCAGCCCATCATCAAGCTCCACAGCATCGACGATGTTCCCGTGCTCGCCTTGACCTTGTGGGGAAAGAACTACGACTCCTACACCCTGTCCCGGATCGGCCGCGAACTCGAGTTGGAACTCAGGCAGGTCCAGGGCGTGTCCAATGTCAAGGTGATCGGCTCCCAGAAACGCGAAATCCGCGTGGTGCTGGATCCCGTCCAGATGGCCGCCCACCACGTCAACCCGTTGACCATCGCCCAGTCGCTCCGGGCCTTCAATTCCCGCTTGCCGGCCGGCGACCTGGTCAACAACAACAAGGAAATCCGTCTCGAGGTGGGATCCTGGCTGAAGGACAAGCGGGACGTGGCCTCGGTCCTGGTGGGTTTCTACCAGGGCAGCCCGGTTTACCTGGGAGACGTGGCGCGGATCGTGGATGGCCCGCCTCTGCCCTCCCACTACGTCCTGTTCGGCGTCGGCCCGTCCGCAAAGGAGAAAGGCGTGCCCGCTTCCGCTCACGGGGAGTACCCGGCGGTCACGCTTTCGATCGCGAAGCGAAAGGGCGTCAACGCAACTGCGCTGAACGAAACCCTGCTCCACAAGGTCCGGGAACTCAAGGGAGACCTCCTGCCGTTGGACTTGAACGTGACGGTGACGAGGGACTACGGAAAGACGGCGGAGGAAAAGTCCAACGAGCTGATCAAACACCTCCTCCTGGCCACCTTCTCCGTCGTACTGCTCATCGCGCTCATGCTGGGCTGGCGCGAATCCATCGTGGTCGGTATCGCCGTTCCCGTGACCCTCTCCGCG
>JARRNO010000175.1:0-7732 GCA_037384885.1 Acidobacteriota bacterium
GGGAGGAATCGAGCGGGCCAGTAATCGCCGCCGGCGGTTCCGCTTCGTAATCCGTGCACTCCATCGATTCCAGCCCGCGCTCGTGGAGGTCTTTCGCGGCCAGGAGCGCCTGCCCCAGCCGGGCCTGCTCCTGCCAGCGCGCGCCTTCTTCGCGGTCGCGCGCAACCGCGTCGAGGCGGCGGTTCAGCCGTTTCGCCCGATCCTTTAACGTCTTGAACGCCAGGCGCCGCCCGGAATCCAGGAGGGAGTCGCGAAGCGAAGCCGGGCCCGCTTCAAGCAAGTCGCTGGAGGCGTCGAACGCCTGAGAAGCAGGCGCCTCCGGCTCCATTCTGGCCGGTGGCTGGCGCCACGCTTCACCGGGGGTTCCCGTCCGGAAGCCGCCTTTCAAAACCCGCGCGGACCAGTAGATTTCATCTTCCGGCCCCAGAAGAAGCAGGTTGGCCGACCGTCCCAATCCTTCCCAGACGAGATACTTGGGTCCGTCGGAGGCCAGATGGAGACGGAGAATCGGTTCGCCGGGATGGGTTTGCACGCCGGTCAGCCGTGCGCCCTTCAGGTGGACGCGCAGGACTTCGGGAACCTCGCCCCTCGGCCAGGGCCACTCGCAGATGCCGACAGCCAAGCGGTCCGGCCGGATGCAGAATCCGAGCGTCCGGCGTCCGCCGGAAAGGGCCAGGCCCAGAAAGAACGGATCCGGCCGGCAGACCTGCTTGATGATCGCCCCGGCCAGGGCCGAATCGAGGTGATCCGCCCATGCGCTGACGCGCCCGGCGTTCATTTGATTTTGCGAAAGCGGCGGCGGCGCCACCGGTACTTGATTTCCGAGACGAGGCTCTTGTAGCGCCAGACCCGCTTGACGTAGATCAAACCGAAGAGCGCGCCGCCGAGGTGAGCCAGATGGGCGATGTGCCCGCCGCTCGATGTGGCCACGAAATAAAGCTCGATGACGATCAGGGCGATGGCCAGCGTGCGCATCTTCATGGGGATGACGAAAAAGAGGAGCACGGTCATCCTGGGGAAATAGAGGGCGAAGGCCACCAGGATCCCGAAGATGGCGCCGCTCGCCCCCATGATAACCACGTTCCCGGGCATGAACATGCCCGCCAGGCCTCCGGTGAGCACCGAGCCAAAATAGAGGATAAGAAAACGCTTCGTCCCCATGAAGATCTGGAGATCGCCGGCGAAGAAGAAGAGGACCATCATGTTGATGAAAATGTGTGCCAGTCCGGCGTGGAGAAAGGCGTAGGTGATCAATGTATAAAGATGATAGGGGAACACGCGGTGGGGAACGAGGCCGAACATGTAGATAAATTCCGCCCCCCTGGGTTTTCCCAGGAAGACTTCCAACAGAAAGACCGCCACGTTGATGCCGATGATCCAGCCCACGGTCTTGGTCCAGGTTCCAAAATGAAGCGTCCGTTGGGGATACAAGCGTTTTCTCCTTCGCGGATCCGGCGAAGTCCCTTCCGCCGGCTCGTGCCTATTCTAACAGGTCGGGGGTGCTAATCTCGCAAACCTTTGAAGAAGCTCTGGAGGAGGGCCCGGCACTCGTCCGCCGCCAGGCCGGAAGAGACGGGGAATCGGTGGGGATACCGGCCCTGCTTCCAGAGTTCGCGGAGGACTGCGATTCCCCCGAAGCGGGGCTCTTCGCAGCCGTAGACCAGGCCGCCGATGCGCGCCTGCACCATGGCGCCCAGGCACATGAGACACGGTTCGGCCGTGACGTAGAGGACGGCCTGGGACAGGGCGCGGCGTCCGCGGCGGGCGATGCCCGCCCGGAGCACGTTCATCTCGGCATGGTCGAAAGGCGCGCCCTTTTCGACGCTGTTGCGGCCTTCCAGATAAGTCCCGTCGGGAAAAGCCAGAACCGCGCCGATGGGGACCTCCTTTTCGTCAAGCGCCTGGCGGGCCTGGCCGAGTGCCCGCTGCATCCATGCCTCCGGGGCGCCGGTGTCCATGGGAACCTCCTCGCGTTCCGGGACAATCTAATGCCGCTCCCGTTCCGGGTCAAGGGCCGGCGCGGCTGCGCCGCGCCAAGGGAAAGGGTAGAGGGAAGAGAGCTGCGGTATGCCGAGCCGTATTTGATTTGGGCTTGCGCGTTCGCTGGGGGGACGGGGCCGCGGACGCTGGCGCGCCCTCTCGCTCCGGCCGAAACGATTGTCGACAAGCGAGCATGCATGCGTCTCAAAACTCGGCGCGACGGCAGTCGGTGGACAGACGACGGCTGCCCAAGAATAATCGGGCCGTTCTTCGAAGAACGGTGCATCGTGCCGCGGCGCGCTCGAAGTACGCCAGTACGACTCAGTGCCTCGCCGCTCGCCTTCCTTGAATCTGGCCGCCGTCCGGTCGGCAGCCGGATTCCGCCAGAAAACGGCGAAATCCGACCAGGCGGGCTTGCCGTCGCGGGAATTACCGGGGCGCGTTGCCTGCGCGGCAACTCCGAGGCTTCGCCTCTCGCGGACTTCGTCCGCCGCCCCCGGAGAGAGGACGCAGGCTTGCCTTCGCGGGACGGCGCTCCGCGCCGTGTAGCGGCCGTTACCACCGGCCGGCCCCGCAACGGCCCGCTATTCAAATCTTTGCACGCAGAGGGATGCCTACGTTCGTAGTCACTCAGTCGCCTAGTCCCTGGCCGCGAAGCGGCCGGAGAGGGGCTTGCACTATCCCCGGTTTTCGGATACCCTTCCGAAATTGTCGCCCCTTTCCTGGGAAAGCCCCAAAGGCTTGACAAGGGGGAGATGCGGTGTGTATGCTATACGGGCTTTTTCTCCGTGACGCGTGCGCGCCTCAGGGAGAGGGACGAATGGAATTGAGAAAGGGTTAGACCTAGGAGGAACTCGGTGCCCACGACCAATCAGCTCGTCCGCAAGGGACGGAAGAAAATCCAGGAGAAGACCAAGAGCCCGGCGCTTCAGCAGAACCCCCAGAAGCGCGGCGTGTGCACCCGCGTGTACACCACCACCCCGAAGAAACCGAACTCGGCCCTGCGGAAGGTGGCCCGCGTTCGTCTGACCAACGGGATGGAGGTGACGAGCTATATTCCGGGTGTGGGTCACAACCTTCAGGAGCACTCGGTGGTGCTGATCCGGGGCGGCCGCGTCAAGGACCTTCCCGGTGTTCGTTATCACATCGTTCGTGGAAAACTGGATGCGACCGGTGTCGACGCCAGGCGGCGCGGCCGGTCAAAGTATGGAGCAAAGCGGCCGAAAGCGTAAACGCGGCGCGCGTATCGCCGGAACCGGAGCCCCCGAGGGGCTATTGCTCTTTGAAAAAGTGGTGAGGAGCTTCACCCCATGCCTAGGAAAGCTTTTGTTCGCAAGCGTGAGATTTCGCCGGACCCCGTATACGGATCGGTCCTCGCCAGCAAGCTGATCAACAAGGTCATGCTCGACGGCGAGAAGTCCGTGGCGGAGTCCATTTTTTATGGCGCCATGGACATCATCAAAAAGAAGGCGGGCGACGAACCGCTGAAGGTGCTCCAGAAAGCGATCGACAATGTGAAGCCCATCGTGGAAGTCAAGTCCCGCCGCGTGGGCGGCGCCACCTACCAGGTGCCGGTGGAAGTCCGCGCTGACCGGCAGCTTTCGCTCGCCATTCGCTGGATTATCGGATATGCCCGCCAGCGCTCCGAATACACCATGAAGGAAGCGCTCGCGGGAGAACTGCTGGACGCGGCCAACAACCGCGGGTCCTCGGTGAAGAAGCGCGAGGACACGCACCGCATGGCCGAGGCCAACAAAGCCTTTGCGCACTACCGCTGGTAAGGCGGAGGAGTCAACGTGCCCCGACAGGTACCTTACGAACGGCAAAGAAATATCGGCATTATGGCCCACATCGACGCCGGGAAGACGACGACGACGGAACGCGTCCTCTTCTACACGGGGGTGAACTATAAAATCGGAGAAGTCCATGAGGGCACGGCCACCATGGACTGGATGGTGCAGGAGCAGGAGCGCGGCATCACCATCACGTCGGCCGCCACCACGTGCTTCTGGCGCGACTACCGCATCAACATCATCGATACGCCCGGCCACGTGGATTTCACGGCCGAGGTGGAGCGTTCCCTCCGGGTGCTGGACGGCGCGGTGGGTGTCTTCTGCGGCGTCGCCGGGGTCGAATCCCAGTCCGAAACGGTCTGGCGCCAGGCCGACAAGTATCGCGTGCCCCGCATCGCTTTCGTCAACAAGATGGACCGGGCGGGAGCCGATTTCGACCGCGTTCTCCGCATGATGGACGAGCGCCTTCACGCGCGGCCGGTCGCTCTCACGCTCCCTTGGGGCGCCGAAGACGAGCTGCAGGGTGTCGTCGATCTTCTGGCGCAAAAAGCCGTCCGCTGGCAGGATGACTCGCTGGGCGCCAAGTTCGAAATCGTGGACATTCCGGCCGAGCTCCAGGAAAGGGCCGCCGAGGCCCGCGAAAAGCTGATCGAAATGGCCTGCGAGGAAGACGACGCGCTCATGGAGGCGTACCTCGAAGGCGGCGATCTCGATCTGGACCAGATCAAAAGCGCCATCCGGAAGGGCACCATTGCCATGCACTTCACGCCGGTGTTGTGCGGCAGCGCCTTCAAGAACAAAGGCGTGCAGCCGCTTCTCGACGCCGTTGTGGATTACCTGCCCTCGCCCAAGGACGTCCCCCCCATGGAGGGGATCAGCCGCAAAAAGCAGGAAAAACTGGTGCGGGAAGCGGTGACATTGCCGCCATCGTGGGCCTGAAAGAGGTCATCACGGGTGAAACGCTCTCCGACAAGGGCCACCCGATTATTCTGGAATCCATGGATTTTCCAGATCCGGTCATCTCCGTCGCCATCGAGCCCAAGACGAAAGCCGACCAGGAAAAATTGTCTCAGGCGCTGCTCCGGCTTGCGGGCGAAGATCCCACCTTCCGTGTCCATGTGGACCAGGAAACGGGCCAGACCATCATCAGCGGCATGGGCGAGCTTCACCTCGAGATCATCGTGGACCGGCTCACCCGGGAATTCGGCGTGCAGGCCACTGTGGGCAAGCCTCAGGTCGCCTACCGCGAGACGCTGACCAAGCCGGCGGACGCCGAAGGAAAATACATCCGCCAGACGGGCGGCCGCGGGCAGTACGGGCACGCCAAGATCAAGATAGAGCCGGGCGCAGAGGAAGGCGGCATCGAATTCGTCAACGCGATCGTGGGCGGTTCTATCCCCAGGGAGTACATTCCCGCCGTCCAAAAGGGGATCGTGGAAGCCACGGAACTCGGCGTGCTGGCCGGATTCCCTCTCAAGAACGTGAAAGTCACGCTCTACGACGGGTCCTACCACGAGGTGGACTCGTCGGAAATGGCGTTCAAGATTGCCGGTTCCATGGCCTTCAAGGCGGCGGCGGCGAAAGCCGGCCCGATCCTTCTCGAGCCGGTGATGAAGGTCGAGGTCACCGTTCCCGAGGAGTACATGGGGGAAGTGATCGGGGACTTGAATTCACGGCGGGGCCGCGTGCAGAGCATGGAGGACCGGAGCAACGTCCGGGTCATCTATGCCACGGTTCCGCTTGCGGAAATGTTTGGTTACGCCACCGCCCTGAGGTCGCTCACGCAGGGGCGCGGCAATTACACGATGCAGTTCGAAGGTTATGAACCCGCACCCAAGCAGGTGTCGGAACAGATCGTCGCCCGTGCTGAGGGGCGTTAAGCAAGGAGGCTGAGGATGTCCAAGGAGAAGTTTGAAAGAACGAAGCCGCACGTGAACGTCGGTACGATCGGACACGTGGACCACGGCAAGACGACTTTGACTGCCGCCATCACGAAGGTCCAGGCCGCGAAGGGTCTGGCGCAGTTCATTTCCTATGACCAGGTCGCCAAAGCTTCCGAATCCCAGGGCCGCCGCGACCCGACCAAGATTCTGACGATCGCCACGTCCCACGTCGAGTACCAGTCCGACAAGCGGCACTATGCCCACGTGGACTGCCCCGGCCACGCCGACTACGTCAAGAACATGATCACCGGTGCGGCCCAGATGGACGGCGCCATTCTGGTGGTCTCCGCCGAAGACGGGCCCATGCCGCAGACTCGCGAGCACATCCTGTTGGCCCGCCAGGTCGGCGTTCCCTACATCATTGTCTTTCTCAACAAGTGCGACAAGGTGGACGATCCTGAACTGCTCGACCTCGTGGAGCTGGAGGTTCGCGACCTGCTCAATCAGTATCAGTTCCCCGGCGACGATACGCCCATCATCCGCGGCTCGGCGCTCAAGGCCATGCAGGCAGAGGACCCGAGCAGCGAAGACGCCAAGTGCATCCAGGAACTGCTCGACGCCTGCGACGCCTCCATTCCCGAACCGGTTCGCGACATCGACAAGCCGTTCCTGATGCCGATCGAAGACATCTTCTCCATTTCCGGCCGCGGCACCGTCGTGACGGGCCGTGTGGAGCGCGGCGTGGTGAAGACCGGTGAAGAGATGGAAATCATCGGCCTCAAGCCCACCTTCAAGACCGTCATCACGGGCGTTGAAATGTTCCGCAAGCTCCTCGACCAGGGCCAGGCGGGCGACAACATCGGCCTCCTGCTTCGCGGCACCAAGAAGGAAGAGGTGGAGCGCGGCCAGGTCGTGGCCAAGGCGGGCAGCATCACGCCGCACACCAAATTCAAGGCCGAAGTCTACATTCTGACCAAGGAAGAAGGCGGCCGGCACACGCCGTTCTTCAAGGGATACCGCCCGCAGTTCTACTTCCGGACGACGGACGTCACCGGATCGGTGGAGCTTCCTGCGGACCGCGAGATGGTCATGCCCGGTGACAACGTGAGCCTTTCGGGCGAACTGATCGCTCCCATCGCAATGGAAAAAGGTATGCGTTTCGCTATCCGCGAAGGTGGCCGCACCGTAGGCGCCGGTACCATCACGGAGATCATGGAGTAGGAGCACATGCTCAACGAAAAGATCCGGATACGCCTTCTGGCCTACGACCACTGGATCCTGGACAGGTCCACCAAGGAAATCGTGGAGACGGCCAAGCGGACGGGAGCTCGGGTTAAGGGGCCGATACCCCTGCCCACCGACCGGACCGTTTTTACCGTCAACCGGTCTCCCCACGTGGACAAAAAGTCCAGGGAGCAGTTTGAGATGCGCACGCATAAGCGGTTGCTCGACATCTACGATCCGACCCCGCAGACCGTGGACGCGCTCATGAAACTCAACCTGCCGCCGGGCGTCGACGTCGAGATCAAGGCGTTCGCGAAGTAACGAGTTGTTCTCCACCCTGCACGCGCGGGGTATGGAAGGCCGCCACGGCTTCCGGCAAAACCACCAAGCATGTCGCCGGCCGGCGACCAAGGCTTGAGGAGAATGGAATGAAGATCGGGATTTTGGGGCGCAAGGTCGCCATGACGCAGGTCTTTGACGACACGAACGCCGTCGTGCCGGTCACGGTGGTGTCCGTAGGGCCCTGCGTGGTCCTGCAGAAGAAGACGCCTGAGACGGACGGCTACCACGCGCTGCAGATCGGGCTGGTGGAGAAAGTCGGCCGCAACAGGATCAACAAGCCCACCGCCGGGCATCTCAAGAAGGCCGGCGTATCCGCTGTATCGGCGGTGCGCGAGCTGCGCGGGGAGTTCCCCGATCTGAATGTCGGCGCCCAGATCACGAGGCACCTCGAACTGCCATATGGTTCTGGGCGATGAGGAGCACATCGTGCCGGGCATGTGCGGCTACGTTGAGGACGGCATCATTCCCGGATATTTTGGCTATGAAGCTGGCCAGTCCTGCGTTGGCGAT
>JARRNO010000176.1:0-6154 GCA_037384885.1 Acidobacteriota bacterium
GGGCGGCGTGAGCACGCCCGGCACGCCGCTTCCGGCGCTGATTTCGAGCCCTCTCCTATCGGCAAAGGCGTACTTCACATATCCCAGGGCGACCGCTTTTCCCAGTTTTGGCGACCACGCGCAGGACGTGATTTTTCCAACGGCGTTATTCTCGAAGTAGACAGCCGCCCCCTCCTCCACAACGGTGTCGAGGGTCATCCCCGTCAGGATCTTGTTCACGTGTCCACGGCTCATGACGCGCGCCACCACTTCCTGGCCGATGTAACACCCTTTCTTCGTGGCAACCGCATTCGGGAGATTCGCCTCGAGAACAAGATTGGATTCATCCATGTCGACGCCGTACCGGGCGATGCCGCCTTCGATGCGCGCAGGTTCTAGAACCGCGCTTCCGGAAGGGACGCCCCCCGCGTCCTTTAAACATTCCCAGAGGTCTTCCGCCTCCGCCGGATCGCACCAGAAGTCCGCCCCGGGGCGACCCGTGCGGCTTATCTTAGCCAGCCTGGCTGTGCGTCCGCCGCCGTACGCAACGGTTACGTGTCCATAGGCCGGGAACGAATCGAGGTCCAGCTGGAAAAGCTTCTTCACGATGCCGGCGGACTTTTTACCCTGGAGACTCAAGAGAGTGTGCCGCCCGGAAACGTCTGTCAGGACAGCCCTCGACCGCAGCACATACTTTCTCGGGCTCCAGGTCCGCAAGAAGGGCGTCTTCTGTAGCCAGAACCCTCAAATCACCCAGAATGCGGGATCGGTGATCGAGTACGGCGGCCAGGCATCCTGCTCCCGGTCTGAGCCGCTGGATGTCGTTGGAAACCTGGCCGTTCAGAAAGGACAAACGGTCTTCGCCGGAGATCTCAATCTTTCCCCGCCCGCTCAGGTCAAAAAGAACCGCCCCCTCCTCAAGCGAGCGATACTCCCCCGAAGGATCACCGAAATGCAGCGCCATCGGATCGTCGCCCCCGCTTTTGAAGACGCCGCCGTTTGCCTTGTGGTAGTCTCTCAAACCCTGAAACATAAGAGATGCTCCTTCTCCGCGCTTCTCTGCGGACCGGATGCTTCATGATAGTATACCCGCTTCCGACAACCGTCGGCATCCCGCCCGCCCGTCTCCGCCGCGCTGGACGAAGAAAACCGGATGAAGCGGGATACTTCTCCTGTTATACTGATAGAAGCTTGTCGCAGATCCCCTTCCGGCAAGTGTCCGAAGACTGTAGCGGGCCTCGCGATCTTCCGTCCGGTCCGGCGGTCTGGAGTTCCTTAGACTCTGGCATGCCGGCTCACAGGGGAGTGGGACAGCGGTTCGGGGAGAAATTCTGACCGCGTGCGGAGTCCTCTCCCGCAATTTCTCCTGGAAAGAGGAAGAACCAACCATGAAACTGGTCGAGAATGTCCTGGATGTGATCGGGAACACCCCCATGATACACCTTTCGGCCTTCAAGGACGACGGCGAAGCAGACATTTACGCCAAGCTTGAATACCTGAATCCCGCGGGAAGCGTCAAGGACCGAATCGGGCTGGCCATGGTCCTGGACGCCGAGAACTCCGGGCGACTCGGCCCAGGCGGCACCGTTCTCGAAGCAACCGCCGGCAACACGGGTATCTCCGTGGCGCTGGCCGGAATCCAGCGGGGATACCGCGTCATCATCGTCATGCCCCAGGGTTATGCGCCGGAAAAGATGGCCCTCGTTCAAGGTCTCGGTGCGGAACTCGTTCTGACGCCGGCCGCAGACAAAATGCCGGGAGCCATCGCCAAAGCGGAGGAACTGGCCAAATCCATCCCTGGCGCCGTTCCCCTGCGACAGTTCACCAATCCCGCCAACCCGCAGGCCCATTACAACACCACGGCGCCCGAAATCTGGGAACAGATGGGCGGAAATGTGGACGGGATCGCCGTCGGAGCCGGCTCGGGAGGCACCTTCACGGGTTTGGCGCGCTATTTCAAAGAACGCAACCCCGATCTCCTTGCCTACGTCGTAGAACCTCCCGGCTCCCTCTTCGGCGGCAATCCCTTTGACGCCCCCCATCGGGTGGAAGGCATCGGAAACAACTTCTGGCCGGACACGCTGGACCGTTCCCTGATGGACGGCGTCTTCACCATTCCAGATGAAGACACTTATGGCTGGGTCAACGCGCTGGGGCGGCTGGGCATCTTGGCCGCGTCCTCATCGGGCGCGAACTTGGCGGGCGCCAAGCGGCTGGCGAAGCAATTGGGGGAGGGAAAACGTGTCGTGACGCTTTTCCCCGATTCTTCAGAACGGTACCTGAACAAATACTGCTACGACGGCAAGGTAGACGGCAAGGCGCTCCACATTCAACCCAAACCCTGATACTGCCCGGCGGCCCGAACTGCGCGGCGGCGCCTGACGGGGCGGCCGATTCACGGAGACTTGGATGAGCGACAAGAAAAAGGCACGATTCGACACCCTGGCGGTCCACGCCGGACAGGAACCCGATCCCACAACCGGTGCGATCATGCCACCGATCTACCAGACGTCCACGTACGCCCTTCCAGAAATGGGCGTGAGCAAGGGATACGAGTATGCGCGGACCGGCAATCCCACGCGTACGGCGCTTGAAGCAAATCTCGCGGCCCTCGAGGGAGGGACCCACGCGCGCTGCTTCGCCTCCGGAATGGCCGCCGTCTCCGCGCTCCTCATGTCACTCCTTTCCGCCGGCGACCATATCATCGTATCCAACAACGTCTACGGCGGCGTCTACCGCGTCTTCGAAACAGTTTTCCGCCGGCTGGGGCTGGACTTCTCCTGGGTGGCGACCGAAAATCTCGCCAACCTCGAATCCGCCTTCCAGGAAAACACACGGCTCGTTTATGCGGAAACTCCCACAAACCCGGTCATGAGTATCACCGACATCAAGGGAGCGGCACGCATCGCCCACGAACGGGGCGTTCCTCTGGTGGTGGACAACACCTTCATGACGCCGTGCCTTCAGCGCCCCTTATCTTTGGGAGCCGACGCGGTCGTCCACTCCACGACCAAGTACTTGAATGGCCATTCGGATTCGGTGGGCGGCGCCCTGGTAACAGCGGATGACGAACTCGACGAAAAATTCGCCTTTCTCCAGAACAGCGCGGGAGCCATTCTCGCTCCCTTTGACTGCTTCCTGGTGCTTCGAGGCACCAAGACGCTGGGGGTCCGCATGCGCCGGCACGAAACCAACGCCGCCCAAGTCGTGAAATTTCTCGAAGGCCACCCGAAGGTGGGAAAGATCCTCTATCCAGGACTGCCGAGCCACCCCGGGCACGAAGTCCACAAAAGGCAGGCGTCGGGATTCGGCGGCATGGTTTCCTTCGAATTGGAATCCGGGGCGGCTGCGGCCCGGTTCTTGAACCGCGTCAAGCTCTTCACACTTGCCGAAAGCCTGGGCGGCGTCGAGTCCCTCTCCTGCCATCCCGCCACCATGACCCACGGCGCGGTTCCGGAGGCCACCAGAAACGAGCTGGGCATCACGGATGGCCTGGTCCGACTTTCTGTAGGCATCGAAGACCCAGAGGATCTGGTGGGCGACCTGGAGAGAGCGCTTGACTGATGGGTCTCCAGGGATACGCAGCATACACCCGGCCGGGCCTCTTCCGGACATGACAACATGTTGCTCAAACTCATCCATTGCAGCGTTCCCAGACACCTGAGGCAAGCCTTTTCAAAGGCTCAAGGTTCCTGGAGAATGGTGTCCCAAAGCCCCGGATTCCTCGGGCAGGCCGGAGGATGGGAAAACGGATCCCCCTCCAGCGCGCTGATTGCCGCATTCTGGCGTGACGCGGCGTCCTACCATCGATTCATGAGGGAGCTTCACGACAAGATCATCCGGCAAAGCGGACAAGGAGAGACGTACGAGGCCCTGGATGTGACACTCCTTGCTCCCGTGTGCCGGAAGGCCGAGGCGTGCCGAAGCTTCCTGCGGAAACTAAATCGGGCGATTCTCCTCCGTGTGGAGGAATGGCCCGGCCCAACCTCCGGCGCAGGTGCTCAAAACACGGTTCCGCCCGAAGACGGGAGCATGCTTTTCAAACCTCAAGGCAATTCGCGCCGCCTACTGAAGATCGGTCTCTTGGACCACAGCAGCGGGGACACGCCCGCCATGAGGCAGAAGGAGGGTCCCGGGTCTCGGGCGGCCATTCTCCGCCATGTGGTGCTCGAACCGGCTTGGCTTGTTCTGCCTTCACCGCTGGAACGCTGACCCCCTAACCCATGCCTTTCTACGCTGCCCGCCGGCGCCTACTGGCCATTCCCTTCCCGGAATGCGACAATGGACCAAGAAATGAGTATCCGGACCCGGGAGTGGGTATCGACCAGAGACGGAGCCCCCATGGCCTTTCATATCCTTACGGACGCTCAACTGACAGAAGTTCTTCCCATGAAGGACGCCCTTGAAAAGCTCGAGAAGGCCCTGGCCGCCAAGTCGGCCGGCGCCATGCACTCACCGGCGCGCTTCCGGGTCGAGGGCTCAGGAGGCGATCTCGTCTTCACTGGAGGCGCGACGACGGGCAAGGAGGGCGCCATCGGGTTTCGTGTTTACGAGACATTCCCTCCAGGGTTTGAAGACCGTTACCAGGTCACGGCAGTCTGGGACAACGGCTCGGGTGCCTTCCTGGGATTGGTGGTGGGCGGCCTGCTTGGCTCCATCCGGACCGGAGCACTGGGCGGTCTCGCCGTCAAATACATGGCGCGCCGCACTTCTCGTGTGCTCGCCCTGCTGGGCTCGGGCCTTCAGGCGCGTTGGCAGCTCGAAGCCGCCCTGTGCGTCCACCCCTTTCAGAAGATTAAGGTTTACAGCCCCACCTCCGCCCATCGGAAAGCCTTTGCCTCCGAAATGGCCGAGCGCCACCGCATCGACGTCAAGGCCGTTTCCTCGGTAAGAGCCGCCATCAAAGACGCCGACGTGATCATTTCCGCCACGCGCAGTGAACAGCCTCTCTTCCAAGCCGCCCAGATCAATCCCGGCGTACATATTTCAACCCTTGGCCCCAAAGCCAAGGGCGCAAGCGAGCTGCCCCCCGATCTCGTACCGAAATGCCGGGTGATCGCAACCGATTCGCTCAACCAGGTGGAGGACGAGGGGGAGCGATTCTTCATGGAGGGCGCATCCCACCGCCGGAGGATGGTCGAACTCTCGGATCTTGCCGCTCAGAAGACCAAGGGCAGGGTGTCCGAGGAGGATATCACCCTGTAGATGCGGCCTGCTTCGGATGCGGCTCCACAGTCCGGAACCCTTCCCCCCAGACTTCGTGTGCCTGCGTAACCACCACAAAGGCTTTTGGATCGATTCGCGCGATCAGGCGCTTCACCCGTGTGAGCTGGGTCCTCGATACCACAACATAGAGGACGGATCGCGGCAGACGAGTGTAGCCGCCGCTGCCCTTAAGCACCGTCACGCCGCGGTTCATCTCGGAAAAAACCGCCTCTCTGAGTTGCTCCGCCCGGTCCGAGACGATCGTGATGGTCCTGGCGTATCCCAGACCTTCCTGCACGGCGTCCACGACCCGGCTGGATATCACCGTAACGATCACGGCGTAAAGGATGGGCACGAGTCCGACGACTGGAATGGCCACGATGAGGATCAGGACATTGCTCACGAGAAACACTTGCCCGAAAGGAATCCGCCTCAGACGGTAAAGCACTTGGGCCACGATATCCGTTCCTCCGGTCGTCCCCTGCGCGCGAAGGACGAGTCCGACTCCGAACCCGTCGAGGATACCCCCGAACAGGGTGAAAATCAGTGGATCGCCCTTTATCTGGGGCAGGACCGGAACCATCAGGTCTATGGAAAACGACATGACGAGAACGGCGTAGGACGTTCGGATCAGAAACCGCCGGCCTCCGCCCCAACGCACGCCTGCCGCGAGAAGCGGGATATTCAGTACCAGGTTCGTCAACCCCACGGGCCATTTAAAGAGGTAAAAAGCGATCATGCCGAGCCCGGTCGTCCCGGCCACGACGACGTGATTGGGGGTCATGAACATGTCCACTCCCGCAGCGACCACGAGCGCCCCAAACGTAAGGAGCAGATAGTCTCTCCCGAGCCGGATCCACTTGTTTCTGCTTGACATATCGCCCTCCCGCGCCGCCGGCGGTCCGCCTGAACCGGCGCAAGGTCTCTTCTGTTTAATAGACTTAAGGATGTACGGCAGATTCGGAACGCA
>JARRNO010000177.1:0-4627 GCA_037384885.1 Acidobacteriota bacterium
CCTCCAAAGCAGGCCGCTCCGACCGGGAAAGACGCCGCGGAGACCAAGGAAAAAGACTCAAAACCTCCGCCGCTGTATCACATGCCCGCCTTCGGAAAGAAGTTAAGCGCTGAACAGATCCGGCACCTGGCGGCCTTCGTCACCGCCGCCGACGGCTACCTGGTTCCGACTCAGGGACCTGTCAGCCATGGGTTCGAACTGTCCCGAAAATACGGCTGCGAGTCGTGCCACGGAATTGCCGGTTCAGGAGGACAACCGAACCCGAAGTCCTTCACGATGACGGTTCCCGGGTGGCTCGGACCGGTTTTTCCCCACCTGGTGCATAACCGGGATGAATTCAACCAGTGGGTCAAAGAAGGACGCTCGAAGCGCTTCGAAGGAAACCGGGCGGCGAGCTTTTTCTTGAACCGGGCCAATCTCGACATGCCCGCATTTGGGCATGATCTTTCCAAAAACGATGTGGACGACCTCTGGGCCTACATTCAATGGCTGCGGAGCCAATACATGCCCGCAGACACTACATCCGGCTGATCGAATTTTTCCTTCATGCGAATCCCCCTCTGCTCTGTCGATTATTGCCCCCCACCCAGCGACAGTAATTGTCATCCCGCCAACCCCATTATCGCTTAAGTCTCGTTTTTTCAAGTGGATGCTCTCTCGACGAGAATTGGCATTCGCCTTGCAGCCGCATACCGTCAAGAGGTGAGCAATGGACAATACCTGCCCCGTATGTGGTGGTGTTCTCGTGCAACACAGCCAGGCGGTGGACCTGGTTTACCATGAACTTCTTTTCCGTTTCTGCAGTCTGGACTGCCTGAAGGTTTTTCAGCGCTACCCTGAAGTTTACGGAGAAGGCGAAGAGCCCGAATTGCATCCTGTTGAAGATACGAACTTTTGAGGGGCTGCCTGTGCCTTTGCCACTTTCGCCGATCCCCCCTATTTGAGGGGCGGATTGGTGTCCCCGCCCTCCTTCCTGAAATTTTCCCTTCCGGCGTCTGTTTCGTCTAGTAAGAAGGAGGTGAAACATGAACAGAGGCAATCACCGTGTCTTGATGGCTCTCACCTTCCTGGCGGCCATGTCCATGGGGCTGACCTTTTTCGCGGCCGGGAAGATGGGCGGCATGAATATGAAAATGGCGGAAAAGGGCAAGACGGTCAGTGTGAAGGGCGAGGTTCTCGATATGGCCTGTTACCTGACCAAGGGAGCCCATGGTAAACGTCATCAGCAATGCGCGCTCACGTGCCTCCGAAATGGCGAACCGATGGGCCTTTTGGGCTCCGACGGCACCGTTTATCTCCTGTTGGCCGACCACAAAGATGCGAAACCCTTCAACGAGGCAAAAACTTACGCGGCCGACCAGGTTCAGATAATGGGAACCATGGTGGAGAGCCATGGAATCAAGGCTATTACCGTAGAGTCGGTTAAAAAGGTATAGCGGATTGCCGCACTCGGCGGAGAGAGCCCGGACCGCCCGCCTCACTTTACCTGTGGAGGCCTCCATTCGGCGATATTTGGCAAACTCCATCTGACCGAGAGTTTCTGCGTCAAATCCGTAAGATCCCCCCTTCTCTTTTTGCGTCCCCCGGGCCGTTCTGGCCCGGGGCTTTTTTTGCCGGGCTAACGACTTTTTATTTTACCCCTGTGGCGCTATCCTGTGATTCAGCCGTTTCCCATTCGATTGGAGAGTCTGAATCCCTCCTGGAGGCGCCATGGAGCTCATTCATATGGAATCAACAGCGGGACAGGTCCAGTGCGGCCTTTTTCTTTCGTCAAACTCGCCTCAACGGGCATTTATTCTTCTTCCTGGGTTCTGGGGAGACTTCCGGCGCCCGGCGTACCAAACCGGTTGTGAAACACTTTCTCGCCATGGAACGGTCCTGGCTGCAAACTTGAGGGGCCATGGAGGCAGTGAGGGTGTCTTCACCTTTGGAAAGCGCGAATTGAGTGCCCCAAAGCCCCTTTACGCATTTTTGCGGGAAACAGGCGCGAAAACCGTCACGGCAGCCGGTTTTTCCATGGGCGGCTGGATCATTGCCTCATACCTTGCCGAAGCCGGCGGAGACGCTCTCATGACGGAGCACCTGGTGCTGTGCGGCACTCCGTCCAGGCTGCCCTGGCTCTTTCCGCGGCCATGGAAGCCGGGCTTTGCTTTGCAGCTCTTGAAGGGCGGCCGCGGCGTGGTTCGCGTCAATCCTCTTCACCTTTGGCCTCCACGCCGCCTCGACCCCGCATTGGCCCGGCTCTCGAACATTCCCACGACCGTCGTCCATGCAACGGGAGACTGGATGGTGCACCACCGTCACGGTGAACGCATCTTTAAGGCCCTTGAGGGGGCCCGACGGTTCGTTAAAATTCGCGACCGGAGAGGACTCCATGTGGAAATGCTTTGTCTCTACCACCCTGAAACCGTCGTCCACGCTATTTTGAACATTCCCTCGGCAAAACGGGAAGCAACAGGAGATTAAAGCGCCTCTACGGTTGGCCCTTCGTCGGCGCGCCGGCCGCGCTGTTTCCTTTCACCGGTCCGTTTCCGGGAGGCGCGGGCTGTTCACCCGGTCTGAGAACACGCGGCGCCGGAATCACCAGCGGGGAGAAATACCACTGATCGATGTATTTGGCGCCGCGGAATTCCCGGAAGCCTTCCTTGTGCAGGCCGCAGTACACACCGACGATAGGCGCCCCCTCTTCACCGTCCAGCTTGAAAGGCAGCACCTTTGTCCCCGGAGGGGGACGGCCGCCCGGCGAACCAATCCTCCCTCCCTGCAGGGGATTTTTGCCGCCCACTCCCCCGGCGCCGCTCTCGACTGTGATGGTTCCTTCATCGTTTGTTTTGACGACTGTCGCTCCGGGATTCAAGATCTTCCATTTGCCATCCGGAGCAAAAGGATTCCGGTAGAGATGCCGGATGTAGCGGTGATGCCTGGGGCCTTCTTTTAAAAGGTCTTTGAGATGGGTGGGATACGCTCCGCCGTGCTCTGCCCGGTACTGGCGAATCGCCTCGGTGATCTCCTGGCCGCGGAAGACGAGTTCGGCTTCCCGCTCACGCTGCATGACGACCGAAGCGGGTTCGACCGCCGCCATCAGCAGCACGACGCCGACGAACAGCATCACGAGGACCGCCAGAAAGACCACCCCCCGTTCACCACGTCGAATACTTTGTGCCGTCAAGAGCCACCTCGTCTGAAGCGGAATGAACGTCCCATATGCCGCCAGTCTGTTCGTTGCCTGTGGGTTCCAGCTGTCCCTCGTCCTGCCCGGTGAAGGGAACCGTCACCCAGTTTGCCTTCCCCGTCATGGGATCCACGGGGACACTGCTTCGGAAATACCCGGCCGAAACGAGGTCCTGAAGGCTGTCCGGATAATGGCCTTTGTCGGCGTAATATTGGTCCAGGACATCCCGGATCGTCATCAAGTTCTGTTTAAGAACGGCTTCCTTGGCCCGCTGAACAGCATGCCGGTAGGTGGGCAGGGCGATACTGACGAGAATACCCATGATGGCCACAACCACCATCAGCTCGATCAGCGTGAATCCGGCATGGCGGGCGGGAATCGTTCTCCCGCCGTCTAGACGGCATTGCCGCGCTTCACCGGCAGGCCTAGTCAATTCGGATACTTTCAGCATCATGGTTCACCATTCGTTGTAGTGGGTTTTACCATCGAGCGCAAGGGCCGTGCTTGGACAATACACGTCGTAAACGTTCTCCCCGCCCCAACTGTCCGAGTCTGGATCGTCCCGGGTGGAACGCAGTCCCCAATCCTTCGATCCCGTCATGGGGTCCACGGGGATCCGCCGCAGAAACCGGATCTTTTTACCGGTCGGGTCCCCGGCCAGTACGACACCGTCCACCAGCGTCTCAAGATCCGGGGGATAAAAATCCTGCGCTACATCCGTCTGCTGGATGAGCCCCTGGACCGCGTAGCGATGATATTCATCGATCGCGCGCCGCATGGCCCTCAAATCATGCCGGAGTTCTACTTCCTTGACACGCCGGTTCATGATCTGGGCAGTCGGAATGGCGACAACAGCAAGAATCGCCAGGATCGCGATGGCAAAACCCACTTCCAGCAATGAAATGCCGGCTTCGGGCTTTGTGGACTTTTGGGTCATCGGCTCTTACTTCCCCACCGTGATGGAGGCGCTGCCGCCCGGGACAGAAGCCGTCTCTCCGGAAAAGAGAGTCCCCTGTCCGGAGTCCAGCGAAATCGCCGCCTGTCCGGGTTTCAAGGCCTTGAATCGAATGCGCGCGATCAGTCCGGAACCGGAAGAACCCGACTTGCCTTCACGTCCGGTTCGAATGACCAAGAGTCCCGGCGAGGCTTGTTGCGCCGAAAAGCGGCTCGTTCCGCCTCCTATTTTGAAGAAAGTGCCTTCGTCGGTTCCTTCCACGCTGAGCAGGTCCTTTGGGTATTGAAGCTGGAGAGTGAGATCCTTCAGATCCTTCGCGCCGATCATAACGAGATTCAGCACCGCCTGGCCGCCTGGAGCAACGTTGAGGCTGCTTGGACTGATCAAAATGCGGCCGGCCCTCATTTCCTGTCCGGGCGTGGGCTTCTGCTGTGACTCCTCCTGCGCCGGCGGCTTTTCGGCCTGCGCGGGCTTGCCTTCCGGACGCTCAAGGCCCGGCA
>JARRNO010000178.1:0-4621 GCA_037384885.1 Acidobacteriota bacterium
CATGGGCCCCGGAATGGGCGGAGACATGTACTGATTTCCAGCCCATCCAAACTCGCAGCGGGGAAGCCGGCAAGGCTTCCCCGCTCTTGTTTTTGGCCGTCACACGCGTGAAATGTACGCCGGAGAACGCTGTGGCATAATAGAGAAGCTCGACATTCGGGAGGAGGAATGAAGTCAGCCGTCGGCGCTGGAGTCGCGGGAAAAGCCGGAGTATGGCACAGCATCTGGACCTCGCCGGCGATTATTGCAGGCGCCCTGATGATCGCCTGGGCCGCTGAGTCGGCCCAGTTCTTTATTTCGCAGGGTTTGTCCCTGGCGATTCTGGCTTGGGTGCAAACGCTCCCCGAATTTGCCGTTGAAGCGGTTATCGCCTGGGAAGCGCCTCATCGAGTGAACGGGATGCACCTGGTCTCGGCCAACTTCACAGGCGCCGTACGCCTCCTTATTGGACTGGGGTGGCCCATGATTTATGCGGTGGCTGCCTATTTTCACCGCCGGAAGTACGGGCGCCCTCTAAAGGTCATCGTCCTCGAAAGGGAACACAGCGTCGAGGTCATGTCGCTCGTCCTCCCGGTGCTTTATTTCATCGTCGTCATTTGGAAGGGCACGCTGAGCTTGTACGACACAGCGATTCTCTTTGTGATGTACGCCCTTTACATGGTGGTACTCAACCGCATACCACCGAAGGATGTCGAGGATGAAGACGAGGTGGAGTGGCCCATTCGCCGCATTGTGGTGATGCGGCCGGTGCTGAGAAATCTCACCATTTCGTTGTTGTTTCTTGGAGGAGCTGGAATTCTCTACGTTGCAGCCGCTCCCTTTCTCCATTCACTGCTCACGGTCGCGGTGTCTCTTGGTATCAGCGAATATGTCTTCGTCCAGTGGGTCGCACCCCTGCTCAGTGAATTCCCTGAGAAAGTATCGGCGTTCTATTGGGCCCGAAAGGTGAAGGCGGCCCCCATGGCCCTTATGAACATGGTCTCTTCAAACATCAACCAGTGGACCATGCTTGCCGGGATGATCCCCATCGTCTTTGCCATTTCGGCGGGACACGTTCACGCCATACCGCTGGACTATGAACAACGGATCGAAATCGCGTTGACGGTCTCACAGAGCATTCTCGGCTTTTGCCTGCTTGCGAACATGGCGTTCGCGTGGCATGAGGCGGCGCTTCTTTTCGGCCTATGGCTTGCTCAGTTCGTGGTTCCTGGAATCAGGTTGGAAGTGACGGCTGTTTACTTACTCTGGTCTATGCTGGTGGCTTTGAGATGGGCCTTCGGCCGCCGTCCGCCCGAGGCAGCTCAAGCATTCTGGAAATTGTTTCAAGAACGTTTTCTCGAAGAAACTCCCGGCTGATGGCGGTTCGGGCTGAAAGTGTAACCCTAAGAACTACTGGAGACTGGAAATGGGCGATCCCCAAACCCGCTCGGGAGGCATCCACCACACCGCCGAGATTCTCGATTTCGTAAATGACTTGCACGCGCCGCACGACCCGGTGCTGCTGGAGGCATTCAATGCCCCGGGCCTTCATGAGATGCCGGCCATCCAGGTGGGGCCGGCCGACGGCAAATTGATGCACCTCCTTCTGAGAATCGCCGGGGCGGCAAGGGTTGTGGAGATTGGAACGCTGGCCGGCTATTCGACCATCTGGCTCGCGAGGGCGCTTCCTGCGGATGGACATCTTTGGAGTCTGGAGGCCAGTTCGAAGCACAGGGCGGTGGCGGTGGAGAATTTACGGCGGGCCGGACTCGAAAATAGGGTGACTGTGCTGGAGGGGCGCGCGATGTCCCTGCTTCCGAAACTTGAAGCGGAAGGTCCCTTTGACGCGGTCTTTATCGATGCGGACAAGGCGGGATACCCCGACTACGGACGCTGGGCGTCAAAGAATCTTAAAAAAGGCGGTCTGCTGCTGGCCGACAACGCGTTTTTCTTCGGCGGGCTGCTCGCCCAGACCTCTGAAGCAGAGGCCATGAGAGCCTTCCATCGGGAAGCAGCAGCCCACTTTGACACCGTCTGCATCACCAACCCTGACGGGCTGCTTCTTGGAGTGAAGCGCTGAGGGGGGCAAACCTCCGCCCTGGGAAACAAGCCTTGGAGGACGACCGGCCGATGGAAAAACGCTGGCGTGGAGCGTGAACCCACGGGCCTGAGAGCATGAACGCTCAGGCCAGAGGGGCTCCGCAATTCTGGCAGAACTTGGCGCCGGCGGGATTGCTCGTCTGGCACTTGCCACAAACCGTTGAGGCGGGAACAACTGGCTTCCCGCAACTCGTACAGAACTTTGAACCCGGCGGGCACACGGCGCCGCAAGTGGGACAGGTAATCCCTGCAGGCGCCAGAGGCTTGCCGCAATCCTGGCAGAATCGAGCCCCGGGAGGATTGGGTTTGCCGCAGGCCGCGCAGACCACTCCCTGGGCCGGAGGCGCTGCCGTGCCTCCGGAGGCGTCTTTCATGGCATTCTGGATCATGCCGGGCATCATCATGCCCATGCCTGCGCCCACACCGAGCCCCATACCGGCTCCCGCGCCCCCTCCCTCGGGATTGGCGGCCGCTTCTTCCATGGCCTTGGCGGCTTTGAACTGCATGTAATTTCCCATGTTGCCCACCGCCGACATGCCGGAGCGTTCATCGATGACCTTTTGAACATCTTCGGGCGGTGTGATGGCGCCGATGAAGAAATCGGACAGTTCCAGCCCGTATTTTCCGAAATCCGCCTTGACCCGTGCTTTCAAGGCTTCAGCCAGTTCATCGTAGTGGCGCGGTAAATCGAGGATGCTCTTCAGGTTCTCTCCAAGCACGTCGTTCAGGCGGGCAACGATGATGTCCTTAACGTAAGATTCAACGCCCTCGCTTTCCTGAACGCCCTGGCTCCCTACGAAGGTGTTGATGAATAACTGGGGGTTCATGACGCGGGTGGCGAATTTGCCGAAAGCGCGCAGACGCACCATGGCGAAGTCGGTATCGCGGAAAATGACGGGCTCTTTCGTTCCCCACTTCATGTCCGTAAAAATCTTGCGATTGATGTAATAGACATCCGCCCGGAAGGGCGAGGTTCCGCCGAAGGGGGCGCTGATCAGCCGGGTGATCAGGGGGAGATTCATGGTGCTGAGCGTATGCCGGCCCGGGCCGAAAACGTCGAGGGCTTTTCCATCTCTGAAGAAGACGGCCCATTGGCTTTCCTGAACCACGAGTTGGGCGCCGAGCTTCAATTCACCCCCGGGCGCGAAACGGTGCACCATTTCGTGTCCGCTATCGTCCAACCATTCAATCACTTCTATGGCCATGCAGTTTCTCCTCCCGGATAAGTCAAGGTGCCTCGAACAGAGTCCGACGGGCGTCGAGGCTGTTCTGAAGCGCTGTCAGCGCCTGACGGGCGCCGGACATGCCCTCGGAGCTGTCCTTGAAGCTCCGCTCAAGAGTTTCCAGGGCGTCAAGCACGGATAAATCCTGCTGGTAAAGCTTCTGCAGTTCCGGATCGTCGATCTTCAATTGGTCAAACATGCCCGAATATCCATATGAGGCATACCGGATACTGTCGCCCATCGCCTGGAGCTCCCTCTGGAGCCGCCCAACGGTTTCCAGATCGTCCAATCGCCCTGCATCGGTCAGGGCGAGCTTCCTGTCGTCCAATTGAGCACGGAGAGCATCGATCCGTCCTGCGATGAATTCTCGAAGGCGCTTGTCGGATGTCCTGCGATCCTCCCGTGCCCGGTAGCCGGAAAGCCCCGGCACCTTATCGGCGAGACGTTCAAGCAAAGTTTTGTCGCTTTTTTCCATGGGCGCCTCCCATCAAAGGCCCGCACTACGAAGTCTGCAAAAGGCGGGGGATCTTCTGACAACTCGAAACGGGATGAATGCGAAGAAACCAAACAGCCCCATTGGGCGGGCCATGACCCCCTCCTGCTAACGGATATCGCCGGCCTTCCGAAGCAGGTGGACGGCGCGTCGCGCCGTACGGACCATCTTGATGATGTCTTTGTCGGTGGTGTATTTGGTGACCTGCAGGTTGAGAACGATTTGGTATCCGGAATGCCGCGCGTATGGGCGTTCCTCGACCATCACCGGCGTCCCTTCGGCGGCGCCGGCGTCGGGCGCCTTGGAAGCCCCGGGAGCCGGCGCCTTACCCTCTGCGACCGGGTCGCTGGTGACCAGTTGAATTCCGGCTTCCTGAGCCAGGTGCTGGAATAGTGGGAACGCTGAGTTGATGACGCGGTCGCTGAGCTCGTAAATGTTCTTGAAGCGCTCCTTTAAATCATCCAGATCATCGGCGGGCAGGGGGCACTTGTCGAAAAATTCCGAGTAGGCGCTTCGAACGACCTTGGCCTGGACGGCGGGATCGGTTTGGTCGCGAAGGAAGGCCTTGTGATAGCCGGTGAGCTTGTCCTGGGAATCGAGGAGCCCCAGGAAGCGGAGAGCGGCGAGAGCGGGGTATATCAGATGGGAGGAGACTCCTCTTTTATATAGGTCTTCCCGGGAGATCACCTCACCCGCCTCGTGGTTCTGAAGATGATTAATGACCGTGCGGAGGCCCTTTTTGGGGACATACGGAGGGGTGTTCGCCCGTTTTCTCGCCATGGGGTTCGAACTCCTGATTCTTCGTGCCGGCGACGACGCCCGGCGG
>JARRNO010000179.1:0-7299 GCA_037384885.1 Acidobacteriota bacterium
CCCGGCCCTGCTGTGCACCCTCGAGTCGGGCGATCAGCCGTGAATGGCTTTCCGGTCCACGGCCAAGGCCGCTTCCTTGACCACCTCGGACAGCGTGGGGTGAGCGTGAATGGTGCGGCCCACGTCTTCGGCGCTCCCCGCGAACTCCATCACGGAGACCGCCTCGGCGATCATGTCGGATGCCCGGGGGCCTACGATGTGGACGCCTAGGACACGGTCCGTATCCGCGTTCGCCACCACCTTCACCAGACCTTCCTCGTCGCCGAGGCTCTTCGCCCGGCCGTTGGCCTTGAAATAGAAGCGGCCGGACTTTACTGGAAGCCCCTTTTCCTTGGCTTCGGCCTCGGTCAGCCCCACCTGGGCGAGCTCCGGCCACGTGTAGACCACGTTGGGAACGGCGTTGTAGTTCACATGGCCCGGCTTCCCCGCGATGATCTCCGCCGCCGCGACACCCTCTTCGGAGGCCTTGTGCGCGAGCATGGGGCCGCGGATCAGGTCGCCGATTGCATAGACACCGGGAACATTGGTGCGGTAGCGATCGTCCACCTGGATGCGGCGCTGCTCGTCGAGGGCGACATGCATCTCCTTCAGGCCAGCCCCGTCGGTAAGAGGACGTCGTCCCACGGCAACCAGGACCTTGTCGCAGCTGACAGTCCGGGTTTCGCCCTTCTCCGTTTCAAAGGTAACGGACAACCCGTCTCCCTCCGGCTGAGCGCCTTTCACCTTGCTCTTCAGATGAAAGGTCATGCCCTGGCTTTCCAGCGCCCGCTGCAGCACGGTTGACATCTGCTTGTCCGCAAAGGGCGCGACGCGGGGCAGCATTTCCACCACGGTCACCTCGGACCCCAGCCGGTTCCAGACGCTCCCCATTTCGAGGCCGATGGCGCCGGCGCCCACCACGAGCAGGCGTTCCGGAACTTTCTCGAAAGACAGCGCCTCGGTGGATGTGATGATATTGCTCCCGTCGAACTTCATGAAGGGAAGCTCGACCGGCACGCTGCCCATGGCGAGAATGACGCTTTTCGCCTCGATGTCCCGGCTTTCCCCGCCGCCGTCGATCCGGACCCGCCCCGGCCCGCTCAGGGAACCCATGCCCGGGATGACGGCAATCTTGTTCTTCTTCATGAGCAGGCCGATACCATCGGTCAGCTCTTTGACGATCCGGTCCTTGCGCGACATCATCTTCCCGAGGTCCAGGCCCGCCTTTTCCACCAGGATGCCGTGCGTGGAGAAATTGTTCGCTGCGGCGTAAAAGAGCTCGCTGGATTCGAGAAGGGCCTTGGAAGGAATGCAGCCTACATTCAGGCACGTTCCGCCAAGGCGCGCGTCTTTCTCAATCAGCGCTGTTTTGAGGCCAAGCTGGGCCGAACGGATGGCTGCGACATACCCCCCCGGCCCGGAACCGATCACGGCAACATCAAAGGTATCCATGTGTTCAGATCTCCAACATCAATCGTTCAGGGCTTTCGATGCATTCCACAATCCGCTTGAGGAAGGTCACGGCTTCCCGGCCGTCCACGATGCGGTGGTCGTACGACATGGCAACATACATCATGGGTCGCAGGGCCAGCTCGTCGCCGACAGCCACGGGACGCTTCTTGATGGCGTGCATGCCCAGGATGGCGCTTTGCGGTGGGTTGAGAATCGGGGTGCTCAGAAGGTTTCCATAAACTCCGCCGTTGGAGACGGTGAACACACCGCCCGAAAGATCCGCCAGCGTCAGGGACTTCTCATTCGCCTTGCGGGCCATTTCATGTACCGCCGCCTCCAGATCGCCGAAACTCAGCTTGTCCACATCCCTTACGACCGGCACCACGAGGCCGTGCTCGGTCCCCACGGCCACCCCGATATCGAAAAAGTGGTTGACGACAATTTCATCGCCCTGGATGGAGGCGTTGACTTCGGGCACGGTCTTGAGGGCGTCGACGGCCGCTTTCAGGAAGAAGGACATGAAGCCCAGCTTCACGCCGTACTTTTCCTGGAACATGCCTTTGTACTGCTCCCGGAGGGCCATGACGCGCGTCATGTCCACCTCGTTGAAGGTGGTGAGGGTTGCCGTGCTCTGCTGGGAGAGCACCAGACGTTCGGCCGCCCGCTGACGGAAGGGCGTCATCCGGACTCTGGACTGCCGCTCGCCGGGCTCCCGGCGCGGTTCCGGCGCGGGGTGCGGGGCCGCCTTCTCCGGCTTTTTGGGCGCAGGCTCCGGCGCCCGCGGAGCGTGTTGAGTCGCGGCGTCCTTCTCCGCCCGGTCCATGTAGCGGACCACGTCCTCCTTGGTAAGCCGCCCATCCTTTCCGGTGGCGGGAATGGCCCCGGGGTCGAGATGGAACTCGGCGACCATGCGCCGCACCGCCGGGCTCAGCTCATCCGAGTCGGTCCGGGCGGCGGCCTTTTCTTTGGCCTGCGCCATTCCGGCCGGTGCGTTGAACGGCGGGCCTTCGCTCTGGGGAACGGACGCGGGGGCTTGTTCCGGCGGCCGAGATCCCGAGGCGGTTTTGGCTTGCTCGCGTGTTTCCGGTTCCGCCTTTTCTTCCTTTTCCGGCTCGGGTTCGGATTTGGCCGCAGCGGGTTCGGGTTTGGCGTCCGTATCGAGCTTGGCCACCACCTGGCCGATTTTCACCACGTCTTCTTCGGGCACGACGATCTTGATCCGCCCGGCCTGCTGGGCGTTGATGGTCATGGTGACCTTATCGGTCTCGAGCACATACAACGGATCTTCCGCGTCCACCCCCTACTGAGGGGACCTCGACGTCAACAATCATGAATCATCTCCTTTGGTCCGACGCCGGGCCGCTTCAGGCCAGCGCCTCGCGAACGAGTTTTTCCTGTTCCACCTTGTACTGGTGCAGGGAGCCGGGAGCGGGACTCGAAGCGGGCTTCCTTCCCACATATCGAACCCGGTCGGGCGGAAAGAGTTCCAGCAGCCGGGGGAACATGAAGCTCCAACCTCCCCGGTTTTGGGTCTCCTCCTGCACCCATGCGACTTCCTGAGCGTCCTTGTAGCGGGCGGCGATCTCCGCCATGCGCGCCCCATGAAAGGGGTAGAGCTGCTCGATGCGCACCAGGGCCACGTCGTCCACCTTTTCCCTGTCGCGGGCCTGCGCCAGGTCGTAGAAAACCTTGCCGCTGCAGAGGACCAGCCGGCGGACTTTTTCCGGAGCCTGGGAATCGTCCAGAATTTCCTGAAACCCTCCCTGGGTGAGATCATCCACGGACGATGCGGCCATGGGGTGGCGCAGCAGGCTCTTGGGCGACATGATCACGAGAGGGCGGCGGAAGTTGCGCTTGAGCTGCCTCCTGAGGGCGTGAAAGTACTGGGCCGGCGTGGTGAGGTTGCATACCTGGATGTTGTCCTCGGCGCAGGCCGCCAGGTAGCGCTCCATGTAGGCGTTCGAGTGCTCGGGGCCCTGGCCTTCCAGACCGTGCGGCAGCAGCATGACCAGCCCGCTCGTCCGCGCCCACTTGGACATGGAGCTGACCACGAACTGGTCGACGATTACCTGCGCCCCGTTGGAGAAGTCGCCGAACTGAGCCTCCCAGATGACCAGCATGTCGGGCTCGTTGAGGGAATACCCGTAATCGAACCCGAGCACGCCCGCTTCCGAAAGCATGCTGTTGTAGACGCAGAAGCGGGCCTGCTTCTCGTGGATGTGGTTGAGCGGGATGTAGGATTCCTGGGTGTTCATGTCCGTCCACACCGAATGGCGCTGGGAAAAGGTGCCCCGCGCGCTGTCCTGGCCGCTCAGCCGGACCGGCAGTCCCTCGTGAAGAAGCGACCCGAAAGCCAGGAGTTCCGCGGAAGCCCAGTCGAGGGTCCCGTGCTCCTTGACGCTTTCTGCGAACTTCGGCAGGTGCCGGGCGACTTTTGGATTCAGCTTGAAGCCGTCCGGTATGGTCGTCAGGGCCCGCACGGCGTCTTCGAGAACGGCCTGGCTCACCGCCGTGGTGGCCGGCTCGTGCGAATACGCGTTGTTCAGCCCCTTCCACTGCCCGTCGAAGGCTTTCAGCCCGTGTGGCAGGGAAGTGGTTTTGACTGTCTGGAAGGCCTCCTCGAGGCGGCTCTTGAAGTTGTCCGCAATCTCCTGGGCATCCTGTTTGCTGAGGTCGCCGTTTTCCACGAGGCGCTGCGTGTAAAGTTTCCGCACCGAAGGGTGGTTTCTGATCTTCTTGTAAAGGACGGGCTGCGTGAAGGCCGGTTCGTCGGCTTCGTTGTGACCGTGGCGCCGGTAGCAGATCATGTCCACTACGACGTCGCGGCCGAAATGCTGCCGGAAGCGGAGCGCCAGCCCGGCCACGTAGGCCACCGCCTCCGGGTCGTCGCCGTTCACGTGAAAGATAGGCGCTTCGATCATCTTCGCCACGTCGGTGGCGTAGCGCGTGGAGCGGCCTTCCTTCGGCAGGGTCGTGAACCCGATCTGGTTGTTGATGATGAAATGCACGGTTCCGCCTGCCCGGTATCCCTCGAGTTGGGACAGCTCCAGGGTCTCCGCCACCAGCCCCTGGCCGGAAAAAGCGGCGTCGCCATGAATCAGGAGAGGAAGCACCGTCTTGCGCTGTTCCGTGTCCCCCTTCTGGCGCTGCTTCGCACGAGCCCGCCCCAGAACGACAGGGTCCACCGCCTCCAGATGGCTCGGGTTGGAAGTCAGGCTGATGTGGACCGTTTTGCCGTTGTGCCCCGTATGGTCGTAGCTGTAGCCGATGTGGTATTTGACATCCCCGTCGCCGCCGACCGACTCGGGCAGGAAATTCTCCTCGAACTCGTTAAAGATTTCCGCGTAGGACTTGTCGAGAATGTTGGCCAGGACATTCAACCGGCCTCGGTGCGCCATGCCCATGACGATTTCTTCGATCCCAAGGTCGGGCGCCATTTCCACCATGGTATGAATGGCGACAATCGCCGCTTCACCGCCCTCGATGGAAAATCGTTTTTGTCCGGGATAGCGGCTGTGCGTAAAGGTTTCGAGCAGTTCCGCGTCAATGAGGTTCCTGAGAAATTCGAGTTTATCTTCGCGGGAAAAATCGGGGCGGTTGAGGATCGGCTCCATCTGGGCCTGGAGCCAGCGCCTCACCTCCATGTCCTGGATGTGAATGTACTCGACGCCGACGCTCCTGCAGTAAGTGTCCTGCAAGATGCCCACGATCTCCCCCAGAGGGGCGCGGGAAGGCCCGCCCAGGTGCCCGGTGTCGAAGACCCGGTCCAGGTCCCTCTCGGTAAAATCAAAGCGTTCGAGGGAAAGGTCGGGATGCGAGGCGAGGTTGTTGCCGAGCGGATCCAACTGGGCCAAAAGATGGCCGCGGCTGCGATAGGCGTAGATCAGGCTTGCCACACGGGACTGGGCCTTTGCCTGGTCGGCAGCGACACAGGTTCTCGGGCAAGAGGCCATTTCGAATCCTTCGAAGAACACCTGCCACTCGCGCGCCACGGATTCGTGATCCTGGCTCCACTTTTCATATAGCTCCTCGACAAGCGCGGAATTTGCGACAACGGCGCCGACGGCGTTCGTCGGGATGGGATCGCGTTCTATGGACACGGCAACTTTCTCCTTCGGTCAAACCGCTTGCATTCGCCGGGCCGTGAAGCGGCCCTGCATGCCGTCAATATAATGTTTCTGTTCGCCCAAGCGCCGGAGCGCGAAAGATCTTCGGACCGGGCCGGAACGCTCGCGGGACCCGCCCGGCGCTTCCCGGTCGACCTGGTCAAGAGAAATAGCGTTGGCGCCGGCATGTCGCTTTCGGCCCTTCCCCGTTCCGGGTGGAGGTTCGGCCGGACACGAAGGCGCCTCTGCGATGATGCGCGGCATGCGCTGGCCAGGATCCCCGCCCGGCGCTCTCCTGAGCACCTCAGTGTTAAACGATTTCCGGACGGAAGTTCTTCCATCCCCCTCCGGGTCCGGGAGAGGTCGCCTTGGGCGCCGGCGCTCAGCCTCCGTTCGGCGCTTTACCGTTCTTTGAGTAAATCGAAGCGATTTCCTTTGCATAGCGCTCGTTGATCACCCGCCGCTTGACCTTGAGGGTCGGCGTCAGTTCGCCGGCTTCCTGAGTCAGTTCGCTAGGAAGAATGCAATAGCGCTTGATCTGTTCATACCGCGAAAGCTGAGTGTTGACCCGCTCCGCGACCATGTCGAACAAATGCAGGACGGTGGGATGGTCCTTGAGCACCTGCGGGTCCTTTTCTTTGACTCCTTTGCTGCGTGTGTAATCCAATACGGTCGTCCAGTTGGGAACGATAAGCGCGGCGATATAGGGCCTTTTATCCCCGACCAGGACCACCTGGGTGACGTATTTGTTCATCTTCATCTTGTTTTCGATGGGCTGAGGCGCCACGTTTTTCCCGCCGGCCGTCACCAGGAGCTCCTTTTTGCGGTCCGTGATGTAGAGAAACCCATCCGGATCCTGGCGCGCAATGTCTCCGGTGGACAGCCATCCGTCTTCCGTCAACACCTCGGCGGTCGCTTCGGGGAGCTTGTAGTACCCTTTCATGATGTTGGGCCCACGCGCCTGAAGCTCGCCGTCCTCGGCGATTCGCACTTCCACGTTGCTGATGGGACGGCCGATGGAGCCGAAGCGGATGGCATCGAGACTGTTGACGCTGATCACGGGGGTGGATTCGGTGAGGCCATATCCTTCCAGGATGGGAAGGCCGGCTCCATAGAAGAAGACCGCCAGTTCGCGCATCAGCGGCGCCCCGCCCGAAATCATGACGCGAAAGTTGTTGCCTGTTTTCTGCCGGAGCTTCTTGAGCACCAGCGCGTCGGCGACTCCGTGCTTGAGGGAGAGCCAGGGACCCACCTTGCCGGTTCCGACTTTGACTTCGGCCCAGGCGCTTGCCGTCCTGACGCTCCAGTGAATCAGCACCTTTTTCAGGTAAGGGGAATGACCCGCCTGCTCCATGAGCCGGGCGTAAACCTTCTCATAGAGCCGGGGGACGGATGCCATCAGGGTCGGCTTTACTTCTTGGAGATTTTCAGCGACCTTGTCCGTGCTCTCGGCATAGGCGATCCGGGATCCGCCCCAGAAATAGCAGTAGTCGACCATGCGCTCGAAACTGTGGCTGAGGGGCAGGAAGACGAGGGCCGTGTCCTCGGGCGTGGTGGCAAGGACCTCCAGGGAAGCCCGGCAGTTCTCGACGAAATTCCGGTGCGTCAGCATCACGCCCTTCGGGTTTCCGGTGGTTCCGGAGGTGTAAATGAGAGTGGCGAGATCCTCCGGAGCGACTCGGGCGGCCGTCTCCCGGTGGATTCCGGGAGTCGCCTTTGCATAAGCCTTTCCATCCTCGATGAGGTTGTCCCAGGTGGGAAA
>JARRNO010000180.1:0-8935 GCA_037384885.1 Acidobacteriota bacterium
GAATGAGCACGGTCTTCTTCCCGTTGGCGAGGTTCAGCTTGACCAGCGAGCCGTTGCTGGCAACGGCGAACCGCGCGGCCTTCCCCACGGGCAATTGCGCTCTACTGAACCACCAGTGAAGCTCCAGCGGGTGGAGGTGCTTCGCGACCGGCCGCACGGCGCCGGTGGATTCGTCTATTTCAAAGAGAGTCCAGCTCCTGTCGGATCCGCGGCGCCCCGAGAAGACAGCCGCCAGAAGCCTTCCCGGCGACGGTTCGGCGCCCAGGACGGCGGTTCCCTCCACGGGAAGTTCGATGGACTCTTCAAGTACGCCGTTCCGGGTGAAGGTCCAGAGGTGCGGGCGGCCGTTGACGCGCCCGGCCGCGGCGATTCGGCCGCCGGAAAGAAACGCCGCGCTGATCGCGTGTCCCCCTTGGGCCAGAGGCGCCAGTATCGAGCCGTCGGTCCCATCGTGCAGGCTCAGCGTCCATTTACCCGTTCTGTACGCCGCCAGAATAAAGCGTGACCCCGCAGCGCCGGGAAGGATGTGGATGCTGCCGGAAAGATGCGCCAGCCGGCCCGTAGTCGTGAGGCTCCTTCTCGCCACGTCCAGGGATTGTATGGTGAGATCCGATGCGTTCGTATTTTCCGGATCGGTGGAAACGGAATAGATTCGCAAGGTATTATCGCTTTCAAATCGCATGCGTACCAGACCAGATGCGCCGGGCGCAGGCTGCCCTGGATTTCCAAGATGGGCCGAGGCCAGAAGCTTGCCTGACGATAGATCGTAGACGGAGATGTTCGAGCGCGTCGCAACCGCACACCGGTCGCCGCGAGCGGAAAGCGCAAGTCGTACGTAGCTTTGCGGTGAGATGATATGCGCCGACGCAGCGACGGGATGCGGCTTGGCCAGATTGGCGGAGTACAATTCGGGCCTCTTCCCTCCATGCAGCCACACGCATCGGCTGCCGTCTGGTGAAAAAGCCATGGCCCATGCTCCTACGCCCAGCCGGAGCGACCATCCCGTTTTTGGGTTGTAAAGGAAGGAGGGCCTGAATTCGTCCGAGCGGTGCTTCATGGGTCCTCTTAGGTAGATCCACCGGCCTCCGGGTGACGCCTGACCGCCGTAGACAGCGGCCAAGTCGGCGGGAGACACGCGCACGTACCACTTGCCGTATCCCACGAGAAGGAGGGCTCCAAGCAGGCAGACAGACCACAAGGTTACGGACAAGACCCGGTGCCCAACCTTGATATCGGTCCGCCCTTTGCTAACCTGCAGGATCCCTGCGGCCAGAAGGGCCGCGACGAAAACCGCCAGGGCGGCCCAGGCGCCGTTGGCCGCTGCGGGCCAAACGCCCTGCTTGTGGAGGTAGCGCCCGGTGAGAAAGAGCGCCGCAAGACAGATGAGGAACAGACCCATGTCCGCAAGAAGCCAGGGACTCCGGGAGCGCGCCATGACAGAAACGGCATGAGCGGCTGAAGTGCAAAGCAGGACCACAAGAATGAATAAGAGCACCATCGTAAGCGGCCCGGGTGGCGCGATCCCCCCCTCCTGCGGCGTCCAACCCGAGGAAGAAGACGCATCGAAGATTCGCAGCACCCCTCCGCCGGAAATCGTGGCGGGCAGCACCGCTACGATCGCCCCGCCCAGCGCCAACAGCACCGCCGCGCTCATCCGTCCGGCCCAGATCGAAACGTTGCCCATGGGCCGCGTGAAATCGAACCCCAGCCGGCCTTCGGACAGGTCCCGCGCCAGAACGGATGCGCCCAGCAGCAGGGCGATGAACAGGCCGAAGGTGGCGGAGATCGCTAGGGCGCTCGCGTCCCGAATCTCGGCCGGGGCATAGTGGATTCCCGGTAGGACTTGGAGAAGCATCGGTATGAATCCCGCGGCCAGGGCCGCCCACCAAAGGTTCTTGCGTTGGGACAGTTCGCGCATCAATAGGTGTGTGTAGCCTTTCATGGGCGCCCTCCTTCTTCTGCATCCAGGGCCACGAAGATGTCTTCAAGTGTCATGGGTGAGGCGTCAAGGTCCGTGACACCGGGGGTGGCGGCGAAGGCAGCGAAGGCTTCGTCGTTGAAGTCCTGCACGACGGCCTCCATGCCCCAGGGCCGTTGCGAAACCCGGAGCGGCCGCATGGCTTGAAGCGCGCTATCCGAATCCTGCGCTGCCCGGTTCCGCCCGAATGTCAAGAGCCGGAAACGACCCTTGAGCGAATCCATCGGCTCGTCCAGGAGAAGCCGCCCCTCGCGCATGACGCCCACGTGGTCCGCGATGCCTTCGACGCCGGCCAAGTCGTGGCTTGTGAGAAAGACCGTCGTGCTCCGGTCGGCCAGTTCGCCCACCAGCTCTTCGAAAAAACTCCTCCGGGCCACTGGATCCAACCCCAGCGTCGGGTCGTCCAGGACCAGCACCTCCGGCATCGGCCCCAGGGCCAGCGCCAGCATGAGCTGCCGTTTCTGGCCCTTGGAAAGGCGGCCGAAGGGGAGATCGTACGGAACGGCGAAGCGAGTCAACCGTTCCCGGAAGCTGCGCGCGTCCCAGGAATCGTAGAGCTTCGAACAAAAGGCTTCGAGCTGCTTCGCCGTCATACCGGGGGGTGCGTCGGGGTCCTCGGGCACCACGCCGGTACGGGCCATGAGTTTCGCCCGCTTTCTCCACGGATCTTCTCCAAGGAGTGAGATGGAGCCGCGTTGCGGTTTCCGCTCTCCCAACAGGCAGCGGATGAGCGACGTCTTTCCGGCGCCGTTTCGTCCCAGCAGGGCGTGGACGGTTCCCTTATTCACGCCGATGGTTACCGAGTCCGCGGCGACGGTGCGGCCGTAGCGGATCGTGACGCCATCGAGGACAATCGTCGCTGGGTCGTTCTGTCGTTCTGTCATGGCCTCCCTCCGTCTCCGCCCAGGTCCTTCCAGGCGGTGTCAAACTCCTTCACGGCTTCGTCCCGGTCGGCGCCCAGCGTCGCCGCGTGGGTCGCGTAGCGGTCGGCCCCCTCGCGCAGCGCGCTGCGGCGCTCGCTCTTTCTCAGCACGGGCGGGTTGTCTTCGACGAAGGTTCCCTCGCCCCGCCTCACCTTGAGCACGCCCGCGTCCGCCAGCCTCCGGTAAGCCTTGGCCACGGTCGCAGGATTCACGCGGAGGTCTTTGGCCAGTTCCCGGACCGACGGCACCGGCGCTCCCCGGGCCATGGCGCCCGCCGCAACGAGCCTTCTCACGCCCTCCTCGATCTGCTTCCAGACCGGGACGGCGTCCGAAGGATTCACCACCAGTTTTCTCTGCATGGACCTACCTCCCGAAGTGCGCTGGACCATATCGGTGTATTAGTACTGTAATACACTATGCCATGGCTGTCAAGCCCGAAGAAAACCGTGCCGCTTGCCGTCTCTTCAATCCCATCCTCGGTGAGGTGCGATTGACGGAAATGAAGGCCGCTCATCTCCCCATAGACGCTTCGCCCATGCGGGTGTAAAATAAGTCATTCGATTTGAACCAGCGGATCCTCAAGAGGGGCGAAGGAATATGCTTGATTACCCTTGCCTCGTGACGGGGACCGGTTCTGCCGCAATCATTGGAAACACGGGGATGGGTGAGGATGCCGTCCTGCAGAGGTCGTGCGGCCGTCATTTTAGGAGTGCAGCTGTACCAGGAACCTGAAAGGAGCATCTCCCATGAAGCCATTTTCTGTTCGTGCCGGTTTGTTTCTCGTGTGTGCCTTCGGTATTCTTCTGGCCTCGGGGTGCGCCGCCGGGAAAAAACCCGTTGGACCGGCCGCATCGGCGACGAGTCACCTTCCACCGCCGGTGCAGGATGCAGCGCCGCTGATCAAGGCTGCCCGGAAGGACGATATCCAAGCAGCGAAGGAGGCATTGGCGAAAGGGATTCCCATCGAAGCGAAGGGACCCCAGGGCGGAACGGCCCTGTTCTGGGCGGCATATGACGGCAAGCTCGACATGGTGAAGTGCCTGATCGGACGCGGGGCCGATCCGGAGAGGGAGATGGTCGGTCGCATCAGCCCCACTTTAGAGATCGGAAGTGTCTTGTGCGCGGCAGCCTATTCGGGCAGCGAGCCGGTTGTGAACTACCTGATCGACGAAAAGAAAATCCCCGTTGATGAGGTGGAGTTTATGGACGATGGGTTCAGGGGGGGCTGGACTCCATTTTGCTATGCTGCCTACGGTGCGCATCTCTCTCTGATGAAGGACCTCCTGGCCAAGGGCGCCGACCTTCACTTTAAGGGGCCCGACGGGCGCACTCCTCTCTTTGCGGCCATCGAATCCCACAGCGACAGCCTGACAGCCGTCCGGTTTCTGCTTAACCACGGAGCCCGCGTGAATGCCGCCCAGCAAAACGGGTGGGTACCCATTCTAGATGCGGCTTCTCTCGGAAAACCGGCATTAGTCAGCCTGCTCCTCAAAGCCGGTGCAGATCCCAACGCCGCGACTGATAGGGGCGATACGCCCATCATGGTGTCACAGTGGGTTGCTCACCCCAGCGACGAAGTCACTCTAGAACTCCTGAAGGCGGGGGCGACGCTCGTGGCAACGGACAATGAAGGAAAGAGCTGAGAGTCCGGCGCTTAAGGCGGAATCCCCCCCTGCCATCAAGGTCAGAATGAACGACGGAAGTTCGCTCCTCATGAGCGCGGCGAAGAATTCCAAGGACAACACGGCTGTGCTTTCATTCCTCCTGGAAAAGGGCGCCAAGCTTCCAGAGGTGAACAAAAACGGGAAGACCGCGTTCGATTACGCCGTGATGGGAAGCAGTCTGGCCAATATGAAATACCTGGTTTCCAAGGGCGCCGATCCCAAGCACCTGAATCGCTGGGGCGATACAACATTACTTGAAGCAGCATCTATTCAAAATTGCTCCACTTCGGTCATCCACTACCTATTGTCTCGCGGCGTGGATCCCTACGCAGCCAATGTTTTCGGCTTTACGGCGCTTCAATCTGCAGCGTTGAGTGGGAACGGGCCGGTCTTTAAGCAGCTGCTTTCGGTTTGGGTTTCGGGAAAGGCCTTTAGGGAATCTGCGGGGAAACCTTATTCCTCCCCCCTACAACTGAAAAGCCGGATTGGCGCCAATCTTCTTTGGGATGCTGTCATCTCCAAGCACCCGAGCGACGATATAATCAAAAAGCTCGTGGCCATGGGGTGCAAGGAAGATGTGCAAGCCGGGAAACAACAACAAAACGTTTTGCAGGAGGCTGCCTCTAACGGCGCGCTCTCCCTGGCGTCCTTCAAACTTCTGTTCGAACGGTGGAGACGCGACAAGAGCCTTCCCGATCCCCTGCAGCTTCGCGATGGGAATAAGGGAACGCTATTGATACTAGCTGCAGACAACTCAAGGCCGAACCTGGGCATACTGCGTTACTTGATTCACCAGGGGGCGGACGTGTACGCCCCGAACAAGTGGGGCAATACGGCCCTCCAGATCGCCGTTTCCCTGGGGAACGAGGCTGAATTCCAGCTTCTCATGACGGCATGGAAAGAGGGGCGCGAAAGTTTGGAGGAAACCGGCGGGTCATATATACCTCCACAGAAGCTGCTGAGCAGCGATGGTGAAAATCTCCTCATGAGGGCGGCTTTCGGGGACGACCCGAAACTGGTGATGATCAAGCAGCTTCTTGACATGGGCATTAAGCTGACTTACAGGGACAAGGAAGGTTGGACGGTACTTCAGGCGGCGGCCTACAGCGGCCATCCGGCGCTTCTCAAGTGGCTGGTGGCCAAGTGGAGGGAGATTCCCGGCGCTGCCGACCCTCTGGCATTGCGCAACAAGGACAGAGAGACCCTGCTCCACCTCGTCGCCAGAGCACCGCACTTCAGCGCGCCCGTGATGCTCTACCTCATTAAAATGGGCATACCCGTTGCCGCAAGGGATCATTGGGGCCAGACTCCGCTGGCGCTCACAGCGTCATACGGCAACGTGAAAGGCGCCGCCATTCTCCTGGCGGCGGGCGCACGGATCGATGCGCTCAATGCCGACGGAGAGACGCCGCTTTACGAAGCCGTATCCGCCAAGAAGCCGTCGCGGGCGGTGGTCGATCTCCTGCTGAAGCACGGGGCCGATCCCGCCATAAAGAACAACAAGGGACAGAGCCCGCTTCAACTGGCGCGGCGGAAGGGCTTGGGCCGGATTGTCAGCGATATGGACGCTGCAGCAAAATAAAGCCGCCGCTCGCAAGAGGCGTGCGGCGTGTAAGGCAGCAGCGGTCCGGAAGTCCCTATTCGTAAATCTTCTCGTCCGGCGCTTCGGCGTTGAGGGCGTCGGTCTCGATATCGCGGCTCGAAGGTCTGGATTTTTCGAATTCGTGGAAGAACTCATGCTGGATGACCAGGTCCATGATTTCGTTGGTTCCCGTCCAGATCATGATGAGCCGGGTGTCGCGCAGGAGCCGCTCTACCGGGTAGACATCGGTATAGCCGATGCCCCCGATGACCTGCATGGCGTTGTTCACCACCTGCCAGGCCGATTCGGTGGCGAATTTCTTGGATTCGGAAACCATGCGCCGCACCCGGCCGGGAGCAACGCCGCTCTCCACGGCCCGGCAGGTTTCGCGGCACAGGGCCCGGGAGGCGTCCAAGAGAATCAGCGAGTCGGCCACCTTGAAGCTGACGGCTTCGAAACGCCGGATGATCTTTCCAAAGGCCTTGCGCCGCGTGGCGTAGCGGGCCGCCACGTCCAGAGCCGCCCGGCCCATGCCGATGGCGCCGCAGGCGGAGGTCATCCGCTCGGGGATCATCATCTGGTTAAAGACTTCCGCGCCCTTGCCCACCCCGGCTTCGCCGCCAAGAACATTGGCCGCCGAAACTTTTGTGTTTCTGAAGACGAGGCGTCCCGTGCCTCCGCCGCGCGTCCCCATGAGACCGTAGACATGTTCCACTTCGACCCCTTCCCCCCGGTCCACGAGGAAGGCGGTCATGGCGCGCTTGGGGTCGTCGTCCGGGCCCGTTTTGGCGTACACGAGAAAGAAATCGGCTCCTTCCGAGCCCACGACAAAGCGCTTTTGGCCGTTCAGGATGAAATGGTCTCCTTCGCGTACGGCCCGGGTGGCGGCCCCGAAGAAGTCCGAGCCGCCCCGGGGCTCGGTCAAGGCTTCGGCGGGAGCAAGTTCGCCGCGGAGCATGGGTGAGAGGTAGCGTTCCTTCTGGTCTCGTGTCCCGAAGACCTGGAGGGCTTCGCCCACGATGCTCACCAGTGAATAGAGGCAGGCCAGTGAGGTGCCCAGAATGCCGATTTCCTCCAGGGCGATCATTTCGTCCGTCCAGGCTAATCCGCGTCCGCCGTATTCGCGTGGAAAGCGAAGGCCGAGCAGATTCCGCCTTGCGGCTTCTTCCAGGTATTGGCGCGGGAAGCGCACCTTATCGGCGTCCATGTCCAGGATCAGCTGCCGCGGCACCCATTTGACGAAGTCGCGGGACTCTTCACGCAGCGACCGTTCTTGTTCTGTCAGCAAGGCTTCCGGATAAGTGGTCATCTTGGCTCCCCCGTGAGTAAGGTCGAAGCGCTCCGGCGCAGTCGCCGGACGCCCAAAACCGTTGTCCCGGTTTATCGTAAGCATAGCATCGCGGGCGCCTCAGGAACAGGTTCGCCGCCGTGCCTGCCATCATGGGCTACAAGTGACATCCGCCCGGCCCGGCATTATCTTTTGAACAGGGACCCCCGCCCCCAGCGGGCGCCGGGGGAGGACCTGCCAAAGGAGGTAAACCATGGAAGTGACCTTCACTGAGCAGGAACTGGACCTGCTGAAACGCATTCTCGATTCTTCGCTGCGCCAGCTGCGGCAGGAAGTTCACCATACAAGGGATTCTGAATACCGTGAGCAGCTCAAGCATCGCGAGAACGTGCTCCGGAGCATTCTAGAAAAGGTCGAGGTGGAACAGCCGGTCCAGACCGTATCGTAGTACCGCTCGAAACGATGCCGGCCTTTTGCGGATGATCAACCGGCCGGGCGGGGCGTGCGCGCGAGCCCTTCAGCGAGATGCGTGCGCCACAACTCTTGGTACGTCAAGAGTTAGATGTGATGGCCCATGCGGACAGGAACTTGACACCCCCCTCCAAAGTCCCTATCAATTGATTATTATTTGCGCTACGGAGCCGTAAGGACCCGCGCTGAACCCGCAGACTGCGGGAGGGTCTATTTGACTCATTTTTCGGGGGGAGGCCATGCGACGACTATTGGGCGTTTGTGCCTTATTGGCGGCGGCCGGCTTGATCGGCGTCTCGATGCAGGCGCAGGTCGTGAGGGAGTCCGGCGCCGGATCGGTGGCGGGGGTGCTCCACAAGCTTTCCGACTTTACGATCGAATACACCATCAAGGCGGACGGGAACCAGTTGCTGATCGCTGATCTGGATGCTGAATTATTCCGAACGACGGGCGGATGCGGAGAGGAACATGCCGAGACAGCGACCACCACGGCCACTGAAAGTGAAGAATCTTGCGGCTGCGACGAAACCGATGCCGGTCCCCACGGATTCTACATAGAAATCTACAAGGACGGGCTGATGGTCGGTTCTGCGGGGCGTCCGACGAGACCCGGATGGGAACGGGACCCTCGAGTGGCGTGTCTGCTCGAGGAGGAAGGTGTCTATGCTATCCGGATCCGCTTCGTCCCCAGGGGAGAAAATGCGCCCCAGAAAGTCCCGTTTCTCATGAATGTGACACTCAGAGGACTTGCGCCCGGAGGGACGAATCTGATGGATGCGCTCGCGGCCAGCAAGAACCAGATGGAGGTGAAGCCCGTCAAGACAGCTGAGTAATGGACGCCGTACCGCGTGGAAGACGGGGCCGGAATCTTCCGGCCCCTTTTTTGCGTCTGCGCGATCCTGTCTGCCGGCGCCGCGTTGGACAGCCTTTGCGGCACGCTTATTGCACCTAGACACGCAGGAGCGTTTCCGGGTGCGTTGTGAACGCCCCTGGATAACGCTTGACCGGCGCGGAGGGAAAACGTTGCCT
>JARRNO010000181.1:0-8689 GCA_037384885.1 Acidobacteriota bacterium
AGGATAGGAAGTGAGGAAGCAAGGCAGCGGTATCCATCCGTCAGGCTCATGAGTGGCCTTTTAAGTTCTAAAGCGCCCTTTTCTTACTGCATGGCTCCAGATGCCGCTTTTTCGTCCAGCGCACCAGGAGTCCGCCAGAAGAATATTTCCATGGGATACGAACTTAGGAAGAAACTATCTTCTAGACTCATCGAGAAAAGTACTGGAAAGAACATTTTCGCGTAGGCGACACCAACGACGTCTCCGTGAAGGAGGTAGACTGCCGCCACGACAAAATCGGGATATGGACTTTGGGGTCCCACGAACATGGGAGCAAACGAGGAATATCGCCCCTCGCTCACTCTGAGTAGCATGACCTTGTCGGCCGCCAGCTTTCCCCTCATGCAAATCAAGTTGTCTGTTGAACCCTGCCCCCCAAATCCTTCTATGGGGCTGTAACTGAACTCTTTCAGTTCCCAAGATCCCTGGCGCATCCCCTTCAAGAGAGTGTTGCATACCTTCTCCACGTCCTGTTTGGTTTTCACATGGTGGAGCGCCTTGTAGAACTGATTCTGAACAACAAGCCAGCGGTCGAGATACGCCAGCAATTTCGGGTCCTGTTTGGCGCGGATTTCTTCGATACTCTCTGTGTCTCCTGGTAGACAGGTCACGAATCGGGTGTTAAAGACACTGATGCTGTAAAGACAACAGGCGCCGCCCTTCTGGTCGAAGAGGACGGCGCACGCGACGTAGCGTCCATCCGGACGAATTTGCAGAATTTCTCGATATGGCCCCTTGAAGACTTTCTCTCCATGGAAGGGCCGGGGAAGGGGTCCGGGCCAGGGCTTCGGTTCCATGACCAGGGTAAAGCGCAGCCCGCACATGGGCGGCATCGCTTCGAGATTGGCCTTGATCTGCGAGGCCGTCTGGCCGTAGCGCACTGCGTCATGTTCAAAAAGCCAACTCAGGGGGTATGGATAGACCGGGGCGCCGATGGGCGACTCCGGTGCTGCGGGAAAGCTGACTTTCTCAGGGTCCTGAAGGTCTTTGAAACGCTTGTATCCCTCACATGAGACCAAAGTAATCCCTACGAGGGACATGACTCCAAACCCCAGCAACAATCTGTAAAGATTTTTTCTCATCACCGCCGCCGGGGGCAGCCGGACCTGCGGGCATCTTTATGCATCGCCAATTCCCTCCCCCATCCCTGAAACTCACGTCATTACGTTAGGCACATCCTAGCACAATGCGGCGGACGGTTTTATCCACCGGGCTGCCCGTGCGTGCGCACCACGACCTTCATGGGCGTTCGAGCGCGGGGCCTCATCCAACTGTCCACGTCGCGTGTGAAGCGGATTTCCAGGCGATGGCCCGGCAGCCGGGTGTACGCCCAGTTGTTACCCGGGCAGCCCGAGCCGCCGGGAAGGGGCGACACGGCGGGGTAGGGCTTGCCCTCCATGGCGTAAAGCGCCCGGTCGGCGAGTTGGAAGGAGATCCCGCAAATAATGGCACGATTCCAGACGCAGTAAACATCGAAAATCTTAATGTCCCCTCCCACATGCCAGCCAGGCAGGACCAGCCTGCCTTCAAAGTCGGCGGGACGAAACGGACAGTCGGGAAATTTTTCCAGCTCTGCAAAAACAACCGCCTTGCGCCTCAAAATCTGGATCAGGTCCAGGCGAATCAATGGAAATTCCAACTTCCTCCAGCCAGGTTCTGACGCGTACATTCCCAGAAGACCAGGCGCCTCCTGGGCCCTGTATTGAGACCAGGCATCGAACTAGAGCGAATTCACAAGCTGCCCCTTGAGCTCCAGGTTGTGTACGTCCCGCTCCCACTGCTGAGACGGAATGGGAACTTTCGGAAGCAATACGGCTTGACGGCGGGCCATGACGACGGCCACCAGGCAGCTGATGGTCTCGTTTCTGCGGCCGAAGGCGAGCACCAGGTTCCACGCCGCCCTGACGTAGGTCACAGCTTCTCCATGTTTTCCCATCGTTTCGAGGGAAAGCGCCCGCGCCCAGAGAAGCTGATGCAGCTTGCCGGCCGCCATGAGGTCCGGAATATAGAAGCTGTGAAACGAGTCCGGAGTGAACTTCCATCGGGGCTTATCGGAACCGTTCAGGATATCCCTCGCCTTTTCCAACGCGGCCGCCTGTGCGGCCAGGGTTTTCACCACAGGTGGAGGAGGGGGCTCCGCATCGCTTTCGGGGTCGTGATAGGCCCGGCGTACATAATCTTCGACCTCCCAGATATTGACTGCTGTCGGATCGGGTTCCTCCAACGTGGAAACATTCCGTCGTATTGGTTTGGAGCCTAAACCGATTGATATGTTGAGCCCCAGGGGCTTGATGCATTCGTCCAGTTCGGAAGCGGCGCGGTTTGCCGGTTCCGGTCTGTACCGGGCGTCCAGGGTTTCGATGGAAGGCAGCGTCTTCTTCCAGGCCGCATCGAGTTCGGCCCGTCTGCTGTGCAGCATCGCCTGGGCGGCCAGCCAATACGCGGACAGAATAAGCAGCACAGTCGCGATGAGCCCCAGGACGATCCCGCCCGCCCAACGCAGGAGCGGCCGAAGGACGTGGTGAATTGTGTTTTCATTCTCTTCCATCAATAATTCCCCCATCCCTGAAACTCAAGTCATTACGTTAGGCACACCCTAGCACAATGGCAGCAAACCCCGAGGCTTATTCATACCTTTAAGCTCCCATCCTCAAGACGAAGGCTTCTGCTCGGTTTCGTCTTTGCGAAGAGCCCTGTCCACTCGTTCAAAATGGAAATAGGACACCCCCCTTTCATCGCCGGAGGTGGGAAAGGCCTCCGGATCGTCTTCATACTTCTTGACGAACTTCTTCAGTTCTGAGGTGCGAGCCGTTAAGAACAGAAGGCCGTTGGCCGTCTTTTTGAATGAGACGGGACACTTCCCCGCCTTGATCAGGGAGTCCAGCCATTTTGTAGACATGGACGACAGCGAGAGCGCGTCCTTGTACAGGTTGACCTTCCAAAAGCTGTGCAAGGCAATAAAATGCGCCCCGTAAAACGACTTGGGGTGAAGCGCGTCGCTGCGTTGGGGTGTCAGCTCGAGAAACAGGTGTGCGCCGATCTTGCCCAGCGTGGCCTCAAACTTAGCGGGCGGTTGTTCTTCAATATGGACTTGCACACTGTACCGTCCGGTCGATTTGTCAAAAGGACGAATCGCAAATGTCGCTTCCGTGTTTCGCCAGGTTCCCACCAGCGAAGGCTCGTACACGCCGTCCTTGAGCGTGAAAAGGGGATTCAACGTCAGCGTACATCCCGTGGCCGCCAGCACCGTGCAGGCCAGTAGAATTTTGAGAATTTTTTCCATGTCGATTCCCTTCCTCCAGGTCTTTGAAAAAGTTCGCAGGGAATTTTCGGTGTTGGGCGTGATCGGATGCACCCGCGCCTCGACCTGACGACTCAGCGGGGGCGCCGCCGGCCTAATGCGTTTGAAACAGCCGTGCAAACAAGAGGCGCTTCACGTGCATATCTTTGTCCAAGTCGACTGCAACCATGAGCCATTCCACGTCGGTGCCTCGCATGCCCACTTTCCGGCGGCCGATCACCGTGTTCATTCCCTTGTTGTAGAAATAGGCGAATTCATATTTGGCAAGAACCTTTTCCGCTTCCGCGCGCGGCATGCCGGTGACGATTCCTCGCTTCATGACCGCCCTGTAGTCGATGGGTTCGCCGGCCCGCACGTTCAGGCTCGCGATCCCCGTAAGCGGAGCGATAAGAAGGGTCAGAATGAAAACGCGGATATAGCTGGAAATGAACGGATGGCTGCGATTGAACATGGATCCCTCCCTTAATAATACCCCTGTTTCAAAATGGTGCTTGCATTATACCACCGGTGCGTGGGAGGCTTCCGCGCCAACGGCCATGCTACAATAAGGCCATCCAATTCGCTCAACGTCTGAGTCAACGCTGCTGTTGGGGGGGCGGCATGGGTGAACGTGCAAGACCGGGGATCCGCACGGTGGGCGCCGTGTTTTTCGGCTACGTCGCGGCCTGCTCGCTGTTCAACACGTGGTTGTGGCACCTGGCGTTTTCCAAAGGGTACCCCATTCGAGGCATTGAACCGGTCGGTCTTCACGATCTTCTGTTTTATGTCCAGGTGCCGGGGCTGACGATCACCCTTCTCATCGTGATTCTCTTTGCCCTGGAGCACCGCGGGTGGCGCGCCCTGTGGCTGCAAACCTATCTGGGGACCCTCGGTCTCTTCGCCAAGTTATTGCTCACCATGGCCTTTGTCCTGGAGCCCATGAGCGGTGCGACCTATGGGTGGTACAAGGGCCACCATGTTCAGCAAGCCCTGCCGCCTGTTCGCCTGGATGTTGACTTCGCCTGGGGTCTCTTTATAGCCGACTGCTGCTTCTGTCTCGCTATTACGATTTTGTGGACGGTCGCCGAGCGGATCGTGGATTGGCGGCGGGTGCGCTTGTGGGCCCATTAGCGGAAAAACGTTTTGGACGCTCACCGACGCCTTTGACGGCATCCTCGCCCGCCGAGTGGGGACGGCGACCCCATGGCTCCGGCGTGCGGACAGCTTCGTGGACATGGTGTTCTACATCTTCGCCGGCATCCTCGTCGTCTTCCGCTATCCCCAGGCGCTGCGGAGCTACTGGCCGGGGATCGCCGCCGTCGTTCTTCTCGAAATCGTTCACGCACTGTTTGACCACGTGAAATTCGGCCGGCAGGCGGCCTACCACATGTGGTCGGCCAAGATCTGGGGATTGGCGCTGTTGTTTGGGTTTTCCGAGGTTTTTCTCACGGGCCGCGCCGGGGTGTTGTTTGCGGTCGCCGTCGCGGCCGGCATGGTGACCGACACGGAAGGGCTTGTGGCTTCGTTCATTCTTCCCGAATGGCGGCACGACGTGCCGAGCATTGTCCACGCCGTCAGGATTCGGCGCGCATGGGCCGGGCGCGGCACGATACCGTGAGGTTTCCCGGATTGGCGCACCATTTCGACTGCACTCCCGATCAATTGCTGGATAGACTGCCGGAGTTCAAGCGAATCTACAAGCCCTTGTGATGCGACGCCAGGGCTGTGAGCCACGCGTTCACCGGTCTCATTCCAGGTTTACTCCAAGTGGAAGATCTCGAACATGTTCCTCCGCACCCTGGCAGCCGCCGGGTCTATATATTTAACAATGAGAGATGGAGGGGACAATGGGACTGAAGCCAGGCGCCGTTACCATCAGGAATTCGCTGGTGATCGCATCGGTGGCGGCGGTGATTGTTTTGACGGTTGTGGGAGCCGCGTTCATCGCACTTGGGCCGCCGGCGGATTTCTTTAGAATCAGGAGCGCGCCGAAAACCTATGAAAAAACCCGTTTGGAAGATGTGTTACGGGATCTTGAAGGAAGCAAAGTCATCCCAGCGGGGACCTCTTGGGAGAAGGAAGCCCTGAAAGATAAAAGGGTGACGGTAAGGTGGTCCACGCCGACAGACTGGGAAACCCTGTATATCCTTGCAAAAAAGGCTGGCGTGGAGATTCATTTCCCGGTCTCGGTCGAGGGACGTATCCTCGGACCGGTCAGCATCAGAAGCGCGCCGTTCGACCGGGGCCGGCTGGTGCCCCATGGGCCTGGACGGTCTGTGCCTCCCAAACCGGCGGAGAAGGCGACCGTCTGAGGGGATGCCTTGCGCCCGGCTGCAAAGCAGCCATTTTCATTCTATGCTATGCTGTCCCCAGCAAAATTGAGAAAGGCTTCGGAGAGAGGGTGTTCGGTGCAGACGTAAGTCCGCTGAGCCGGGCCCGGGCCGAGAGCGGCGGACGCCAAAGCCGCAGGCAGGCGGCGAGTTCAAGGCAGAACCTGGAAAACACCATTCGCCGGGCGCCTTCGACGTGAAGAGGGGAAGCGATGAAGCGAACCGAATATCTCGAACGGCTCCGGATCCGGCTGATCGAAGTGCCGGTGGAGGAGCGCCAGACCTGGAGCGTGCAGGAATTTGTGGAATGGTGGCTGCACGAACAGAAGAAAGACAAAGCACTCCGCTGGGACGACGAGCCCGATAACAGCTTCATCCACGTCCGCGGCGCCTGCCGCGACCTGATCGGCCCCGAAGCCGGGGCGTAACGCAGGCGGAGATTTGAATCAATTTTCAGCCAAGGTGAGAAGGGACGATTTCGGGGAGCACACTATCAACAAACCTGTTCCCATCCTTTAAAAGATTCCACTCTTAGTGTTTGTCAACATTAATTGGGGTGTACAAAGTAGATGACGCGGCCGTCGGAAACGGGCCACATCTCTGTGTTGCACTGAACCATGTCCGCATCGACGTGGCTCTCCCAAGTGCCTTCGATCCCGATGGTGGCGCATTCTCCCAGGTGGTGATCTGTCGTTCCTCCCGATGTGGCGCCGGCGCAGTCCACAGAAAGTCCCGCGGCGGTGCGTGGTCCGTAGCGCAGCTCGATGTCGCCGTTTTCGTAAAGGATGACCTGGTGGCTCGCCTTTACCTGAAACAGGTAGCAGTTGACTGGGCCGCAACTGACCAGATCCCAATCGCGGAACTCCAGCACGAAGCGGCGGTTGGGGGCCGTGCCCTGGACCGCGTACAGAAGCTGGCTCGGGTAGCCGGCGTTGCTGAGCCCGTCGTCCCAGAAGGAGGCGATCATTTCATCCGGCGAGGTATCGTCGAGCGGACAGTCGTTCATGTAGGCCAGCGGGTCCGTCGCAAACGTCAGGTAGTGGTTGGAATTGACGGAGACCGCATTGTACGTTGTTCCGAAATACTTGAACGGAAAGGGGAGAGAGAGGCTCCGGGTCCACTCATCCCCGGGTCCCAAACCGGGATCGACGCCCCATTCCGTGAGAGGGATCGACACCGAAACGGCATCCGCCAGAGGTACGAAGGTCCCGGTCGAATCCAGTACGCGGTAGCCGTATGTCGTGTCGGGAGCGAAGGTATCGTACCGGATCGTGAAGTTGCCGCTCGTTCCGGGGGCGCCGTCGACCACGATGGCATAGCTCCCGGTGGGGAGAGTGGGGACGTTGATTCGTGAGGGATTGCGAGGGGATGAACATGCAAGATCGGCCCCTCCGCTGGTTTCGCAGGAATCGATCGAGCGCAGCGCCACGGCCGGTTCCCATGAAGTAGTCGGGGTGACCGTAACGAGAACGCTCGCGGGCGCGGCCAGGGTAAACTGGTAGACGACATCGCGCGAGTCGCCGGACAGGCAGCCGAGAACATAATCGTCCGCCGCCCCGACGGTTGTTCCCTCCTGGAGGACGCCGTCAAACAGGGCGGTCGGCGCGGTGCAGTCGTCGTTGGGCGGAACCGGACAGCCTTCATCCGTCTCGCCGTCGCAGTCGTTGTCCGTTCCGTCGCATACTTCCGGCGGATCATAGACGCAGGGGCTTGTCACCGCATAGAACAGAACCTGGCCGGACGGGGGCTGATCGATCCAGTTCCGTTCCGCAACCTGGGCCATGAAATGGGATGGATCGACCAGGCCGGTTGCTGTATCCGAACGATAAACCGTGAAGGGCGGCTGCCCTCCATTCCATGTGAGCGTAAGTTCTGCCGTCCCCGGACCGCGGCTGATGTTGAGAGTGACGCCGTCGGGATCGCCCGGAAATACGGGGAGCGCCGGGATGAGCAACAGCAGCGCGACGAATGCCGCCGGCAACCGTATCAGACGCACAAGAACACCCCCCTCGGTATGAAATACCGCCTAACTGTTTAGCTAACATTAAGTTAAAGCGATCAGGGAGGCGTATCAAGGCAGGTGGACCGGACGACAGCCCCTGCCTTTCTACCCTGTCTGAACCCGTTCACGAAGATCGGGATCGCTTGCCGCTGCGGGCCGGCCGGCAAGACAACGGCCGCCCCTCTGAGGCACCGTCCCGCCCAAGTTACTTCGTAACCTAATCACTTAATCACTCAGTTGCCCAATCACCCAATCACCCAATCACCCAGTCACCCAATCACCCAATCACCCAGTCACCCAGTCACTTAATCACTTAATCACTTAATCACATAGCCACTCGTACTCCCGCAACGGGCTGCCAGCGAATCCTGAGCGGCCGACTTCCGTCAGCCGGCGTCCGACGGTGAGCCGCAGCCAGCGGCTCACCTCAACATCACCAGCACCTTGATCAGTCCGGTCCCGCTGTCCAGCGGTTCGAGCGCCTTTCCGATGACGGTCCCCGGCGCGGGGCTCTGGCTGCTCATGGCGTAGCCGGGCGTGGGTGAGGCGACGAGCAGGTCGTTCAATCCGATGGGGCCGTAGCCGGCGTCCACCTTGAGCATGACCACGCCGCTGGTGGCGACGGGTGCGCGAAGCTCGCCGCCTTTCTTGCCCTTGGCGGGGCTGCCGAGCAGCAGGCCGGGCTTTCCGGCCACCACGCCCACGACGCCCGGGTCGTTGGGGATTGCGCTGCGGCAGAAGAGGCCGGGATGGTTGGCGTCGGTGGCAAGGATGTCGCCCACTTCCACCGGGCCGCAGACGGGGAAGGAGCCGGCGAGTTCGGAGGACGACGGGCGGAAGGAATTGCCGTAAACGTTGCCGTCGGCGTCCACGGGCGCGCCGTTTGCCGGGGCGGAGCCGCCGGCGATGCCTGCCGCACCGGCGATGACCACGACGCCGGGACGGGCAATATTGTGTGTGGCTGCCGGGGAGGAACCTTTCGCATTTGAAATGGATGACAGATCCCCGCGGGCCTTCACGGGCCGTGATTTCCGGGCG
>JARRNO010000182.1:0-5585 GCA_037384885.1 Acidobacteriota bacterium
GCGTCCGTCGGCCGTCAGCCGGCGTCCGTCGGGCGGGAATCTTGCGATCGCCATTGCCAGGCATGCTGGACGATGGTGTCGAGGGAAGCGAATTTGGGGGTCCAGGAGAGTGCGGCGCGCGCCTTTTCCGAGGAAGCGACGAGATGGCTCGGGTCTCCCGGGCGGCGGGCCCGTACTTCAGCCGGAACGGGACGGCCCGTGACTCTCCGGACGGCGTCCAGCACTTCCTTGACGGAATAGCCCCGGCCGTTGCCGAGATTGAATGCGGCCGTCTTGCCGCCGTCCTGCAGGTAGCGGAGCGCGGCCACGTGCGCGTCCGCCAGGTCGCAGACGTGGATGTAGTCGCGGATGCAGGTGCCGTCGCGTGTGGGGTAGTCATCGCCGAAGATGCGTGCGGACTCTTTCTCGCCGGCCGCAACTTCGAGAAGCAGGGGAATGAGGTGAGTTTCCGGTGAGTGGGCTTCGCCGGTGTTTCCTTCCGGATCGGCGCCGGCGGCGTTGAAGTAGCGCAATGAGACGGACTTGAGACCGTGGGCGGTGTCGAAATCGCGAAGCATGTTTTCGGCGACGGCCTTGGAAACGCCGTATGGATTGACGGGGCGATGGGGGTGGTCTTCGGTGATGGGCGTAGATTCGGGCATGCCGTAAACTGCGGCGGAGCTGGAAAAGATGAAGTGCTTGACCCCGTGGTCCCGGACGGCTTCGAGCAGGCTCAATGTCCCGGCCACGTTATTCCGATAGTAACTCCCCGGATTGCGTACGGACTCCGAGACGACGATGAGCGACGCGAAGTGCAGCACGGCGGCAGGGCGGTACTTCTTGAAGACCTCGTTAAGGCGGGGGCGGTCATGCAGGTCGCCGCGCTCGAGGGGGCCCCATTTTACGGCCCATTCGTGGCCCTGGGCGAGACTGTCGTAGGTGACGGGGGTGATTCCGGATGCCGCAAGGGCTTTACAGGCATGGGATCCGATATAGCCGGCGCCGCCTGTGACGAGAACATGCATGGCCTTCTCCCTGTTGGTGCGTCGGGCCGTATTTTAGCGTATGGGCGCGGGGAAGGGAAGGCCGCACGCGCTTGCGCGCAGTGAGCGCGTTGCGCGCAGTGACTGGGTGATGAGGTGACGAAGTGATTGAGTGGCTGAGTGATGGGCTGCTGCGCAGCCGGTGACGAGGTGACTATGTGATGAAGTTATTAGGTCGCGTGCAGGCCTCTGAGGGCAAGAATTTGAATAGCGGGCCGCTGCGGGGAATCGGCGTCAGGCGACGCCTCACACAGGGCAATAAAGACCTTTCACCAAACTGGAAGCCGCTCCCACGGGGGCCGTCTCGCGGCCAGTGAGGAAGTCAAGAGCTAGGAGGTTAGGAAGTGTTCTCGGGCAATACGTTGCTAGCAAAGATTCGAATGGCGTGCCGTTGCGGGACATCGCGGCTGGAAGCCGGGCCGCAAGCGGCCGGGCAGTTGGCTGCGGTGCAGCCAGGGAGAGGGTAGAGGGGAAACGTAACATGTAGCGGCCGGTTCCCACCGGCCGGATTCATTAAAACAAACGGCCGCAGGGATGCGGCCGCTACATTCCTCTAATACGCCCCGTGCTGGGTGATGAGAACAAGGAGGGTACAGGCCATGATGTAAACGTCCGTCCAGACAGACCAGTTGCGGACATAAAAGGTATCGAGGCTGACGCGCTCATCGTATCCCGTGTCGTTCCGGCCGGAAACCTGCCACAAGCCGCTGACGCCCGGGCGAACCTTTTTGTAGAGTTCGTAAAGGGGCCCGTATTTTGGAATTTCGGATTCAACGATGGGACGGGGCCCGATCAGGCTCATTTCGCCCTTGACCACATTCCACAGCTGAGGCAGTTCATCGAGGCTGGTCTTCCGGAGAAACCGCCCAAGGCGCGTGACTCTGGGATCTTTCCTGAGCTTTTGATCCTGAATCCATTCCTTCTGAAGCTCCGGGCGGCTTTCGAGAAGGTCGCTGAGCACCTGGTCGGCATTCTGAACCATGGTCCTGAATTTCCACGCTTTAAACGTACGCCCGCCACGCCCGAGGCGCTTGTGACCATAGAAGGCCGGTCCCTTGGAGTCGAGCTTGACCGCAACCGCAAGAAGGCCAAAGAGGGGAGCCAGGAAAACAAGGGCGGCCAAGGTGAGACCGAGGTCGATGGCGCGTTTTGCCAACCGCGGGATGGGTTGAAGAAGCTGCTGGTGGGTTTCGAGGCCGAGCATGCCTCCCAGGTCCTTGGCTTTGACCCAGAGGCTGGAGAGACCAAAGAGATTGGGAACCACGATGAGGTGGGGATAGGCGGCGCCAACCCGCTCTACGACGGAGACGAGCTTATCACGCGGCGCCTTCGGCATGGCGACCACCGCGTGGGAAATGTGGTGGAAGCGCGCGGCGCTGACGGCCTGCGACAAGCCTCCGGTCACGACCACGCCTTCGAAGTCTCCCCATTTGTCCGGGTTGTCGTCGAAAGCGACCACGGGCCGGAGGCCGAACGCAGGGTGGTCGAGCAGGCTCTAGATGACCACCTGTCCCGTCTGGCCCGCGCCGAGAACGGCCACGGGAAATCCCCACCATTCGAAACGGGAGAAAATCCCGCGGACCAGGGATCTGGAGAAAGGAACGACAACAAGGGTGAGGCCCCTCGCGCTGAAAAAGACTGCCCTGGAATAGACGGCCCCGCCCTTCAGCAAAAAGGTCATGGAGGCCAGCGTCAGGTAGAGAAGAGACACGACGATGACGATACGGCGAAGCTCTTCGGCAGGCCAGCGGATCACGCCGGGATAGAGCCCCGCGGCATAGAAGCCGAGGAGGAGCACAGGGATAAAGGGAAGAAGTTTCCAATAGACCCCCACTTGGAACCAGGGCGTAAAGGCCGAACGAATCAGGATGCTGAGTCCCACCGCGACAAGAAGCGAAAAGGCATCAGAAAAGAGAAAGAGCGCCACCATCCGCCACGGCCTGGAAACCACCGAGAGCTTCGGCCACGGCGGGGGCAACGTTGAAACACCTCGCTGGCGCTCATCCGCAAAGTCGCGAGCTTGTCCATGAACGAAACGGTGCATGACGCCTCCTCGTGAGACCCTTGGAGACTCCGGATCGCTCCGGGAGGGCGCTACGGCGCGCCCGGCATGGATGCAAAGGTCTCAGTGCGATGCAGAGGAAGCCTGGTCAGGCGCCTGGGCGGGCGTCCTGCAAAAGAGTTCGGTGAAGGGTTGGTGGTGTTCAGGTGCGTGGGTGGCGCACCCTCATCCCCCAATAGTGGGGGAGGTTCAAAAAGTGGATCGCCGGCGGGGCGCGTCAATGGCCGCCCCGTCCATTTTTCGCGCGGCCTGATCGTTTCGGAGCCCGACTTGTGCGCGAAGTCTTTAACGCTATATCTAGACGCTCTTTCCATGCCTGTCAAGTCTCCCAGCCGTAAGTACCGCGGGCAGGCTCATTCAAGATTGAACTCCCCGATTGGGTCGCATCCGCGGAAAGCGGGAAAGGTGGATCCCCCGGCAAAGCCCCGGGAGGGCGGAGTAAGCCACTCCGGTTGCCTCCGCACCTTGTGGCTTTGACTCTTAAAAAGCTAGCAGGCAAAATTTAGAAAGGCAAGCTGGGGAGATGGTATTCCACTTCCATGGGGGAAATACCCCTGCTAAAAGCCGGCCGTGAGTTTTTTCAGGTGGGTCTCAAATTCCTTCAGGATGGTTTCCTTGTCGAGTTTTTCTTGTGCAAAAACGCGGGCATTCCGGCCCATTTCTACGCGGCGCGGGGAATCGGCCGCGAGTCTCTCGATGGAAGCGGCCAGAGCCTCTTCATCCTGAGGCGGTACGGCGACGCCCAAATTGGAGCCCACGACGGCGTCGTGCAGCGCTGTGCCCGGATCAGTCGTGGCGACGCAGGGCCGGCCGGCCGCGCAAATGTTGGTCAGCTTGGAAGGCATGACCAAATCCGCGGCCTCACGTTTCTGAACGACGAGATGAAGGTCGGAGGACGCGAAGATTTCCGGAAGTTTTTCCAAGGGCTGGACCGGCAGGAACTGAAGGTTTGGCAAATCGAGTCTCTTGGCCATACTTTCCATTCTTGCCCGCGCCGCCCCGGCGCCGATCATGACAAAGCGGATCTCCGGGTGTTCACGCAGGCGATGGGCGGCCTGCAGCACGATTTCCAAGCCCTGTTTGTCGCCCATGTTCCCGGCGTACATCACAAGGACGTCATCCAGGGAAATGCCAAGTGTCCTTCTAAATTCGGTGTCTTTTGAACCAGGGCGCATGTGGCCGATGTCGGCCCAGTTCGGGAAAAGCCAGGTGTTTTCTTCTGGCACGCCCTTTTCGACGATCCGGCGCCGCATGGCCTGCGTGATGGTCGTCACGCGGTCGGCGTTCTTGAGAAAGAACGTCTCGATGCCGCGCAGCGCCCAACCGGCGGTCCGGTTCTTTACGAGCCCCAGCCGGACGGCTTCGTCCACCTGCACGCTGTCTGCATGGGGGGGCAGACGGCAATCACCGCGTCGTAGGTTTCGGGCTGCAGCAGGATCGGGAACCAGTGCCGCAGTGAACTGGCGGCATGGGTGCTTTCCAGGAGGATGCGGGTCTTGGCGGACAGTCTTTCGGGGGGTGGGACGTAAAGCGGCGCCCGCATGACATGAACGCCTTCGAGGTTTTCTTTCAAGAAGCGCTTGCCCCGGTAATCCTCGTCGATCTTCCACGCGGGGTAGTGCGGAGGCGCCGCAATGGCGTGGACTTCATGGCCGCGCGCGGCCAGCCATGCGGCCATTTCCCCGGTGTATTTGCCGGTCGCCGTCGGTTCGGGAGCGTAATTGAGCGTGTAGATTAAAAGCTTCATGGCCTATCTCTCAGAACTCCAATAACCACTATCGCGAATACATGCGAGCTTTCGAAAGGGAGCCAATCGGCAGCAGCGGTCATTCTTGCCGGTGGATTATTGCTGATCATTTGAGGCGTTGCAACCCCTCAATGCGTCAACCAAAGCGTGCCAGTGTTGTTCTTCCCGGATGCGCGAATGCTCGATCCTGTTCAGTGCCTCACTGGAAAGTTCGGTGAAATCGCCGGGATTCTCGCGCCATTGATTCAAGACCCTGGTAGTCGCCAGGCCGAAATCCTCCTCCGGGGGAACGCACAGACCGGCGCCTCGTATCTGCCCGGAGATGCATCCCCGGTTCGGGGCGATGACGGGACAAGCGGCCGCAAAAGACTCCCAGACAACGAGCGGTTCAGCCTCGTTGGGATAACGGGTCGGAAAAAGAAAAACGTCTGTTTCCTTCCAGAACCGCTCTTTGTCGGGGCCGTAAACAGGGCCCCACCACTCGATTAATTCTTCGGATTGCGCCCTTTTGAGTTCCTCTACGAGGTGGAGGTCATGGCAGGGCCCGGCGATAATGATCCGCATGTCCTTCATTCCATGGAGCTTCATTTCGCGCGCCAGATCAATAACCAGGCTCGTCCCCTTCTCGTAAGTCAGGTTGCTGAGGAATCCGAGGGTCGAAATTCTCTCCCGAGGCGCCGGACGAACGGGATAGGTGAACAGAGCGCGGTTGGACAGGACGAGCCATTTTACGGGGCCGTATTTCGCGGCCAGC
>JARRNO010000183.1:0-4451 GCA_037384885.1 Acidobacteriota bacterium
AGGACCCTGGATTCAGGAGGGTGGCTCCGACCTGCGAAATGGGGATGCGGCCCGTATCCGCCTTGAGAGGGAACACCATGATTAGCGCCAGCAGCGCGGCCGCGAGCGAAAGAAGCCCTGGAAGGCTCCAGCCGTCTTTTCGAATCCTTTCCATGCCGCCCTCCATCAGTAGTTGTCTCCGCCGTCGATGTTGCCCGTCCCGGCGTCCACGCCCCCCAGCCCGTCGTTCGCCCAGCGGTTGAAGGCGTAGACGTTGGCGGTTCCGGCGGAAATCTCCAGCCCGGGATCCGTATGATCGTTGATCAGGTTCCAATCGAACGTATTGTCGGCCCCGCTCGCCAGGTACACACCGTATGGGGAATTCAGCGTCTGCCGGTCCCCGGAAATGTTGTTGCCGCGGACCACGTCACCGGTGCACATGGACATTTCAACGCCGTAGCTGGTGCTGTCCGTAATCGTGTTATCCGCCACCACGACCGCCCAGTTGTGATCCATGTAAACCCCGACGGCGCAGTGGGAGAGCGTGTTGTGCAGAAACCGGCCGCCGTTGCAGTCATACGCACTCAACCCGTCTGTGCACTGGGTCACGACGCAGTGCTCGACCTGCGCCGAGTTTACGTAATCCATGGAAATCCCCTCGCTGGAGCCGCTTCCGATGACGCGGAGGTTTTCCACACTGGGGACCGTCGTTCCGGTTGTGTTGTTTCCGTACAGTTGAACAGCCTGGCCGGACTGGCCCGAAAAAAAGAGGTCGTGCAGCGTAATCTCAGCGGCGTAGCTGTCGGCCAGCCCGATCTGACCGCCGACGATGGCCCCGTTGAAGACCGTGATGCTCTGTCCCTGGCCGGAGGCGTAGATCCCATAGTCGCCTGAAGCAACAGATATCGTGTGGCCGTTCAGGTCGAGGGTGATGTCGGGGGCGCCCAGCGTGATGACGGGATTCCCGTTGTTCTGGTCCGTCAGATCACGGGTCAAGATATAGTTTCCAGAGGTATTCAAGGTCACGTTCGGCGCCGCCACGGGGATCCAGCCGTTTGCGGCCCGCAGGGGCAAGGTCCCTAAACAAGCCGGCAACAGGACCGAAATCGCGATTGCCCACAAGCTCTTTCGGCTCATTGGTTGCCTCCACCGTTCGTGTTGCCCGTCGTCCCGCTGATTCCACCCCCGGAATTCCCGAGCGTCCGGTTCAGAAGAAAGACGTTGGCCCCGTTCAAGTTCAAATGGATGCCGTATCCGCCGTTCCGGGACGCCGTGTTTTCGGCAATCACGTTGAACCCGCCGCCCATCACGTCAATCCCGGCATAGGCCGAGCCGGTGTTGGCGTTGGTCGTATTTCCCCGGACCAGGTTATCGTTGCCGTCGAATTCGATGCCGGCGCCCGTGTTGTTCGACGCCGTATTGTTCTCGATCCGGCAGTTGTTGCACAGGTAGACGAAAATCCCCGTACCGAACCCGCGCACCCCGTTCCCGGCGATGTCCAAGCCGTTGCTGTTGTACGCGTAGATTCCATCGTCGCCCGAAGCGTTCGCCATGTCATTGTCCCTGATAACAAGCGCAGACGCCTGCTCAACCAGTATTCCCTTCACGCTGGCGCCGCCGGCGTCCATGCTGCAGTGTTCGATCACCCCGCTGATGTCCGGATTGCCCGATGTGCTGACGGCGTAAATGCCGGCGCTTGCAAAGCCGGACGCCGAGATATGGTCGATCCGGATGCTCGAGCACGACGTCAGCGAGATGCCGTAGGTTCCGCCGCTCACGCTTCCGTTGCGCACAGTGACGTTGCTGTGGAGGTCGCAGCTCACCCCGGCGTAGCCCGCCGCGGCCGTCAGCGTGTGGCCGTTGAGATCCAAGGTTACGTCGTCGGCCTGGATGGTAATCACGTCCGAGCTTAAGGCGGTGCCGTCCAGATCCCGGGTCAGGTAATAGCTGCCCGAGGCCTGAATCACCGTGCCGGGCTGGTAGACGGGAATGCGGCCACCCGAAGCGAAGACGGAGGCGGCCGGGACCATTGCGACGGTCCCCGCAAACAGAATCAGTATGAAAAGCCTTCGGATTTTTGCATCAACCGCAGATCGGTTCATCCCATTCATCCTTTCCGGGCTGTCAATGGTTGTGCCCGGCGTCCGTATTGTTGGCGGCGATGCTGTAGCCGCCGGACCCATTGTTCAGCGCTACGTTGAAGCTGTAACGGTTCCCCGAACTGTTGGAATCGATCTGGAGCCCGTAGGTGCTGTTGCCGTCCGCCAGATTCCAATCCACGGTGTTGTCGTTGCTGGAATAGAGCGCGATTCCGTCCGCCCCCGTGGAAGAGGTGTTTTGGCTGCAGAGGTTGTCCCGCACCATCACGTCGTGACAGCCGTTCAGAACGATCGCATTGGCGCCGTTTCCTTCACAGGTGTTTCCCCGGAGCGTGCAGTGGTCGCAGTTCACCAGCGCGATCCCGTTGCTCGTGTTTTGAGAACAGTTATTCCGCGCGATCTGGATTTCGTAGCAGTTGTTGAGGAAGATGGCCCTGGCCGTACCCTTCACCACGTTGTCCGTCATCAGGCCGCCCTGGATCCCCGAGCCGGAGATTCCGGAATTCGCTCCGGAGGCCAGGATGATGTTGTGGTCGATCTGAGCCATGGCTGTGGCGCCGGTCGGGGCAATCACGCCGATCGGATAATACGCCTGGCCGGTGAACGTCACGTGATCCACCCGGCAGGCCGTCACGCCGGTCAGGTAGGTTCCCCTCAATCCGCCGTTGATCCGGCCGCCGGTGATCCGGACATTTTCGACCGGACCGCTTGCAAGCGCGGTGCTGACGCCGTCCGCGCCCGAATCGGCCGTGATGGTGTGGCCGTTCAGGTCGATGGTGACGTGCGAGGCTTCCACGTCGATGGCATCTCCGCCCGTTCCGCCTGCGTCGAGATCGGCGACAAGGTAGTAGCTTCCCGGAGCACTGATCACCGTCCCGGGAGCGTCAATGGGAATTCTGCCGTTCGAGGCCCAAGCGGGAGCCGCCCACAGGACCAGTCCAAGACAGAGCCCGCCGAGAACCGGCTTGCAAAGGTTCTTCAAGGATGAGGGAACAAGTCGCGTCATCTCAGTCCTCCTGAGGCAGGCAACCCTTGTGGACTGCGTTCCGCAAAGGCCCCCTGAAGGGTCATCGTTGATCCGCCCGCGCTCTCTCCGCCGTGATCCGGGTCACACACACGGCGCCGGCGGTGGCCGGCCTGAAGACAGATCAACCTCCGGCGGCCGGCATCTTCGCCTCGGCCCCAACTCAAACACCTGTACCCCATCCCAATGGAATTGACTCGAAGTGATGATCAACGCTGGTTGTTTCCTGAGCCTGTTTTGTGTATACCCCTACAGCATGATGATGTCAAGAACTCGGGACAACCGATTTCAACCCATGATCTTTCCGTTTTGACGCGCTATTTTCGCCTGATCAGGCGCTTTTTCACGAATTCCAGGGCGATTTGCGCCTCCTGAACCCGGAAAAGGAAGGCGCCGGTGAAATAGACCAGCCCGCCCACGGCGATGGCCGAAAAGAGCGCCAGGACGGCATGCAGAAGCCTGCCGTGAGGGATCAGCTCGAACACCCACCAGGCGGAAACACCCATGACGGCGCAGAGGGCGCCGATGCGGGCGAGACCCTTGAAACACCACGCCCACGGGAAGGGAATCCCGTGCTTTCTCTTCAGGATGAAGATGAGCGTACCGAGGTTCACCACCGCGGAAACGGATGACGCCGCCGCGATGCCCGTTGTTCCATAAGGTTTCAACCACAGGATGCCGAGGACCACGTACGTGGCGAGCGTCGCCAGTCCGGCGAGAAAGGGCGCGATCATGTCCCGGTGGGCGTGGCAAACCCTCACCAGTACGAGTGCCAGCGACCACACGGTAATTCCGGCAGCATAGGCGGCCAGGGGACCATAGGTCATGGCGACGGAATGCGCCTTGAACCGCCCGGTCTCCAGCAGGACGCGCACAATGGGATGCGCCAGCACCATCAGGCCGACGGCCGCGGGCAGCATCCCGAAAAAAATCAGCGAAAGAGACATGCGCAGCGTTTGCTGGAGGTCATCCATGGCCCGAGTCACGACCTGCCGGGACATCTGGGGCAGGATGGCCGTGGACAGAGACACGGCAAAGAGCGCAAAGGAAAGCTCGGTGATCCGGTTGGCATAGTAAAGAGCCGCCACCGCACCTTCGCCCACAAAGGTCGCCATGGCCGTCCCCACGAGGATGATGACCTGGTTCACCCCAGCGCCCAAAACGCCCGGCAGCATCAAGGAAAACACTGCTTTCACATGCGGGTCTTTGAAGGACCAGGCCGGTGCAAAGGTCATCCCGACACCCTTCAAATACGGGATCAGGAAAGCCAGCTGCGCGACGCCGCCGGCCAGCACCGCCCAGGCCATGACTTCGGTGGGATGGCTGGAACGGAATCCCCAGGCGACCGC
>JARRNO010000184.1:0-4398 GCA_037384885.1 Acidobacteriota bacterium
CTGACAACGAGTTCGACAACCTCCGGGTGGAGCTTGCCGTGCACCCCCATCTTCTGCACCGTTTCCACGAGAGCATCCGGATCCAGGGACCCCCGGTAAGGACGCGGCTGCGTCAGCGACTGGTAGGTGTCCGCCTCGGCGACGATCGCCGGCTGGATCGTCGTCTGAGGAGCCCCCTCGCGCGGTGGCAGGACCGGTTCATAGTGGTACGACGCCCAGCGGGCCAGGCCGTTCATGCCCGGAAGACGGCTGAGGATCTGGTAGGTCTCGAAGGCGCCGCGTTTGACCTCTGCAAGCTCAATCCGGTCCAGCGGGCCTTCTTTTTCCATGATCTCGTCGGGCACGCGAAGCCGCCCCAGATCGTGGAGAAGCCCGGAAATTTCCAGGTACTCGCAATCTTCTGGGGAAAGCCCGGCGCATTCGCCCAAAAAGCGGCTCAAGCGCGCGACACCCTGCGAATGGCCCGAGGTATAGGGCGACTTGCTGTCCACGATCGTCGCAAAAATGTCAGCCAGATCGTGGAATTGGTCGAAGGTGATCGTATGCTCGCCCAGGCGCTCCAGGACGCGAAGGAGGTGGCGCTCCAGGTGATGGGCTTCCAGGGTCAACCAGAGCGCGTCCTTTTCAGAAACACTCTTGAACGCCTCCAGGAGTGCGGGCGCAAAATAGTCGCCTTCCATCCGCTCCAGCATATCCAGAAGCCCGGCCCTCTCGCGAATGAAGCTGCCGGCAGGACCCAACTGCACGAACATATCCACCCGGTCCGCAAGAAAGACGGCGTTGCTCATGAGGGCGGTCAGCGGCGCACTGTCCGCCACAGGATGCTCACCCCATGATTCGTGGTGGTAGCGTACAATTCCCGCCGCCCTTTCGAACGGGCTGAACCGGCGGAGGATCTCAAAGCCCCTCATACAGTGGCTGTCAGCATCCTTCGCGGCGAACTCGGTCATGAGCCGGTTGTATTCCCCGGTGGTGGAAACGGCGCAGTCGTGCATGAGCGAGGCAAGGAAAAGATCATGAAGCGCCTCGCGGTCCCAGCCCATGGCGAAGCCGCTGGCCATGGCCAGAGCCGCCACGCGCTTGCTGTGCTGAACCGCGTCCACGCCCACGAGATCCACGGCGTCAGAAAGGACCAGTACCGCGAGTCCAAAGTCGATTTTCATGGCCATACACGCTCCTGCTGTTGCTGTACCGGAGGGCGGGCGAACGCCTCGCTCCCGCCGCTGCTTGTCTGTCATCATGGTCTCACCCTAATTTAACTTAATTCGTTTAGCCATATTTTTCCAGTTAAAACATAAACAGTTCGTTCTTCGGGCCCTGCACCGTCTTGGCTGCGCCTGCGTCTTGTTCCCGATTCCGTAGGTAGAGGGAAGCGGGATTGCGGCCGAACGCCGTCTCCCGTTGTTTCATACGCGGAAAGACCCGTTTTTATTGCAGAACCGGGCGGGACTCAGGCGGCCACGAACCTCACTTTGAGGCGTTGAGGCGGTGAGCAAACTTGGGTTTCTCTCTCTGCCTCAACACCACCCCGTGAATGCCCCATGCTTCGCCCAGGCAAAGTCAGCTTCCGAGCTTCTCAGGAGCGTGCCGGTATCGAAGCAGGCGAAAGCTTGCTTTTCAACTCAGCGGGATCGCCGGGGCCGAAAGTGCGAAGCGCGACGCTCACGGCCCCTCAGCACCCGCCCCTCGGGCCAAGGCGCTCAGAGCCGCCGGACGATAAGAAGGGTCCGGTCGTCCTCAATGGGAACATCCCCGGCAAACTCCTCCACGTTCCGCCGTAGCGCTTCCCCGAGTGCCGCGGGAGCATGCCCCCGGAACCGGCGGCACAGCTCGGCGAGCCGGTCTCTGCCGAACTGCTGTCCCGCGCCGTTTTCAGCCTCGGTGACACCGTCCGTGTAAACGACGACCGCGTCCTCGGACTTCAGTAGGATTTCTCCTTCCTCGTACCGGCTGTCTTCCATCAGTCCAAGAGGAATCCCCGTCGAGTGAAGCCAGGCCACCGCGGCGTCCCTGCGAATCGCCAGAGCCGGAACATGCCCGGCGTTGGCGTAGCGGAAACGTCCGCTGGGCCTGTGCAGTACGCCGAGAAACGCGGTGGCGTACCGTTCGGGCGGCGTGCGCCGGTGAAGAAGGGAAGAAACCCTCTCGAAGATTTCTCCGGGGCTTCTCCCAGCCTCAAGAGGAGCCGCGGAGAGCGCCTCAAGAGCGCTCATGACCAGCGCACCAGCCATTCCCTTGCCGGAGACATCCGCCACGCAGAACACGCATTCTTCGCGGTCCGGCCGCTCCACCACTTCGTAGTAATCCCCAGAAACTCCTCTCGAGGGGATGTTGTCCCCATACACCTGGTAGCCTTCGATTTCCGGAAGGCTTCTCGGCAGGAGGGCCACCTGGATGCGCCGCGCCATGGACAGCTCATGCTGCAGCCGCCGCCGTTCCTCGGCCTCGGCGAAAAGCATGGTGTTCCGGAGCCGCAGCGCCGCCACCGATGCCAGCGAAACGAGCAGCGCCAGATCTGCTTCCTCGAACTGCCGGACCGCCGCGGGCGAACAGAGAACGATCAAGCCGAGGCTCTTCTCCTGCGCCAGAAGCGGTGCGGCCAGCAAGCTTCGGATCCCCTCCGACTGAATGCTTTCCGCTCGGGCGAAGCGCTCATCGGAAAGCGTATCTTCCACGAGCGCGGCCATTCCTTTGCCCGCCACCTCCGCGGCGAGACTGCGGGGCAGTTTGAAATCCCCGGCCGCCCCGGCTGAAACACGCTGGGCGGCGCGGCGGAAGCCCGCCGCTTCGTTTCCCAGGTAGATGGCCGCCCGGCCGGGCCTGAGGTAAAGACAGACCCTTTCGAGAATCATTTCCAACAGATCGTGGAGGGACACGGATTGCGCCAGCGCTTGGTGGACGTCGTTCAGAATCGCCAAGCGCTCCGCGTAACTTCGCAGGGCGGCGCCCCCGGCCGTGTCGGCCGGAGGCGGAGTAGAGGGACTTTGGTCGAGAAATTCCGAAGCCGGCCGGAGCAAGCTCTTTTCAGGCGGCTCAGCCTCCGAAGTGTCTCTGAGCTGGAATCTCGCAGTTCCCATTTCCAGTACGTCGCCCGCCGAAATGGCGGTCGCGCCGCAAATTTTTTCACCGTTGAGGTAGATGCCGTTCCGGGAATCGAGATCCTCCACCGTCCAGGATGACGCATTCCGATGAATCCGGGCGTGCCTGCGGGACATGGCGCGATCCTGGACGGCCAGGTCGGCGCTGGAGGAACGGCCGATCACGATGGACTCCGATATCGCCCGGAAGGTGAACGGTTCGCCCTCCGGAGGGATGACACGGAGATACCACGTATCCGTCATCGCTGTTTTCCTTGCCCGGACAGGTGATGAAAGGCTTTGGCGTCCTTCGCTACCAGCAATGTATGCGGAGCTTGTGCCGCTGTCAACTCCCCGCGCGTGACAGCCTGCGGTCGGCCGCATGCCCCAGCGCCTTGGAGAACTCCGCCCCCGGCGCCCGCAACCGTCGTCTTTCATGTATGATGGAGCCTTTGTATGGAGGACATCTCTGTGACGAAGGGCCTTGTATCCATGCTTCGGGAGTTTGACGAGCGGTTTTACGGCGCCATCGTGATCGAACTGCTGCATTGCCTGGCCATCTACGCCATGATGGCCTACCTCGTGATCTACCTGGCGCACGACCTCGGGTTCGGTGACGTTCGGGCTGATTTTCTTTATGGTATATGGCTTTTCGTGGGATACTTCCTGCCCATTCTGATCGGCGCGATCGCAGACCGGTACGGCTTCCGGCAAACCATGCTTGCTTCTCTCGTGGTGCTGGTTGCAGGATATGTGATCGCCAGCCGCGTGACCCACTATCCAGCCATGTTCGCCGCCCTCATGGTGATCGCGCTCGGCGGGGCGGTGATGAAACCGGTGATTGCGGGTACGGTGAAGGCCGTGACGACGGAATCCAACCGTACTCTCGGGTTTTCCCTCTATTACACCATGATCAACGTGGGCGCTTTCGTGGCGCCCTTTCTCGCGAATACGGTCCGGCGGCTCACGGGGCACGCCGACATGATCTTCATCGCGGCGGCCGTGGTGGAAACGGGGGCGTTCGCCGTCACTCTCTTCTTTTTCAAAAACCTGCCGGTGGACGAAATCGCGAAGGCGAAATCCTTCAAGACCGTGATTCACGAAATGCTTGTGGTGCTCATCAATCTCCGCCTGCTCATCACCCTGGCCGGCCTCGGCCTTCTTTTCGCCTTATGGAGCGGGTTCTCGCTTCCAGCGGGCGTCGCTTCGCTGACAGGTTTTCCAAGACATCTCCAGGTCTCGGGAGCCAACGCCTTGGCGGCAGGCATCGCATGGGTCGTCCTGAACGTCCTGTTGGATTTTCCCTTGAGGGCGCGCGAAA
>JARRNO010000185.1:0-4391 GCA_037384885.1 Acidobacteriota bacterium
GCTCGACGGGCCGTCGTTCTTCGTCACTCGTTTGGTGGAGCCGGCGCACGAGGTACGTCACTTCTTTCGGAGAATTCAGAACGACCCACAATGCCGAGGCGCGTCAGCAGCAGGATCAGGATCGGCGTTTCGAAGGTGACGCCGAGTGCGAGCAAAAGTTTGATCTCGAAGCCCCATAAGGCGCTTAACGTGACGATGTTGGTGTAGTTCTTGTTGAACTTGAGGAAAAAGCCGAAAGAAAAGGGCAGGACGTAATGGTAGCAGAAGAACAACCCGGCGATGAAAAACAAGGAAGTCGCGAGCACGAAAGGAATGGCGTAACGCCGCTCTTTGCGGGTCAGGCCGGGAGAAATGAAGGCCCACAACTGGTAGAACAACCATGGAGAAGCGACGAAAATGGCCAGGACAGCAGCGATTTTCATATAAATGAAGAAGACTTCGGTAATGCTGGTATAGGTCACCGTCTGCTGCCCCTTTGGAAGCAGGCGGTAGTAAGGTTCCAGGAAGCGGTGCATGATGGTGTTCATGAAGAAGGTGAGACCGACGAACACCAGCCCCACCCCGATCGCCGCCTTGAATACACGCTTCCGAAGCTCGGCGAAGTGTTCCAGAAGCGTCATCTCGTGGGACGGGCTTGCGTCGCTCCCCGAACTCATGAAGCCGGATTCCCCGGCTTTTTGCCGTCGGTTTCTTCATGGGCAGGAGATGCTTCTTCGCCTTCTTTGGCGGCGGGTTCTCCCTCGCCTGGCTCGGACGCCGACGCACTGCGGGGAGGCGTCGAAGGAGGCAGGGCGCCGCGAGGCTGTTCATGATCCGGCTGGTCGTTGACGGTGCTCTTCAGATCGTCCACCTCGCGTTCCAGGCTGTCCTGGATTTCCGCGGTGGCCTTCTTGAATTCGCGAATGGCCCGTCCGAGCGATTTGCCGAGCTCCGGCAGCTTGGTCGGCCCGAAGAGGAGCAGCGCGATGATGACGATGACGATAATTTCCGGTGTTCCGATGGATCCCATGGTCAATCTCCGGAGGAATGGGGTGAAAGGCTGCCGGACCGGAAGCCTTCCAGATCGAGCGTGATGAACCGGAATCCGAGCGTTTTCAATTCAGTCAGTATGGCCTTTCTGGTGGGAGCGTCCATGAGGCGGGCGAGCGCGGCCCGTTCTACCTCGATGCGGGCCGAGTCGCCGATAAGCCGCACGCGGCACTGACGGAAGCCCAAGCGGTGAAGAACCGCTTCCGCCGCCTCTACCCGCCTGAGATTTTCGAGCGTGACTGTCATGCCGGTGGGGAACCGGGAAGCCAGGCAGGCGGAAGAAGGCTTGTCCCAGCCGGGCAGCCCAAGCACCCTGGCGCGCATTCTGACATCCTTCTTGGTGAATCCCGCATCGAGAAGGGGGGCGCGGGCGCCGAAATCTGCTGCCGCGGTCATTCCGGGTCTCCAGTCACCCAAGTCGTCGGCGATGGCGCCGTAAAGCAGGTTGGGAAGATCGACGCTCCGGGCGATCGACTGCATGGCTGTGAACAGGGCTGACTTACAGAAAAAGCAACGGTCGGCGGTGTTCGCAGCATAGCGGGGATCGTCCAGTTCATGCGTTTCAACCACCCGGTGGGAGATGCCCCGATTCCGGCAGAACTCGGCGGCCCAGGCCAGCGCGGCTCGCGGCAGAGACGGCGAATCGGCTGTCACCGCCTTGCACCGGTCACCCAGAATTGTATGGGCTTCGGCAAGAAGCACAGTGGAGTCGACGCCGCCTGAAAAGGCCACCAAGGCGCCTTTTTTCATATCGGCGAGGAGCCCGTGCAGTTTGTCGACACGCCGTTCGTGAACCGCCATCGGTTCGTGGAACTCCCTGAAAGAACTTAATCTAACAGCGCCCACGGGCCAGGTCAATATGAGAGGCGAACCGGGTGCGAAAGCCGGCTCACCTGGCACCTCTCGCCAGGAGGCTGGGATCAGGATTGGGCCCGGTCCTTCCTGCGGTCCAGCAGCGTCATCAGTGCGACAAGGACGGTTAGAGTGGCGACCATGCAGGAGAGGGTCCCCAGCAGGGCCACATATCCGACGCTTTTCAACCCCGGGTAGGAGGAAAAGACCATGCTTCCGAATCCGGCGATGGTTGTCAGGGCTGCGATTACGATGGGTTTGCCCGATTCCTGAATGACACGGGGCATGTCGTGGCCATCCTTTTCCATATGGCGGTGGACAAAATGTATTCCGTAGTCCGAGCCGATGCCGATGATCATGGTGGTCACAAAAATATTCATCATATTGAGGGGTTCGTCGAAGAGTCGAAGACATCCCAGCAGCCAGATCAAACCCACTGCCAGCGGCAGAAGCGCAAAGAGCACCGCCTTGATAGAGCGGAAATCCACAAGAATCAGGATCACCACGAGGATGGTGCCGAGAACGAAGGCAAAAAGAGCGTCGGACTGGATCTTGGTCCGCAGGGTACGGCTCAGCATGTTGATTCCGACGACCTTGGCCCCAGGTACTGCCTCATGGACCATGGAAATAAGGCCGGGAGGCGGCCATCTCTTGAACGCCTCCGGGATGTAAAGGTAAACCACCCCTCTGTAATGGTCAGGCCCCTTCTGGACGATAAACTTATCCAGGATGGCCTTCAGCGGACTGTCCTCAAGCATGTGGTAAGTGACCGGGCCTGAGGGCGAAACCATTTCCTGCAGCTTTCCGAGGTAATGGCTGAAATAGGAGGTCCTGAACCCCTGCTTTTCGCATGCCGCGTCAAAGGCGGTTTTAATCCTCTGGAATGAGAAGCGCCCCTCGGGGTCCTCGCGCAGGGTGCGGATGACCTCGCGCTGCTGCGAAAGCGGCGGCAGGTACGTGTTGACCGCATCCGTGAACAGGATATCGTGCTTCTTGTGGAGGGGGGCCACCGCGTTCACCACCGCCTGGGATTTGCGGACGATGTCGTCGGGCGTTTTCCCTCTCACCGCCACCATCATGTAAGTCAGGGAAGCACCGAAAATCTGGTACACATCCTGTGTGACCTTCAGCCCCCTGTTGTTCGGGCTCCTCAAGTTTTGGACGCTGTCCTCCAATTTGAGGCCGGTCGCCGAGACGCCGAGGATGATGGTGAGGATGAGCGCCACCGCCAAAGTAGTGCGGGGAAACCGGTAGGCGGCGCGTCCGAGCTTTTCCACGCCAAAACTATGCATGTGGAAAGTCGGATCGATGCCCCGGCGGGTCTTGTGCACGTGGTGGAAATAGAGCATGGCCGGCAGGAGGGTGAAGACGCCGAGAAGACAAAACATGATGCCGACAGCAGTGAGCGCCCCGATCTGGCGCATTCCGGGAAAATGGGTGAAGTACATCACTCCATAAGTACCCGCCGTGGTGAGGGCGCCCACGGCGACCCCCTTGCCTGTGTTGCCCATGATGGAGGAGATGCTCTCATCCACGCCCACGCCCCGGTTCCGTTCCTCGATATAGCGCCCGTAGAGGACGATGGAGAAATCAATACCCAGACCGATGAGCATGGCCCCGGAACCCGCGGTCACGGAATTCAAGGTAACGCCGAGGAGATGAGCGATGCCGAAGGTCATCAGCAGCCCGAACATCAGGGGTATCCAGCAGTACGCCAGCGCGCTCTTTCTTCGAAAGGCGGCGACGAAGATGATCATGACGAGAAGGATGCTCGTGATCGTGTTGATCAGGGAGTCCCGCTTGATCAGATTTGCGTCATCCTGAGCGATGGGGTACCCGCCGCCGTAACGCACGACCAGGTCTGATGTGTTTCCCCCCTCTCTCTTCCATTCCGCGCGCGCCCTGGTTTCACATGCGGCCACTTTATTCATCAGCGCCTTCCCGAATTGGATGTTCTGGGCGGGCTTTACGGGCCGGACGATCATCAGAAGCGCCTGTGGGTGTGGAGCGCGGGAAAGGTAATATCCGTCGGACAGATCTACCTTCAATTCGCGAGTCTTACCTAGGAAATGCCGCTGGAGCACGGGAAAAAGGTTGAACGGGTCGTATTGGATCTTCTCTTTGATCAGAAGGGATGCGGGATTTTCGAGCATCAAGCGGTCCAGAGCCACCTGCCTCGAGATTCCCTTGTCGCTGAACTTGGCGGCGACCTCGTTCAAATCTTTCTTGTTCAGGTAGAGAAGGGTGTAAGGCAGCAGGCGGTCCACCAGGGGCATGTAATCCTGGAGCCGGTATTCCACTCCCTCCACCATCCCCGTCGTTTTCAGCTGTTCCGCAAAGATGTCGGCGTAGTCCTCGTATCCCTGGATGGGATGCTTGGCGGGATTCTTGGTTTGGATCAGTACGAAAAGGTAGTCCAGGCTTTTGAAGTCCCTCGTGATGGAACGGAAGTTGTGAACGACCGGGTTGTTTTGCGGCAGAAGATCGAGAATATCCGAATCGATCCGGGG
>JARRNO010000186.1:0-4353 GCA_037384885.1 Acidobacteriota bacterium
CCGCGATTGTCTTCAGCATAAAACCCCTGGGTCGCACCAAGATGGTGCTCCCACAAATGGAAGTTGGTTGCCGCTTTGTGGGAGCGGCTTCCAGCCGCGATTGTCTTCAGCATAAAACCCCTGGGTCGCACCAAGATGGTGCTCCCACAAATAAAAGTTGGTTGCCGCCTTGTGGGAGCGGCTTCCAGCCGCGATTGTCTTCAGCATAAAACCCCTGGGTCGCACCAAGATGGTGCTCCCACAAATGGAAGTTGGTTGCCGCCTTGTGGGAGCGGCTTCCAGCCGCGATGTCCCGCAGAGGAAGGCACTCGCCCACCAGACACTTTTCACGAATCACGAGTCACTGGCTGCAAAGCGGCCACTCACGATTCACTGCGCGCATCGCCGCGCAGCGGGCGGCTGGCTCGCTCCACCAGGTACAGCCAGGACAGCCAGCGGCGCCCGGAGGCCCGTCCCAGACCCATCTCGCAGGTGAGATTCGTGGAATAGCAGGCGTCCGGTCCCAGGTCGCTCAATTCTTCAAGCTCGGGCCTCAGGGCCGACTCGGACAGCTCGGGAAAGAGCAGCCCCCGGTCGCCCGCCGTGGCGCAGCATTCCAGGTTCCAGGGGATGATGACATCCCGCGCGCAGCATCGGGCCACGCTTTCCAGCTTTCCTTCCAGCCCCTGCTTGCGCGCGGCGCAGTTGGGGTGCACGGCGACGGAAGTTTGGAGCGGCTCCAGCGTGAGGAGGGGCAGCAGCACGTCGTGGACGAATTCGATGCCGTCCAGGAAGGTCAGGTCGCGCCAGCGCGCCAGCGCCTCCTCTTCGAGCTGCGGTTCCGCGCTCTTCAGGGAGTAAGCGCAAGAACTGGCGTCGACGACCACCGGCAGCCGCCCGCCGTCGGACCAGGACCAGAGCATGCTCACGGTTCGGGAGAGTATTTCGCGGGAAGCGTCCGTGTAGCCCTTGGAATGGAAAGGCATGCCGCAGCAGTGGCCCGGGCTGTCAGGGGGGATGCGGAGCCCCACGCCGGCGCGCTCGGCCAGCACGAGCATGGATTCGGCGAGTGTGAGGGGCGGGCCGCCCGGCGGTGCGGAACCGAGGGTCCGGGAGAGGCATGAGGGGAAATAGACCGCCTCGGGCTTCTCGTGCTCGGCCTCGGGAAGGCGTCCGGGAGCGGCGCCGGGGATCGCGGCGTGCCACTTGGGAAAGCGCCGCCTGAAAAGGATCTCGGCGCCCTTCGCCGCCGCGGCGAGCGCCCGGGGGCCGGCCGCCGCCGAAAGAACGCGGGCGAGGCGGACGGCTGTCCGCAAGGCGCGCTCGGACGCTGCGAAGTGCCGGGAAAGGAACCCCGCCGTCCAGCGGCCCAGGGCGGACGTATCTACGGCGCGGAGATGTTTCACGAGGGCGCCCGTGTCGATGCCCACCGGGCAGGCCAGAGCGCAAAGGCCGTCCGCCGCGCAGGTGTCCAGTCCGTCATATTCGAAAGCCTTGTCCAGCGACGCCTTGAGGCCGGGGCCGCCTCCGTTGCCCTCGAGCCGGGCCAGCTCGCGCCGGACCACGATTCGCTGCCGGGGCGTCAGGGTGAGGCGGCGGCTGGGGCACTGCCTTTCGCAGAACCCGCACTCCGTACATCGGTCCACCACTTCTTCCACTTTCGGGAAGGACTTCAGATGGCGGATGTGCGCCTCGGGATCGTCGTTCAGGATCACCCCCGGATTGAGAATGCCGTCCGGATCGATCAGGGACTTGAGATCGGCCATGAGGTCCCGCGCCGTCTTTCCCCATTCGGTTTCGAGAAAAGGCGCCATGTTGCGGCCGGTCCCGTGTTCGGCCTTCAGGGCCCCGTCGTAGCGGTGCACCACCAGGGCGGCGAGGTCGTCCATAAACCTCGCGTAGCGGCCGATGTCGTCCTCGCTTCCGAACGAGGGCGTGAGCACGAAATGAAGGTTGCCGTCCCGGGCGTGGCCGAAGATGATCGCTTCGTCGAAGCCGTGCCGCCTGAAGAGATCCTGCAGGCCGGTGACAGCCTCCGCCAGGCGTTCGGGCGGGAAAAGGACGTCCTCGATGAGAGCCGTGGCGCCGGAGGGCCGCATGGCCCCGACGGATGGGTAAAGCCCCTTGCGCAGCGTCCAGAGGGCGGCCTGCTCGTCCGGATCGTCCGTGAAGCGGGCCGGCAGAAGCAGCGGGAGCCTGCCGGCGGTCCTGTCGGCCGTGCGGCGCGCGTCTTCCAGTTCGCCCCGGCCGCCGCACTGGAATTCTACCAACAGGGCGGCGGCGTCCGCGGGGAGATGGCGCAGGTCTTCCACGGCGCCGGGCAGGTCCTGCACCGATCGCAGCGAGGCCCGGTCCATGATTTCCACGGCCCTGGCGCCGGCGGTCTTCAGCGACTCGATGGCTCCGCAAGCCGTGGGGATATCCTTGAAGACCAGGAGGCCGGTGTATTTGAAGGGATAGGCGGGGAGCGTGTCCAGCACCGCTTCGGCGATGAAGGCCAAGGTCCCTTCCGATCCCACGAGCAGATGGGACAGGATTTCGTGGGGCGCCTCGTAATCGAGGAAGGCGTTGAGCGAATACCCCATGGTGTTCTTGAGCTTGTACTTGTCGCGGATGCGTTCCCGGAGGCGGGGCTGGGCCAGGATGCGCGCGCGAAGCTCGATCAGGCCTTCGGCGACACGGGGGGCTTCTTCTTTGAAGCGCCGGGCGGCGTCCGGGGCGCCGCTGTCGAATTCGGAGCCGTCCGGGAGAAGAAAACGCATGGAATGCAGCGTGTGGTAGGCGTTTTCGGCGACGCCGCAGCACATGCCGCTCGCGTTGTTTGCGAGGATGCCGCCGATCATGCAGGCGTCGATGGAGGCGGGGTCCGGCCCGATGCGCCGGCAGTAGGTGGAAAGCACGCGGTTGGCGAAGCCGCCGATGACGCCGGGCTGCAGCCGGACGAGCCCGCCGCCGGACTCGACGGAAATGCCGGTCCAACCCCTCGAAAGGTCGACGAGTATCCCGTCGGTCACGGCCTGGCCGGACAGGCTGGTCCCGGCCGCGCGGAAGGTGAGGGGAAGCGCCTCGCGGCGGCAGAAGGCAAAGAGCTTCTTGATGGAATCGAGATCGGCTGGCCGGACCACCGCCCTCGGAATGAGGCGGTAAAAGCCCGCGTCGGAAGCGAGGGCGATGCGGGAAAGGGGGTCCGCCTGGACCCGGTACGTTCCGGCGGCGTCGTAAAGCCCTTCGATCTGGCGCCGGGTCAGTCCCTCGGCCGTCATGAAGCGGGGCCGCCGGGCCGGGAATAAGGAAAGGCGCGGCGCGGGTTCCCGTTTCCCGCACCGCGCCCCAGGTTGGGTATGGGAATCATGGCGCTCATTCGTTCGTGATCTTGGTGCCCAGCACCTGCGCGAACTTGGCCAGCCACTCCGGATGGCCGGGCCACGCCGGCGAGGTGACGAGGTTGCCGTCCACGACGGCCTGGTTGACGGGGACGTCCACAAACTCGCCGCCCGCGGCTTTCACTTCCGGTCCCACGGCCGGGTAGGCCGTCAACCTGCGTCCCTTGAGCACTCCCGCGGCCGCCAGGATCTGGGCGCCGTGGCAGATGACCGCCATGGGCTTTTGGGCCTGGGCGAAATGCTGGACCGATTCCACGACCTTGGGGTTGAGCCGGACGTATTCGGGGGCTCTTCCGCCCGGCAGGACCAGCGCGTCGTAATCAGAGGGGCGGATCTGGTTGAAATCCGCGTTGAGGGCGAAGTTGTGGCCGCGCTTTTCGCTGTAGGTCTGGTCTCCTTCGAAATCGTGGATCGCCGTGCGGATGGTTTCTCCTTTCTTTTTGTCGGGCGCCACGGCGTGGACCGTGTGTCCGAGCATCTGGAGGGCCTGGAACGGCACCATGATTTCGTAGTCTTCTCCATAGTCGCCGACTATCATTAAGATTTTCTTGCCCATCATCGTTCTCCTTTTTGAAAAGAAAACCGGGGCCGTGTCACCCGGCAGTAGATAAGTTATGGAGGCCGGAGGACGAATTCAAGGGGTGCGGATTTCCTTTGCGGGCGGGCCGCTGGGGGGTGAGGAAGCGAGGAGGTTAGGAAGTCGCCGCCTGCGGCGGCTGTAGCGGCCGTTGAGTGCGCCTCGAAACTCGGCGCGCCGGCGGCGGACGGTGCCGCGGGCGCATACCGCGCCCTGCCGCTTCGGTCAATCCGCCTGCTGAAAAGCGAGCTTTCCATCAGTCGCATTTGACCGTCGCGCCGCACTGCCGTGCGAAGCGGCCCCGTCCAGCCTCACGCCCGGCAATCCCAGGGGAAGAAGGCGTTCCCCCACCCCTTCAAGAGAGAGCGCCAACAGTCCGGGGTGGCAGGCTGCCGGGGGCTCCTTGCCGGCCGC
>JARRNO010000187.1:0-6760 GCA_037384885.1 Acidobacteriota bacterium
GTTGCCGTAATCCCAGAAATGAGCCCCCTTGCCGGTCAGCCGCTTAATGGCGTTGTAATGCCGCTGGAGGCTTTCATCCACCTTGGCCTTGAAAGACTCGTAATCATCCCGGAGCAGCACCTTCGCATCCAGATAGCTCAGGCCCGCCGGCGTATATCCGCCTTCATAGACAGCGTGGCATGAGGTCTGATCAGACAGGAGTTCCACGGGGTAATTGTTCTTGTCCACATACTCGAGGAGATCCACCACGTTTCCAAAATACGCAATCGAAACCGGTTCCACTTTCGCCTTGTACTCGTCGGCCCACGAAAAGACCTGCGAAAGATCAGACGAAACCAGCTTGACCCATCCCTGGTCGTGCCTTGTCTTGATCCTGCTTTCATCCACTTCGGCGATGATTCCTACGCCGCCTGCGATTTCCACGGCTTTGGCCTGCGCTCCCGACATGCCCCCCAACCCGGAGGAAATGAACGTATGGCCGGCGAGGTTGCCGCTCTCGGGGATCCCGAGGTACATCCGCCCCGCGTTCAGCACCGTGATGTACGTGCCGTGAACGATGCCCTGCGGACCGATGTACATCCAGCCTCCCGCCGTCATCTGTCCATAGTTGACACAGCCCAGAGCGGCCAGCCGGTGAAAGTCCTCCGCGGTATCGAACATTCCCACCATCAGTCCGTTAGTGATGATGGCGCGAGGCGCTTCGGGGCGCGAGGGAAAGAGCCCGAGGGGGTGGCCCGATGAAACCACAAGAGTCTGGTTTTCCGTCATTTCAGCCAAGTATTTCTTAACCAGGCGGTACTGCATCCAGTTCTGGAAGACCTGTCCCGTCTCGCCATAAGTCACCAGCTCATAGGGATACAATGCCACGTCGAAATCCAGGTTGTTGTCGATCATGACCTGCATGCCCTTTGCCTGGATTGTCTTGCCCGGGTATTCGTCGATGGGCCGGCCGTAAATGCGGCCTTCCGGGCGGAAGCGATACCCGTAGATCCGTCCCATCGTCCGGAGTTCCTCCAAAAACTCCCGGGCCATTTCCTCGTGGAACCGTTCCGGAATGTAACGGAGAGCGTTCTTCAGTGCGAGCTCCGTATCCTTCCTGCCCAGCCGAAATCCCCGGCTCGGGGCCCGCCGTATGCCGTGCTCAAAGGATTTCACAGGCGGAAGTTTTTCCAAGTCGAGTATCCATGTTTCAGCCATTTTTCTCCCCCTATAACTCGGGTAGAATTATATCATCGTCATCGCGCAGGTACGGGGTGCGCTGATGGAGTCAAAAGCTGAAGTAGAGGCCCAATCCGTAATAGCGGATTCGTTCCAGGTAAAACTGGCCGAAGGGCGAGTAGCCGCGGTAATACTCCGCCATCAGCCTGAGATGTCGGCGCCCTGAATCCGGACTGCCGAATTCCAAGCCGAATTTTAAGCTGCCGCTTCCCGCCCAGTCATATTGCTCGAAGCTCTTGAGATCCAATCCGGCCACGAAACGGCCCACGCCTTCAAAAGGCCGTTTCCCCCGGTATTCAAGGCCCGCATGGAGTTCCCAGGGTTTCAGCGACGCCGGATCCCGGTCCATCCGGTATCCTCCCCCGCCGTACAATCGCCAGCCGCCCATGTCCTGGGAGGCGATCAGGTCCAGCTCTTCGTAACTGAGGTTGATTCTGCGGGGGTGAAACTGCAGGAGATATTCATCCCCGAGGTGCGAACTCTGGTGGTGGAGGCGTAGGCGCGTGGAAAACGATCCCCGCCTGTAGGTCAGGAGCATCCCGACGGTGTAGTCCGCATTGATAAGGTCGTGAGAAGCTGAGTCCATGTTGAATTGGGCAAAAAGGCCTCCGTCCATGCTGAACTGGAAGCCGTCTCCGGGGCGGTCTCCTCCCCACCTGACCAAGCCGAACTTTTCGCCGTAACCCACGGCAGCCATGGTGAAGGTGGTGGTCGGCGCCTCAAGATGCCTGAAGCTGAAAAAGAATTCCGGCTGCTTCGGATCGGCGATAAGGGGCGTAAAGAGATCCCCCACTGGAAAGGCCGTCACGGGATTCCTCACGGGCGGTCCTGGTTTTAAGGCAGGGGTTGGCCCCCCCGCTTTGCTCCGGGGTGGTTCAACCCTGACGGAAACACAGCTCAACCCCTTGATGGTATGAAGCCGCCTGCTTACGGCCGCACGCTTCTTTGCGCCTGCATTTCTCAACACAACCGTGACGCAGCCGTTCCGGACGAAAACCTGAAAATTCGAAGGATCCAGCGACAATTCCCGCTGCAACACAGCTGTTACAAAACCGCGCCAGTAGCCCGGTTCCTGCCCATGGACGCATACACCGCGTAGAACGGGAACCAGGAGAAGACAAGCCAAGAGGGCAAGAAAGACGCGGCGCATGGGAGACCTCCTCCAGACCCGCGCGATCCTTTCGCCCGGGCGGATTCGCACGCCATTATGCCAGCCCCCGGCCGGCCCCGGCAAGAAGACCACGGGAGCAGCAAAGGGGGACCGCCGGAGCGGTCCCCCCCAAAATACTCTCAAGCAGTGGGACTCTTACCGCCGCAGGAGAATGCCTCCCTGAATTCCGGCAGATCGGACAACGTGCCGTTCACGCGGAAGCGAGCCGGAGGGTGAGGGTCCACCGTCACCATCATCTGGGCGAATTTTGGGCGGGCATGGCTGGCCCACACGTGTGCAAATCCCAGGAAGAAGAGCTGGTCCGGGGTGAACCCGTCCACATCGGGCTGGTTGGGATGCTTTTTCAGGTACATCTGGTAGGCCCGGTACGCGAGCTTTAAGCCGCCAAGGTCCGCTATAGCTTCTCCCGTCACCAGGTGTCCGTTGAGATGGGAACCGTCCACGGCGTAGCCGGAGTATTGCTTGGCGATGCAGGCCGCACGCGCCTTGAAGTTCGCCAGGTCCTTTTTGGTCCACCAGTTTCTCAAATTGCCGTGGCCGTCGTACTGAGATCCCTCATCGTCGAACCCGTGCGTGGTCTCATGCCCTATCACGGCTCCGATCGCGCCGTAGTTCAGTGCCTCGGGCGCGTTGGGGTTGAAAAAGGGCGGCTGAAGGATTCCAGCCGGGAAGACGATTTCATTCATCGATGGATCATAGTAGGCATTGACCATCTGGGGGGTCATCCCCCATTCCGTCCGGTCCACGGGCTTTCCGATCTTGTTCAGGCGGCGGTCGAAATTGAATTTCGAGGCGCGCAGAACATTCAGCACGTAGGGGCCTCGGTCAATCTTCAGCGAGGAATAGTCGCGCCATTTGTCGGGATACCCGATCTTGTCGGTGATCATATCGAGCTTCTCGATCGCCTGCTTGCGCGTGGCCGGGCTCATCCAGGACAGCGTCTCGAGGTCATCTTTGAGGGCCAGCTTGATGTTCTTCAGAATGGCGAGAACGCGGGCTTTCGATTCGGGCGGGAAGTACTTCTTGACGAAAAGCTTCCCCACGGCGAACCCGATGGCCCTGTTCTCGGCGTTGATCACCCGCTGCCATCTCGGAAGGTTTTTCTTCGTCCCCATTAATTGCGAAGAAAAGTGGAAGCTCTCGTCTACAAAGGGCCTGGAGAGATAGGGAGCCGCTCTCGAAATGAGATGCCACTTGAGATAGGTCTTCCAGTCTTTGAGCGGGACGCGTTTGAGGTCTTTGTTCATGGCCTGGAAGAAACCTGGCTGGGACACGTTGATGCTCTTGATCTCCGGATGGCCGACCTCGGCAAAGTAGTCGGGCCAGGAGAAATCGGGCGTCAAACGCGCGAGCCGGACCGTGCTCATGGGATGATAAACCGCCTTAGGTTTTCTCATCTCGGTCCGTGTCATGGACGCTTCGGCCAGGCTCGTTTCCACGCGGAGGATGGTTCTGGCGTCCGCGGCGGCCTCAGGGGCGGGTTCTCCCAGCCACATCATCGTCGTGGCGATATGAAGGAGGAGATCCTGCCGGATCTTCTTGTGCCGCGGATCGTGCTTTAAATAATAGCTTCGGTCGGGCAGGCTCAGACCGCCCTGGGAAGCCACGCCGATCACCTTGGTGCTGTCTTTGAAATCCTGCATGGATCCAAAGCGGAACAAGGCACCCACGCCAAGGCTTTGGAGGTGGGCCACTTCCCTTTGGAGGTCCTTCAGGCTGTTGACGGCGTCGATGCGGTCGAATTCGTTCTGAAGGGGCTTCACGCCGGCCTCGTTTATGGCTTTGACGTCCATGCCGCTGTAATAAAAATCGCCGACTTTCTTGAGTTCGCTCCCAGGCGCTGCGTTGTTGTCCGCCATGGCGTTTTCCAGGAGCGTATGGAGGTGGTTCATGTTCCGCTGGTGAAGCTCGGAAAATGTCCCCCAAATAGGATACTGAGGCGGGATGGGATGCGTCTTGATCCATCCGCCGTCTGCGTAGTCAAAAAAATCCTTGCAGGGCGAAACGCTCGTGTCCAGAAAACTCGGGTCAAAGCCATTCTGCTTCGCCTGGCTCCCCTCTTTTACCGGGGCTGGCGCGGGTGAAGCCGCAACGGCAGGTAGCGCCGCCAATATCCCTAGACATGCGGCGCCGGCCAGAACATACCGTCTAATTTCCATGAATTCCTCCTTCACGGTTCCGTCTGTTGGGTAAAAACACAATGACAGGTTTCTTTTAACGATAAAACGAGTGAAAAAGTTTCAAGGGCCTTCCCATCTCCCCCGGCTCGCTCCGGTCGCTGACATGGCAGGTTGGAATTGAAGCTCATTTTAGGGTATTTCTTTAGGTAGCGAAGGAGGAGCCGTCCGCTGTCCCGGACGATTTCCCTACTCCTTGGCGTCCCGTTACGCCATACCCCCGGGACCGCCGGCTGCGCGTTCCCGGACTTGCTGACCCACGCCGGAAAACCACGGCGGACAACCAGGAGGTCAATACAATGAAGAGTCCCATCCGCAGGTTCACCGTATTCGCCGTTCTTCTGCTGGCTGCGGCCTGGACCCTGGTCCTCCCCGCGAAGGAAGTGGGCGCCGGGCACGAGGCGATTCCGCCCATTTCCCTCCGGGTCGACTTGACCCAGGCCCCTCGGAAGATCTTTCATGCGGAAATGACGATCCCCGTCAAGACGGGGCCGCTGACCCTTCTTTATCCGAAGTGGATCCCTGGCGAGCATGGGCCCACGGGGCCCATCCAGAATCTGGCGGGTTTGGAGTTCACCGTGAACGGAAAACGGATTCCCTGGAAGCGCGACCTGGTGAACATGTTCGCTTTTCACCTTCAAATTCCCGAAGGGGCTTCGTTTCTCCACGTGTCGCTCGACTTTCTCTCGCCGGTCGAAGAGGGCGACTTCTCCGCGGGCGTTTCCGCCACGCCGAAACTGGTGGACTTGAACTGGAACCAGGTGGCGCTTTATCCCGCCGGCCATCCGACCAAAGATTATACCTACAAGCCGGTGCTGATCCTTCCAAAGGGGTGGAAGTTCGGGACGGCTCTCGGGGTTGAAAACCGGAGCGGAAGCCGGGTCACCTTCAAACCTGTTTCTTTCAACAACCTCGTGGACTCTCCAGTTATTGCGGGACAGTACTTCCGGCAATGCACGCTTCACGATTCGGCGCCCTTCAACTACCTGGACATGGTAAGCGACGATCCTTCCGCTCTGGCAATCCCCAAGAAGATCCTCAAGGGCTACCGGGATCTGGTCAATCAGGCCCATGCCCTCTTCGGCTCCTATCACTATAAGAGCTATCACTTTCTTCTCACCCTGAGCGACCACACCGCCCATTTTGGACTTGAGCACCACCAGTCCAGCGACGACCGGACCGGCGAACGCATGCTCGTCGATCCCCAGCACTTTCTCTTTTCCGCCGGACTGCTGCCCCACGAGTTCGTGCATTCCTGGAACGGGAAGTACCGGCGGCCTGCAGATCTTTACCAGCCTGATTTCAACAAACCCGAGCGAACGGACATGCTTTGGGTCTACGAGGGATTGACCCAGTACTTTGGTCCCGTGTTGACCGCCCGCAGCGGGCTTTGGACCCCGAAGCAGTTCCGCCAGGCTCTCGCACAGGCCGCTGCAAGTATGGACCATACCCCAGGCAGGGAGTGGCGTCCTCTCATTGATACTGCCATCAGCGCGCCCTTCCTCTACGGCGCGCCCCGCTACTGGGAAAGCTGGCGGAGGAGCGTGGATTTCTATCCGGAAGGAACACTGATCTGGCTGGATGTCGACACGAAGATCAGGGAGCTGACGAAGGGCCGGCGGTCGCTGGATGATTTCGCCCGGAATTTCTATGGAATGGACGACGGGAGCATCATTACCAACACTTACACCTTTGACGATATCGTCACCACTCTTAACCATGTAGCGCCCTATGATTGGGCGGGATTCCTCCATGACCTCCTCTATCGAACGGGGAAGCACGCCCCCCTGGCGGGCATCACCCGGAGCGGCTGGAAGCTGGTTTACACGGACAGTCCCAGCGCCTATCTCAAGGCCATGGAGATGGTCTACAAGTTCCACGATCTGACGGACTCCATCGGTCTCAACTTCACGGACAGCGGCCATATAACAGACGTGCTTTGGAACGGGCCCGCCTTCAAGTCGGGGCTCGGCCCGGGCATGCAGATCATCGCCGTAAACGGAGTGGATTTCACGCCCCGTGTGATGATCGAAGCAGTCTCGCGCTCTTCCACATCAAAGGCTCCGGTGACCTTGACCGTGAAGAACGACGGATTTCTCCAAACCTACAGCGTGGACTACCACGGCGGTCTCAAATATCCCCACTTGGTTCGCGAAAAGGGACGTCCGGACGTGCTGACCCGGATCATCAAGGC
>JARRNO010000188.1:0-4321 GCA_037384885.1 Acidobacteriota bacterium
GAATCCCATCAGAAAGGTGTCGAGATGCCTGGCGGGCCGGCCCGCCGCCCAGGTCAGCCAGGCGGCGTCGATGTAGTCCGGGCCCTTTTTAAAGGCGGCAGTGCGAATGCCCTTCTCCTTCGCCAGATCCAGCAGGCCGAGCGAAATCAGCGTCTTGCCGGAATCTCCGCCGAGGCCGGCTACCACAAGCCTTGGGAAACGCGCTTCCGATCCCATATTCTTCTCCCTCCCCCCGTTACGGCCTTTCTTCAAGACGCAGGCGCTTCAGTTTCCGGATAAGCGTACTGCGGTGAATGCCCAGGTCCATGGCTGCCCGCGTCCGGTTCCCGCGATGCCGTGCCAAAGCTTCCAGGATGGCTTCTGCTTCCACGCTGCCCAGGCTGCCCGACCGCCGTCCCGCCGGCGGACGGCCTTCTTCTTCTTCGGAAATATGCGGTGGAAGGGCCTCCAACGTGATTTCACTTTCGTTGGAGAGAATGAACGCCCTCTCCACAATATTTTCCAGCTCGCGGATGTTGCCTGGAAATTCATAACGCATCAGCGCCGACAGGGCCGCCGGTGAAACGCCCTCGATGACTTTCCCGGTGGCCTGGCGGAAGCGCTGCACGAAGTGCCGCACGAGAAGCGGGATGTCCTCCGGCCGGCGGCAAAGTGGAGGCAGGTCGATTTCAAGGACGTTCAGCCTGAAGAAGAGGTCCTTTCGGAAGCCGCCCTCGGCCACCATTTTCGACAGGTCGCGGTGGGTGGCGGCGATGACGCGGACATCCGCCTTCATGGGAACGGACGACCCGAGCGGCTCGTAAGTCTTTTCCTGCAGGAAGCGCAGCAGCTTGACCTGGAGCGGTTTGGGAAGGTCGCCGATCTCGTCGAGGAAAAGCGTGCCTCCCTCGGCCTGGGCGATCCGCCCCGCCTTGTCGCGTTTCGCGTCGGTAAAGGCGCCCTTGCGGTATCCGAACAGCTCGGATTCGAGCAGTGTTTCGGGCAGGGCTGCGCAGTTGACGGCGACGAAGGGCCGGCGATGCCGGGGACCGTGGTTGTGGATGGCCTTGGCCAGAAGTTCCTTTCCGGTGCCGCTCGCCCCGCTGATCAGAATGGTGCTCGCGCTCTCCGCCACCATGGGCAGGATCCGGAAAATCCGGTGCATGGCGGGGTTGCGGCTGACCATGTCTTCAAACTGGTACTTGTCGTCCAGGCGGCGGCGAAGATCCTTAATGTGGGAGAGGTCCTTAAAGACCTCCACCCCTCCGAGCAGCTTTCCGCTTGGCGCCTTGAGCGGCGCGGTGCTGATGGAGATGGGAACGGTGCGGCCGTCGCGCGCGTGGATCCGGACTTCGCGGTTGCGGATGCGGGCCAAGGACGAGATGCTGCGGCGCAGCGGACAGACCGTATCGCAGAGATTCGTCTGGAAGATGGAGGCGCAGTCCTTCCCCACGACTTCTTGTTCGCGGTAGCCGGTGATCACTTCGGCGGCGCGGTTGAAGCTCGTGATCCTGCCTTCCCGGTCTACCGTGAAGATACCGAGATCCACCACGTCCATCACCAGCGGAAAATAGCGGATATCGAGTTTATTTCCCAAAGAATACTCCGCCCGGGGGGACGGTCGCCGCCGAACGGCTGTGGCGCCGTGGAGTCCGGCTGTTCTCGGGAAGTATTTGCGAGCCCCTCCCCCCGCAATTTTAGTTTAAGTCCCGCTACAGCAAAGTGCAACAGTGTCGCGATACAGTTGTAGCATATTGCGGCGTTTGGCGCCTCGAGACCTGCGCGGAAATCTGGAAGCGGACGGCCGCGGGTAAATGAATCATCTCCTGTAATTGCAGGGGATGCACGCTATTCTTAGCGCCTTCCCGGTTCGTCTTCCTCCACGAGTACAGCTTGGCATAGTCGATGCGTATTTCAATGCGGTGGTGAAAAACGCCAAAACCGCCAAGTCCGGGGAAACCGGAAAGAGGAGGAAGAACTGAAACGCCGGGGGAGACTCGCATTTTCGACGGGACAAGCGGCGCGCTTCTGCTACGTGACGCCGGAGACGATCCTGAACTGGATCCGGTCGAACCGGCTCACGGCTCAGCGCACTGCCGGGGGCCAGTACCGGATCCGCCTGGAGGACCTTCGGCGGTTCATGGTCGAAAACGGCATGAACACGGCTCTCTTGGACGAAGAAAAGGATGAGCGTCCCTATTGCTGGGAATTTCACTGCGAACTGGCCGCCCATTACGGCGATGAAAACCGGGAGCCCTGCGAAAGCTGCCTCGTCCACCGGTCAGGCACGCTCAACTGCTGGGAGCTTCACGGGCTGCTTCCGCTGACGGCCAGGCGCTTTTCACAATGTACGGAATGCGAATATTACCGCCGTTTCCAGGGCGATCGCGACACCAGCGGCGGTTGAAGAGAAGGAGGCACCATGGGACCGGATCAAGCGCCACAGAAAACCAATGCAGAGCAGGCCAAGGCGGCCGTAGTCAAGGAGAGCCCGCCGCCCGCAAAACGCCCCAACGAGATCCTGGGGGTCAGCTATTACGTCGAAAAGCTCTATCCCGGCGACCGGGTCAAGCGGTTCCTTGAAATCTTTGCGGCCATGCTCCGGTACACCAACTACGCGCAGCTGATCGACACCTATTCCAGGGTGGGGGCGAAATGCGGCAACTGCTCGTGCGCCTGCCAGATCTACCAGAAGACCAAGGACCCGAAGGATTCGCCGTGCTACCGCTCCAACCTTCTGCTGGAAATCTACCGCCGCCATTTCACCTTCCGCGGCGTCCTGCAGAGCAAGCTGGCGGGCACGCCCTACCTGACCGAGGAGAAGATCAGCGAACTGGCGGAATCGGTCTATCACTGCACGGCCTGCCGCCGCTGCTCTTTCGAGTGCCCGATGGGCATCGACCACGGGCTGGTGACGCACCTCGCCCGGCACATTCTCAGCGAGATGGACATCATACCCAAGGCCCTGGTGGTGGCGACACGCGAGCAGCTCGAAGGCAAGACGGGAAACACCTCGGCCATCCCGGTGCCCGCCCTCATCGACACCCTGGAGTTTCTCACCGAGGACATCCAGGACGAGAAGGGGATCGAGGTCCCGTTTCCGGTGGACAAGGAAGGGCGCAAATACGTCTTCTTCCCCGCGGTGAGCGACTATCTGCTCGAAGCGGACACGCTCAAGGGAATGGCGCTCATGTTCCATGCCGCCGGCGAAGCGGACTGTTGGACGATCGGCACGGGATATTACGACGGCATCAACTACGGGCTCTTCTACAGCGACTGGTGCGCCGAGCGGATCATTGAAAAGGAAATCGCCGAGACCAAGCGCCTCAAGGGCGAAAAGATCCTCATCGGCGAATGCGGCCACGCCTCCAGAAGCGCCAAGCTCTTCGTGCCGTCATTCGGAGGCGGAAAAAAGGCGCTGCCGGTCGTGAACATCATGGAGGTCACGCTTCAGCTTCTGCGGGAGGGGAAGCTCAAGCTCGATCCGGACGTGGTGACGGAGCGGGTGACCTACCACGACCCGTGCAATATCGCCCGGACGGGCTGGATCATCGACCAGCCGCGGAAAATCCTGCGGTCCTTCTGCAAGGATTACGTGGACATGGAGCCCAAGGGGGCGAAGAACTACTGCTGCGGCGGCGGGGGCGGTACGGTCTCCGTGGACGAAATCCGTTCCTACCGGACCGGTGTCACCGGGAAGCTCAAGGCGGACCAGATACGCGCCACGGGCGCCCATTACGTGGTGGCTCCGTGCGCCAACTGCAAGAAGCAGCTTCGGGAAGTCTGCCAGGACCACGGGCTGAACGATGTGGAAGTGGTCGGCCTTCACGACTTGATCTACAAGGCGGTCGTTATCTGACTTGGGAGAATGAGACATGCATTCGTTATTGGCGTTTGTAAGAGGGCCGCTGCTCGTTTTCGCCTTTGCCGTTTTTTTCCTGGGGCTGGCCCGCCAGGTCATTCTCACTGTTGTCGAACTCATCAGAGCGTACCGGAGAGCCGGGGACCAGGTGCTGCCCCTGCGCTTCCTTTTCCGGAAAAGCCTCGGGTGGATCTTTCCAGTCAATGCGCTGAGGGGGGCGCGTATTCCCTATACACTGGCTTCGCTGATCTTCCACCTCGGCATGCTCATCGTTCCTATCTTTCTGGCCGGGCACATCCGGCTCATCTATCGCGCCTTCGGGCTGGCCTGGCCGTCGCTGATCCCATCCGTCGCAGATGTCTTCACGCTGGTAACGCTCGGGGCCCTGGCGGCGCTCGTGCTCTTCCGGCTACTGGACCGCGCTGCGAGGTCGCTGGGGGGCTTCCAGGACTGGTTCCTCCTGGTTCTTTGCTTCCTGCG
>JARRNO010000189.1:0-4229 GCA_037384885.1 Acidobacteriota bacterium
TCTTGTTGGCGAAAATCGCCCGCAGGGCAATCCGGATCAACTCGGTGGCCGTGCTCCAGGTTCCGTGGAGTTTCTTCACAAAGGATCCGCTCATGACTGGGCCTCGTCGCTAACGATCTTTCCGTCGCGGATGCGGATGAGCCGGGAGGCGTGGGCCGCGATGTCCGCATCATGCGTGACCAGGATCAGGGTGTGGCCGAGATCGTGGAGCTGCTTGAGCAGGTCCATGATGTGTCCGGATGTGGCGCTGTCCAGGTTTCCTGTGGGTTCGTCGGCGAGGATCAGGTCCGGGCTGTTGACAAGCGCCCGGGCGATGGCCACCCGCTGCCGCTGCCCGCCGGAAAGCTGGTTCGGGCGATGGCGCGCATGCGTTTCAAGGCCCAGGAATTTGAGGGTTTCCATGGCCTTCTCCCGTCGCTGGGCGGGAGGAATCTTTGCGTAAACGAGGGGCAGCTCCACGTTTTCCACCAGGTCGGCCCTTGGGAGAAGGAAAAAACTCTGGAAGATGAATCCGATCCGGGTGTTCCTGAGTTCGGCGAGCGTCTCCTGCGAGAGCTTGTGCACGGCCGTGTCGGAGAAGAGGTATTCCCCCTCCGACGGCGTATCCAGGCACCCCAGTATATGCATGAGCGTGGACTTGCCCGATCCCGACGGTCCCATGATGGCGGCGAATTCCCCCCGCCGGATTTCCAGATCGACGCCGTTCAGCGCCCGGAACGTGATCTCCCCCATGGGGTAATCCTTGATGAGCCCCCGGGTCTGAATCAGTGCGCCCTCAGCCTCAGCCGTCATGGTCAATCCACCTCGACCCCGGCCTCGGCCCCTTCCTGCTGGACCGCACCTTTCATCGGCGGCGCGGGTTTAGTCTTCACCTCGTCCTTGGCCCGGATCATTCTCAGCAGGCGGTACGGCCCTGTGATCACTTCGTCGCCTGCCTTCAGGCCCTTGGTCACCTCTGTGTAGAAATTGTCGGACAAGCCCGTATCGATGACGTTCTTCGCCACCTTGCCGTTCTTCACCGTGAAGACGTAGAACTCCTGCCGGCCGTTTTTGTCCTCGGTGCGGATGCAGCCGATGGGGACTCGCAGAACGCCTTCATGTTTCCTCGCGATGAGCTTCACCCGGGCCGTGATGCCAGGTTTCAGCTCGGAGTCGGGATCGAGAATGGCCACCTTCACCTTGAACTGCCGGATGTTGTTCTGAGTACCTGAAGAGCCTGCCAGGGCGGACGCCCCGATCTCGATGACTTTGCCCTTGTACTGTTTTCCCTCCAGGGCGTCCACGGTCACAACGGCGGGCTGCCCGAGCCTCAGGCGGGGCAGGTCGACCTCGTCCACTTCCACTTCCGTAATGATCTGCGAAAGGTCGGCGACGGTCAGGATCACCGTACCCGCAAAATTCATGGTTCCGACCACGGCCTGCTCGCCCACTTTGGCGTTCACCAGCGTCACCACACCGTCGATGGGCGAACGCAGGATCGTCTTGTCCAGAAGGTCCCGGGCGCGTTCGTAGGCCGCCTGGGCCTGGGAGGCCTGGGCTTCCGACTGCCTCGCCGACAGCTTGGCCTGGGTGAAAGCAAGGCGGGCGTCATCACGCTGCTGGGTGGAGTAGATGTTGTTCTTGAAGAGCTGCTGGGCTCGATCCCAGTCGCGCCGGCGCTGCTCCAGGTTGGCCTCCGCCTGGTTGACGGCGATGCGCGCGGCGTGCAGACTCGCTTTCGCCGAATCCACATCCCGCTGGTACGTATCGGGATTGAGGCGGACGAGCACATCCCCCTTCTTCACCCGCTGGCCTTCCTTGAAGGGAAGCGCCACGATCTCGCCCATGACCTGGGACGAGATATTGACAGTCGTCTTCGCGGCGATCAGGCCGTCGGCCGTCACGGTGGGGGCGATGTCGCCCTTCGCCACCTTCATGACTTCGACCGTCTCGGCTTTGGTGCCGGACCTCGTCACGGAGAGAACGACGATCAGGATGACAACGGCCGCGCCCCCCAGGAAAATCCACAGTTTTTTCTTATTCACGGCGGCTCCACGAGTGTAGTGTTTACTTCATAAAGAAGAATCCCATACCGGTGGTCAGGATCACTTTCACCAGGAAAATGCCGATGATCACATAAGCCACGCGCTTCTTCTCGACTTTCAGGACGACGGAAAACCCAATGATGTAAAGCGCCATCATCCAGAACTGGAAGATGTCGATATTGGAGAGCAGGGCATAGGCCCACCCGGGAAGGTGAGACATCCCGATGATGTTTCCGAGATTCGACGCAATGGGATTTTGTTCCACGAGATGCGTGGGATTGGTCAGGCCGAAGACAATGCAGGTAATCGCGCCTTTGATCATCACCGGCACCTGGGACCAGATGATCACCTGGGCAGTCTGAAGATACCGAGGAGTCTGGCCCATGGCCATGAACACCAGCCAGTACAGGATGGAAACGAAGAGCAGCCAGAGAATCACGACGGGAGCGATGATGGCGGCGTGGATCGCCTTTTGAGCCGTTGACGCCTTCTCGGCCCGCTCCACGGCCTGTTCGATCTGCTGATCCGTCATGCGGCTCGCAAAGCTTGATTTCGCGAGCTGGCGGCGCATCACTGTTCCCATGTCGGCCCGGGTGCTGTAAAGGAAATGCGAACCCGCGCCCAACAGCATGAGGATCAACAGGGGAAGGATCAACCAGGTCCATTTGGCATTCCCCAAGCCGGCAAAGGCCTTCGTGGGAGACGCAACGACGCCGCCGAGGGCGGCGAAGGGATTCGGCGGTTTTTCAGCAGTGGGTTCTCCTCCGGTCGGGGGCGGAGGCGTTGCACCGCCCTCCTGGTGGGTGGACTCCATTCCGTCATTCCGATCTTCATCCATCGCCCTCTCCTTTCCGTAAAGGCGGCGCCCGCCCGCACGGCCGGCGCCGGTTTTCCATCCGGTTACGGTTGGATCTTCTTGCCCTTCCTATCGGTCAATTCTACACCACGCTGCTGCAGGTAGGTACCGACGGCCTGGTCGAGCTGGGCCTGAGCGTTCTGATTGTCGATGAGCGCCTGCAAGAGCGTGGACTGGGCGGTGATCAGGTCGTTCTGCTTGGAGAGGACGATATAGGAAGTGGACAGGCCGTTTTCAAACTTCTTCTTTTCGGCGTCCAGGTTCTCCTGCTGCAGTTTGACATTGAGCTTCGCCGCAGCGATGCGCTTTTCCGTGGTTTCGAGATTGCGCAGGGAGAGCCGGACGGCGTTGGCGATGGTCTGCTTCTGCTTCTCAAGTTGGATTTCCGTCGTATTCTGGGCCAGGCGGTAGTTCTGATACGAGAACTTGGCGCTGCGGTTGAACAGCGGGTAGCTGAAGACGATACCGATGGTCCACGACTTGTAGTCGAGCCCCGTGATCTGGTGCCACGCGTCCGAAAATCCCTGATTGACAAATTCGTTTGTGAAGGGATTGTAGTAATCGCCGGCGCTGCCGTTGTAAGTCACTCCCGCGTTCAGATTCAGACTCGGCAGCATCTGGTTTTTCGCCCAGTGGGTGTCCAGCTTGTTCTTGGCCAGTTCCTTTTCAAGCTGTTTCAGCTCGGGCCGCAGCTTGAACGCTTCCTCGATCAAGTGGGTCTCGTTGTAGTCGCCCTTGTTTTCTATGGGGTCGGAGGTCGGGTCGAAAATCTGGTTCCACTGGGGATCGTTCATCGTAATGCCCATGGCCAGCTTGAGGATGTCCTGGCTGTTCTGAACCTGGCTGCGGGCGGTGACGATGTTCTGTTCGCGATCCGCCACGCTGGCGTCCGCCGAGATCTGTTCGATAGGCGCCATGACGCCCGCCTGGATGCGCTTGCGCGTCTCGGTCTGGAATTCCTTCGCCAGGGCGAGCGCGTGCTCCTGCACCTTGAGATTGCGGATGGCGTAGACCAGGTTCCAGTAAGACTGCTCCACCTGGGACAACGTGTTCCTCATGCTGATCTGGAACTGATCGCCCGCCTCGGCGCGATCGAGCTTGGCCTTCAGGACGGTCCGGTTGGCCACCTTGTATCCGAAACCCTGGAGGAGCGGAATGGACGTGGACAGGTCGAAGCTGGACTGGTAGGTCGGATTGAAGAGGTTGTACGTGGAGTTCGTGCGGGTGCGCGTGTTATCCCACTGTAGATTGAAGCTCTGGCCCCACGGCGTGTTCTGCGACACCCCCAGCGTGTAGCTGTCGTTCCGGTTCATGTACAAGTCGAAACCGCCGCCGGCCTGCAGAACGCT
>JARRNO010000190.1:0-4199 GCA_037384885.1 Acidobacteriota bacterium
TTCTCAAGAAGGTTCTGGAAGGCTTCCCTGGCTTTCTGCGCCGGGGTGACGTCCCTGTCCGGCGTCTCCACTTCCTCAAGGTAGGCCTGACCGATCATGTATTGGCAGTATGGGGCATCCGTGCTTGTGGGGTGGAAGGCCAGAAACGACTGATACCGGGTGATCGCCTCGGCGTATGAAGCGATATTGTGCTCCTGGTAATAGCTGTCCGCGGTGGCGATGGCAGCCTTGTCCTTGTATTTCCCGGCGTCGTTTCGGAGGGAGATTTCATCGAAGTACCGCCGTGCGGTGACCGTATGGCCCTTTCGGAGCGCTTTCTGGCCCTTCTCCCAGAGTTGGGGAACGGGAACCACGACGCCCGCGTTTTTGGGCCTCTTGTGATGGCAGCCCGCGGCCGAAAGCATGATGACAAGAATTCCCGTTGCGACGGCGAACTTACGGATGTTCAACATGGCCTCCTATCCGTTCCAGGATGTCTTTCTGCAGGCGCCGCGGACGCCCTTCCGGGCCCACGGCGGCGTGGCGGGTTTCTCCCCGGCACAACAGTTCTCCATGGGTATCCCCCCGGCGCACTTCGTAGCTGAAGGTGAAGCGAACAGGCGTGGCCTTCACCAGCCGGGCGACCACCACGATCTCATCATCATACAGAGCGGGACGGATATAGTCCACCTGGATGCCCAAGACCGGCATCTGCACGCCCATTTTCTCCAGCTCGGCGTAGGGAAGGCCGCGCTGCCGGAGAGAGTCGGTGCGTGCGACTTCAAGCCACGCCAGGTATGCCGAATGGTGCACGATTCCCATCTGATCGGTTTCCACGTAGCGGACCCGTATCCTGGAAACCGCTTCAGGCATGGATCAACTCCGACAGCAGCGCAGCCGCGGCTCCGGGGTCCGGAGAATGGAACACGGCGGAGCCGGACACGAACCAGTCCGCGCCGGCCTCCAGCAGGGGCGGCACGGTTTCCGGGTCCACACCGCCGTCCACTTCGATGGCGGTCTTGAGACCCGCGCGGGAGACCTTTTCGCGCAAGCGCCGAATCTTCCCCAGAGCGGCCGGTATGAATTTCTGACCTCCGAAGCCGGGGTTGACGCTCATCACCAACACGTAATCCACGAAGGGAAGGATTTCGTCCAGCGTCTCTATGGGAGTGGCGGGGTTGACGACCACGCCTGGACGCATTCCCTGCTCACGGATCCGGGTGATCGTGCGGTGCAGGTGGGGGCAGGTTTCCTGGTGAACGCTGAGATAGTCCGCCCCGGCCTCTGCGAAGTCGGACAAGTAGCGGTCCGGCGCTTCGATCATCAGGTGGCAGTCGAGGGGGAGCTCCGTTGCCTTCCTGAGCGATCTGACCACCGGTGGTCCAAGGGTGATATTGGGCACGAAATGGCCGTCCATGACATCCACGTGCAGCATGCGGCTGTGAGGCGCCACAAGACGGATCTGACCTGCCAGGTCTGCAAAATCCGCCGATAGGATGGAGGGGGCCAGCCCCTTGATGCGGCTCTTCGTTTCGGTCATTGCGAACTTACCACCAGCTGAACGATTTGCGACCGGCTCAGAGGATAGCCGGGCAAAGGGGTCTGGGAGAGGACCGTTCCCGTAGGTGTCCCGGGCGAGGGCCTCGAGCGGGCCGCGCCCACCTGGATTCCGTAACGCCTCATCATGAGGCGGACGTTTTGCAGCAATCTGCCTCGAAGATCCGGCATGACGAAGACGGCGTCCGATCTCCCCGAGCTGACCAGCAGGCTGACCTGGGCGTCTTTGGGCACGATTGTGCCCGCGGGAGGCGTTTGGGCGAGAACCGTCTGGGTCTGTTCCGGAGAGCTTATATAACTGACACTCGCCAGGGTCAGGCCGAGCTGCTTGACGGAGATCTGGGCTTGATCCAATCTGACGTTTCTCCATTCCGGAAGCTTGGTGCTCTCCACTCCTTTGGACACGACCACCAGGAGAGTCTGCCCGCGGCGCACGGTCATGGCGCCCTGAGGGTCCTGCTGGATAATTTTGCCCTTGGGGATGGAGAGGTCGTAACGGCGGGACTGGACCTGAAGGGCCAGGTGCCTGCGCTCTGCCTGGAACCGGGCCTGCTCGAGGGTCATGCCGACGACCTTGGGGACGGTAACTTTCGTGTTGTGGAAGGAAAGGCGAATGACGACGAAGACGCCGAGGGCGCAGCCGATGCCGGCCACGCCGAGATAAACGCCCGCCTTGACGCAAATCCGGCCGAAACGGAACAGCCCGGGATGCCTGGTTTCCAAGGAGCCGCCGCTCTGCGGCGCTGCTTCACTCACCAGAGTACAACCTCCTCAACGTAGAATACCACAACGTCCGCCTGCATGGCGGATGGATTCGGCGGGAGGCGGCCGGCTCGGGGCCGCCAGATCCTGCTTTGCCCTAATTCGTCATTTTGGGTATACTCCCTTGTGGCTGGAGAAGCGGATGTGGTTTCGCAAAAAGAAGAAACCCGAAGCAGTATCTGACGAGGAACGTTCGGTCCACGTGCCCAAGGGCATGTGGATCAAGTGCGAGTCCTGCGGGCAGATCATGTTTTCGCAGACGGTCTACGAAAACGACGAAGTCTGTCCGAAGTGCAATTACCATTTTCGCATCGGCGCGCGCCGCCGCCTCGAGTCCCTTCTGGACAAGGGGCGTTACGAGGAATTCGACGCCAAGATCCGCCCGACTGACCCGTTGGGCTTCAAAGATAAAAAGAAATACGGCGACCGAATCAAGCAATATCAGGAAAGAACAGACGAGAGGGACGCCGTTGTCAACGCCGAAGGAACTCTGGGCGGCATCCCGGTGGTCATGGCCTGCATGGAGTACGCTTTCATGGGCGGTTCCATGGGCAGCGTCGTGGGTGAAAAGATTACCCGCGCCGCGGAGCGTGCGCTGGAGAAGAGGGCGCCCCTCATTGTCGTGTCATGCTCCGGCGGGGCCCGAATGCAGGAATCGGTCTATTCGCTCATGCAGATGGGCAAGATTTCCGCCGCCCTTGCCCGTCTCCACGACGCGGGCGTGCCCTTCGTTTCCATCATGACCGATCCCACCACCGGCGGCGTGACCGCCTCCTTTGCCATGCTGGGCGACGTCAACATCGCCGAGCCTAAGGCGCTCATCGGTTTTGCGGGGCCCCGCGTGATCGAGCAGACCATCCGGCAGAAACTTCCCGAAGGCTTCCAGCGCTCCGAATTCCTCCTCGAGAAGGGGATGCTGGACATGGTGGTTCACCGCAGGGAGATGCGAAAGACGTTGATCCATCTTCTCTCCACCTTTATGAAGGCGGAAGCTCCCCGAGTGGAGTAATGAACTATCCTCAATCACTGGATTACCTGGAGTCCCTGGTTCGCCTGGGGATCAAGGCCGGGCTGGAGCGCACGCGAAAGCTGGCGTCTGCCATGGGCGACCCCCAGAATCGTTATCCTTCCATACTGGTGGCCGGCACCAACGGAAAGGGTTCCGTGTCGGCCTTTCTCGAATCCATTTTGAGAAAGGCGGGGTTCCGGACCGGGCTGTACGTGTCGCCTCATCTGGTAGATGTGCGTGAGCGGATCTCGGCAGGGGGCGGGCTCATCGCGCGCGAGGACTTTGCGGCCCGGATGACAGCCGTCCGGCAGGCCGCCGAACGCGTGAAGGGGCGCCCGACCTTCTTTGAAGTCCTGACGCTCGCCGCCTTCGATCATTTCGCCCAAGCGGGCGTGGATGCGGCCGTTCTCGAAGTGGGCCTGGGAGGGCGGCTGGACTGCACCAACATCGTGGGGCCCCGCCTGTCGGTGGTGACCAACATCGGCCTGGACCACCAGGAATGGCTCGGGCCCGACCTCCCTTCCATCGCGCGCGAGAAAGCGGGCATATTCAGAAGAGGAATTCCGGCCCTGACGGGAAGCAGACGCCCCGTTGTCGTGGAGACGCTCCGGCGCGAGGCGCTGCGCCTAGGAACGCCTCTTCGTTTCCGGGATGAGATGTCCCTTGAACCCACACGGGACGGGTGGACGCTGAACTGTCCCGAGGGGTCTTTGCGGCTCCCTCCCGCGCCTCTCGCCGGGCGCCACCAGCTGGAAAACGCCGCATTGGCCGTCCGGGCCGCTCTCGTCTTGCGGGAGCAGGGGTGGGAAATTCCGGATTCGGCCCTCATTCGAGGAGTGGCGGAGACCCGCTGGCCGGGGAGGCTTCAGCAGGTTCTCCAATCGCCGGCGAC
>JARRNO010000191.1:0-4180 GCA_037384885.1 Acidobacteriota bacterium
CGTCGGTGGTCACATACATCCCCTCGTTGTACCACATGTGCGAGGGATCGCCGAACGCGGCGAATTCCAGGTTGTGCTTGTCGTTGATCCGGTAATTGAACTTGGACGACCAGAACCAGTTGCGGCTGAGATCGTCGAAGTTGTAGGGGACTGGATATCCCTGGTCCGGCTTTGTGTAAGAAGACGGAACGGGGATCGCCCCGTAATAGAGGGTCTTGTTGACGCCCTCGTAGTGGGTGGAATGCAGGCTCGGGTTGTAGCCCACAAAGTACCACAGCTTGTCCTTCAGGATGGGGCCGCCGAGGTCAAAGCCGTAGTCGTAGCTGTGATAATCCGTCCGTGTCAAGCCGCCGGCCGCCACAGGAGCGCCCTGGGCGCTCATGGACTGGTCCGTGTAGTAGGCGAAAGCCTCGCCGTGAAACTCGTTGGAGCCGGATATTGTCAGCACGTTGAACAAGCCGCCCGTGGAGGCGCCGTATTCTGCGCTCAAACCGCCGGTGTTGACCTCAATCTCGCGGATGAAGTTGTAGTTCAGGTTGGTGGCAAAGGTCCCGGTCACAGGGTCGGTTGTGTTCACGCCATTGATGACCCAAATGTTCTGGCTGCCGGTCGATCCGGCTACGCCGGGATTGCCGCCCATGCCCGAGGAAACGACCGTGGGCGCTAGGTACATAATGTCCTGATAACCCCGACTGATGGGAATGGTATCCATTTCATCAGACGTCAGGTTGGTTTCAAGCTTGGTGTCCTTCAGCGAGACAGCGGGGGGCTTGGCCGTCACCACGACCTGCGAAGACCCCTTGCTCAAGGAGAAATTCAAGGTGGTCGTGCTGCCCAGTTTTACGGCAATTCCAGACTGAACAACTTTGTTGTAGCCGGCGCTCTCCACCGTCAGCGTGTAATTCGCGGCGGGCGGAAGATACGGCAGAACAAAGTCACCGTCCATGTTGGTGGCGGTGCCTCTCGGGCCCTGCAGGTTGGGAGAGGTCGCCGTGACTGTGGCACCCGGGATCGGCTGGCTCTGGTCATCCAGGACCTTTCCCGTGATGCTGCCCGTGTTCTGCTGTGCGAGGATCGGAATCCCCACCAGAAGCAGAAGCATCGGGATGAGTGCAAATAGACCCTTAGTCCTCCAATGCATCTCCATCCTCCTTGCATCAGTAGGCGATGCCTATTGTCCAAAGATCCCTTTCCGAATGAAAGAGATCACCCCTTATCGCAAGGAAGCGTACTCGCACTTTCAGAGTTTGTCAATAAACTTCTGGGCGCGATATCCTCACTTGGGGCGACCTTCGGTTGGATGTAGACCAGGTTTTCTTATTCTCAATATGTCAAGTCTCATCACATTGCCGAACATCTCAAGTGGGCATTTCACCCTATCTATCCACGGGAGAAAGAAGGATATCACTATTTCCCAGTCAATTAGATAATGACGCGCTCGCTCGGACCCGAAGGCCGGCAAGGTCACGCACCCGGCGGGGACGATATGACTCCGCGTCGCGGTGGGAAGACTTTCGGATCACTATAGCCAAGACAGGGAGCGATGACTACTCACCGCCTTACATATTGACTTGAAGTCACGTGCCCGGCCAAGCGTCACAGACATGTCATATTATTTTAAGGATGCCATAACTTGCTGCAACTCAGGCGCCGACACCTTCCATCAGCGCCGTTTTGAAGAAAAGATCGAGGTCCCCGTCCAAAACGGCGTCGGCGTTTCCGATGTCGATGCAGGTCCGGTGGGAATTGACCAAGCGGTAGGGATGCAGAACGTAAGAACGGATCTGGTGGCCCCAGGCGATGTCCTTCTTGTTCTGCTCGATCTTGTCCTGTTCCTGGGCCCGTTTTTCCAGCTCGAGCTGATACAGGCGAGACCTAAGGATCTTCCAGGCCGTCTCCCGGTTCTGGAGCTGGCTTCTTTCGTTCTGGCAGGTCACCACGATCCCGGTGGGAAAGTGCGTGATCCTCACGGCGGATGACACCTTATTGACATTCTGCCCGCCGTGCCCGCCCGCCCGGTAGGTATCGACGCGGACATCCTTGTCGTCGATTTCGATCTCGATGTTCTCGTCCACTTCCGGTGAGACGAAAACCGACGTGAAAGACGTGTGGCGTCTTGCCGCCGCGTCGAAGGGCGAGATCCGGACCAGCCGGTGGACTCCGCTTTCCGTCTTGAGATAGCCGTATGCGTAGTCGCCCTTCACCAGAAAAGTCACGGACTTGATGCCGGCCGTATCGCCGTCCTGGTAGTCCATGATCTCCACCTGGTAGTCGTGCCGCTCGGCCCATCGGGTGTACATGCGGTAGAGCATGAGCGCCCAGTCCTGGCTCTCGGTCCCCCCCGCCCCCGGGTGAATGGTGACGATGGCGTTATTTAGATCGTTCTCCCCGGACAGGAGCACCTTGACTTCAAGGTCTTCGGCAAAGCGTCGAAGCTTTTCGAAGGTTCCGCTGAATTCTCCGGCGACTTCTTCGCCCTCGGCCTCGAATTCAAGAAGCGTGTCCAGATCGCCCACATAGCGGCCCACCTTTTCGGCGTCTTCCAGCTTCCCCTGGAGAACCCGCTGCTCGCGCAACACGGACGCGGCTGCCTGGGGATCGTTCCAGAAGTCCTCCTGTACGGAACGTCTCTCGATTTCGGTGAGTCTGCTTCTCAGTTCAGGATCGTCAAAGACAGCTCCGTAGTTCAAGAGCCTTCGGGCGAAGTTCCTTGTAGGCTTGTTTAAGTTCCTCGGAAAGCATGTTACATGTCCTCTTTCATATAGTTCGGAGCTTCCTTGGTGATCATGACGTCATGCGCATGGCTTTCGCGCAGCCCAGCCACCGTCACCCGGACGAAGCGTGCTTTCGTCCTTAATTCCTTAATGTTCGCGCAACCCGTCAGGCCCATTCCCGAACGGATGCCCCCCACAAGCTGTGTGACCACGCTCTCCAGGGTCCCCTTGAAAGGCACCATGCCCTCGATGCCTTCCGGAACGAGCTTGGACAACGGCGCCTCCCCTTCCTGGAAGTAGCGGTCGGCGGAGCCGGCCTTCATGGCGCCCAAAGAACCCATGCCCCTGTAGGCCTTGAAGGTTCTCCCCTGGTAAAGAATGGTTTCTCCGGGGGCCTCTTCCGTTCCGGCGAAAAGGCTGCCGATCATGACGCTGTTGGCGCCCGCCACCATGGCCTTCGTCACTTCTCCGGAATAACGGATGCCGCCGTCCGCGATCACTGGAATTCCCTTTTCGGAGGCCGCGTGGACAGCCTGGGAGATGGCCGTGATCTGGGGCACGCCCGCCCCGGTCACCATACGCGTCGTGCAGATGGAGCCCGGCCCGATCCCGACCTTGACGGCGTCGGCGCCCCGTTCGATCAAGGCGATGGTTCCCTCCGCCGTGGCGACGTTGCCCACGATGAGATCCACATCCGGAAAGGCTTCCTTCACCTGCGCGGCGCCGTCCAGAACTCCCTTGGAATGGCCGTGCGATGAATCGAGGACCAGCACATCCACGTGGGCGTCCACCAAGGCCTTGGCCCGGTCCATGAGTTCCGGCCCCACGCCGATGGCGGCTCCGGCTCTCAGCCTCCCCAGGTCGTCTTTGGACGCGTCGGGGAACTTGATCTTCTTCTGAATATCCTTGACCGTGATCAGACCCTTGAGGTGGTACCGGTCATCCACGACCAGAAGCTTTTCAATCTTGTAGCGCTGGAGGAGCTGCTTAGCTTCCTCCAGGGTTGTCCCCACCGGGACCGTCTTGAGGTTTTCCTTGGTCATCAGTTCCGAAACGGGCAGGTCGGTCCTCTCTTCGAACCGGAGGTCCCGGTTCGTGAGAATTCCAAGAAGCCGGCCGTCGGGCGCCGTCACCGGCACGCCCGAAATCTTGAACTTGCGCATCAGCTCCAGCGCTTCGTAAACGGGTTCTTCCGGTTGGATGGTGATGGGGTTGGTGATCATGCCCGCCTCGGACCGTTTCACGCGATCCACTTCTTCGGCCTGGCGGTCGATCGTCATGTTCTTATGGATGATCCCCACGCCGCCCTGGCGGGCCATCGCGATGGCCAGGGGCGCCTCGGTAACCGTATCCATGGCCGCGGACACCAGGGGGAGGTTGAGCGTGATACGCTTGGTCAGGATGGTGCTCGTATCCACGGCCCGGGGGTGGACCCGCGAAAAGGCCGGCACCAGGGAAACGTCGTC
>JARRNO010000192.1:0-5331 GCA_037384885.1 Acidobacteriota bacterium
GCCTTGGCCCCTTTCCCGGGCGGAACGAGCATGGAGGCGCTGATCATGAGGCGGCTGTCCGATCGGGCGTAAGTGGACGCCTCCCGCCACAGACGCCCATTTCGCGTCGCCAGCGCTATGGCAAAAAGGTTTTCCATGCTTGGAATGCTGTTTCAGCCTGTGGCCCGGCGCTTCAAGGTCCATTTAAAATCAGCGGCGGCATCTTTCCAATGCTTCTTGGCCAACGCCTTGATCCCTTCCTGAAACCGCCAGGAATCGGGCAGCGTGTTCCTCATGAGCCCAGCCTGCACCGAAAAACCTATGGCAATGGGAACGATGAGAAGGAGCCGGATGAAGAAAGCCTTCAATTTGGGTGAAGCGGCCAGATAGAAAACGAGCCAGATCACTGCAGAGGCTGTCAGCAAAAGGTTCATCACGTCCGCCAGCGCCGCGTGAGCAAGAAGGCCGCTTGAAAACCTGTCGGTCAATCCCAGCGCATTTTGAACCATCACCTTCGAGAAGGCTTTACCGGCAAGAAAGGGGACCGGCAGAGCCGCCGCCGCACTGAGAACGGCCGCGGTCACGAGCAGAATGTGCCGCGGTCGGCGCCATCTGAACAGCCACCCGGCGAGCATACCGGCGGGAACAAATACCACAACCGTTATGAAGACAAGACGAGCTTCGAAGGAGGGTTTGAGAACAAACTGCCTCCCCCAGCGCGTGGTGAAGAGGTTGAGAATCAACACGGCCGGCGACGCCGCAATTCCGAAAAGCGCGCCCCATGTCAGGACTTCCCTCACCCCCCACCGCACGGGCTCGAGAGAGATCGTCCCGGGAGCCTCCGGAAGGTACTTCCGGTCAATCATCAGGAGCATCGCGCCCACAGATAGCGAAAGCACGGTGTGCAACACGATGTAAACCCACCAGGACACCGGCAATCCAAACGCCAGCATCAATTCTGCGACGAAGCCTAACGCCCCGGTTCCCAGCGCAGACAGAAATGCCGGCAACTTTCGCGCCCGAAGGAACTCCACCGCTTTTCCGGCCGATGGTACAAGCGGCGTCAGGATGAACGACAGAAAAGCAAGATGGAGCCATCGCCCTATGGGGGCCAGTCTTCGCCCACTTTTTATCATGCTCCTATCATACACGTTTCACGCCGCGAAGCGCACCCGGCGCTGCGCGCCTGCCGGGTGTATATTAGTTTAAAGATATCGAGGTTTTGGAAAGGGGCGAGAGCGATGGGGGGCGGTTCATTGGATGTGAGGGCGGATATCGGTTCGGACGGCGCGCCGGCGGGTCTGGAACACACCGGCAAAAGACGATGGCTGCGCAGGCTTTTCCTCGGCCTGCTGGCGCTGGCCTGCGTCGCGACAGAAGCCGGCCTCATCTACTACCTCGCCTTTTTTTCCAGTCCGGTCTTCCCACGGTCCACCGCCACCCAGGCCGCGTGGCGAAACGGGAATCTGGTCGTCACAAGAATTATCAACCCCGAGCGCGCCGTCGGGGTGAAGAAGGGAGACCGGATTGTCGGTGTCATCGTCGGCGGCCGGCGGCTTCCCATCGATTTTCCCGGTGACATGGCGGCGGTGGCGCGCGAGGTTCCATTCAACCAGCCCTTCCAGCTCCTCGTTCTTCGACCGGATGGGGCGGGGAACATGCGGGAACTCGCGCTCACCATTCCCGCCGTGCCCCCATCCGTGCGGCCGTCGACTCTGCGCCGCCTGTTGGGAGTGGCGCCCGACATTTTTATCTTCCTCGCCTGCCTGCTTGCCGCCCTGCTGATCGGCATGACGCGTCCCGAAAGCGAAGGTGCGATCGCGGCCTCGCTTCTCTTTCTTTGTTTCGGCGCCCTCACCTGGCACGGGAACATGGAGATTTTTCCATCCCCGGCGCGGGCCCCGGCCTACGCCCTCTGGTTCCTTTTGTATGCCGGCATGACCGCGGCCCTCATGTGGTTCTGCCTGCGCTTTCCCTCGCCGTCCCCCATTGACCGCCGGCTGCCCTGGCTCAAAAGAGCGGGCGTTTACTTCGCTGTCATCTTCGGCGTCTGGAACGGAGTCCTCTGGGCCGTCAGGCGCGCCGGCGCGCCGATTTACGACCAGTACCTCGGAAACGTGCGCTACTTGGACTGGGTGCTCGATATCGTCTTCGTTTTGATCGCCGCAGTGGGTCTCGCCGCATTAATTCTCAACATGCGCCGGAGCGAATCGCCTGACGAACGGCGCCGCCTGAGGATCCTTCTCGTCGGAGTCCTCAGCGTCTTTCCCTGGCTGCTGGCCTCGCTTTACCAGGTCACTGTTCTCAGGCTGCCCCCCGAATGGATCATGATCGTCGTCACGGCGGCCATGCTGCTCTTCCCGCTTTCGTTTATCTATGCGGTGCTCCGCCACCGGGTGTTCGGCATCCGGGTCATCCTGAGGCGCGGCATCCAATTCGCCCTGCTTTCGCGGGGGTTCCTGGCGCTGGAAGGCCTGGCCATCTTCCTGGCCCTCTACTACGCGGCCGGCCCTCCCATCGCGCGCATCGCCGGCAAAGACCACGGCGGCGTGATGGCCATTGTGGTGGCCGGTCTGACTCTGGTGGGCGTTGTGGGCCTTCGCAAGATCAACGGCAAGGTGATGGTGCCGGTGGAAAAGCGCTTTTTCCGGGAAGCTTACGACGTGCGCCGCATCCTGACGGGCCTGACCGTGGATCTGAGGCGCCTGGTGGGAACCCCGGACGCGCTGGTTTGGAGCGTCGTCAACACGCTGGCCGATACGCTTCATCCACGAGACGTCTCCGTCTTCCTTCAGACCGGGGCCCTTGCCGCCCTTCCACTGACCGACGAGCGCGGACAGGCCTTGCTGTCGGCCATTTCGCAGCTGCCGGCCGGCTCCTTCGTCTGCTTCTGGAGGCGTCGTTTCGGGGTCCCTGCGCCGCAGGAAACCGCATCTCCCGGCAGTCTTTCCCTGGTCCTTCCCGCCGGTTCCATCGCAGCAGACCTGCTGGCGGCGCCGGGGGAAGAAGGGCAGATGGTCAGCCTCGATCCCAAAGACCGTCAATCCTCCGCGCGTCTGTTTCGCCAGAAAGCGCCTCCCGCCGAAAAGACAGTCTTGATTGAAACCACCCAAGCGAGACTTCTGGTGCCCCTGGCGCCCGGCAAGGAAATTCTGGGGTTTCTGGTATTCGGTGAGAAGCTCTCGGAAGAACCCTATTCCCGCGAGGACCGGGAGCTGCTGCGGGCTCTCGCCGCGCAGATGGCCGACACGCTGGACCACGCGCGTCTCCTGCACGAAAGCGAGAAGCAGGCCCAGCTCATGCGCGAGGTGGAAATCGCGCAGCAGGTGCAGCGCCATCTCCTGCCCGCCACTCCCCTGGCCGTACCCGGCCTGGACTATGCGGGAGTCTGTCGGCCCGCGCGGTACGTGGGAGGCGACTATTTCGATTTCATTCGATTCGGTGATCGCGGCCTGGGACTGGTGCTGGGAGACATCTCCGGCAAGGGGATTTCCGCCGCCCTCCTGATGGCGGCGCTGCAGGCCACCGTCAGAGAGCAGGCGGACGCGCGCGGCGGCGAGCCGTCGGCCGTCATCGCCGGCGTGAACCGGCGGCTGTTCACCAGCGCGGGAGAGGGCCGGTTCGCCACTGTTTTTTACGGCATGCTGGACACGCGAACCTTCGACCTGAAATACGCCAACGCCGGGCACAATCCGCCCATCGTTTTTCGTCCCGGGCCGGACGGCGGCCGGTTCCTCCGCTTGGGCACCACGGGCGTCGTGGCCGGCGTGTTCCAGGACGCGGGTTACGAGCAAGCCTCCATTCAGCTCATGTCCGGCGATCTGCTCGTTCTCTTCTCTGACGGAGTCACCGATGCCATGAACGAGAACGACGAGTGCTTCGAAGAAGAAAGGCTGCTGGCACTTCTGCCCACGCTCTTGGATCTGCCTGCATCAGAAGCGCTCGCACGCATTCTGGACGAGGTGGGCCGCTTTGCCGGCCGCGCCCCCCAGAACGACGACATCACGCTCATCGTGGCGAAGGTGCTTTAGGCTGCTGCGCGGCTACCCGCCCAGCGGCCGGTAAGGAAGTGAAGAGCCAGGAGGTGATGGCCGCTTTGCGGCCGGTGACTAGGTGATAGGCCGCGTTGCGGCCAGTGAGGAAGTAAAGAGCTAGGAGGTTAGGGAGTGTTCGCGGGCAATTCTGAAAAGTGTCTAGTGGGCGAGGGCCTTCCTCTGCGAGCAAGGATTTGAATAGGGTGCCGCTGCGGGACATCGCGGCTGGAAGCCGCTCCCACGGGCCGCAAGCGGCCAGTGAGACGGATGCCGGCGGCTAAGTTATTTGAATAGTATGCCTATGCGGGGACGGCCGCTAAGGCTGCGGCAGACGGCGGTAGATTTCGCGGCGGTGGCCGATTCGCAAAACAAGAATGATGCATTCCTTATCGCGCAATGTGTAGATCACGCGGTAGTCGCCGACGCGAAACCGATAAAGTTGTGCTTTTGATGAAGTCTCCAGCGGCTTTCCCAGTCTGGGGTTTTTCGCGAGACGCGACAGTATGACCTCTCGAAGCCGTTCGGATGCAGGACGACCCAAACGGCGCAGATCCTTACCGGTGGAGGGGTCCCACAGGACGCGCCAGACGGGTGTCATTTTGCGGTCGTTTTGCCGGCCGCCTTGGAGCGGCGAGTAGGCTTTTTCACCTCGCTCTCATGATCCTGTTCCCACCCCAGGCTCTCCCACAATGCTTCTGCCGAGACGGGTTTTTCGCCCTTCTCAAGGCGGGCCATGGCAAGGAGTATGTCTTCCTTTTCTGCGAGGTAGTCGGCGATCGCCTCCTTGACATAGTGGCTCTTGCTGCGGTGAGTCTCTTTGGCCAGGCGCTCTAGCCGTTCCTCTGTTTCCTTGTCCAGCCTGACACCGATCATGCGGCAGCCTCCTCGTACAATCTATTAAATATGTTTAACACGTATAACTGAGGTTGTCCAGTATGTGCCGCATCAGTGGCCGCAAGCGGCCAGGAAGTTGGCTGCTTCGCAGCCAGTGACTCGTGATTCGTGAATCGTGGGCGAGGGCCTTCCTCTGCGAGCAAAGATTTGAATAGCGGCCTGCTGCGGGACCGGCCTTTGCAAGCAAAGGACGCTACATGGGGCCTTCGGCCCGACAGCAGACAGGAGACGGACGTCGGACACCAAAGATTTGAATGCCTTGCCGTTGCGGGAATCGTCCTTTTGCAAGCAAAGGCCGCTACATCGGGGCCTTCGGCCCGACAGTGAATTCCCGCGAAGGCAGACCGGCTTGATCGGATTTTGCCGCGCTTTGGCGAAATCCGGCTGTTGCCCGGACGCGGGTTGGATTCAAGGAAGGCGAGCG
>JARRNO010000193.1:0-7129 GCA_037384885.1 Acidobacteriota bacterium
TTGATCGAGCTGTCGTACCGGTGCAACATCTGCCGGAGATGCGCCCAGACCTGCCCCATCGGCGCCGACAACGGCCTGGTGGCCCACGAGCTGCGAAAGCTCTTCAGCCAGGAGATGGGCATCCACACAAAAGAACTTCACGAAAACGGCTCCATGCTCCAAATGAAGGTGGGCTCCTCCACGGGCATGAACTCCCTGGTGGTCAAGGACAACATCGAGTTCATCGACGAGGACGTGTCCGAAAAGACCGGGCTCACGGTAGAGACGCCCTGGGACGTGGAGGGCGCCGACGTCCTGTTGCTGCACAACGCCGGTGAAATCCTCGCCTGGCCGGAAAACCCGGGCGCCTTCGCGGTCATCTTGAACGCCGCCGGCATCAAGTGGACGCTGTCGTCCGAGCTGGCCGCGTACGATTCCATCAACTACGGTCTCTTTTACGACGACACGCAGCTGGCGCGCGTGGCGATCCTGCACGCCCAGGCCGCCAAGAAGCTCGGCGTGAAAAAGATCGTCCTGGGAGAATGCGGACACGCCCACAAGTCTCTCACCGTCATCGCCGACCGGGTTTTGAGCGGCGATCTGAACATTCCCCGCGAAAGCTCCATGACGTTGCTGCGCGATATCGTCATGAACGACCGGATCAAGCTCGATCCATCCCGCAACAATTTCCCCGTGACGCTGCACGACCCATGCAACCTCGTCCGGCTCATGGGCGTGGTGGAGCCGCAGCGGGAAATCTTGCGCAAGATCTGCCCGCAGTTCCGCGAGATGGAACCGCACGGTGTAAACAATTACTGCTGCGGCGGCGGCAGCGGGTTCGCCATCATGAGCGGCAACAACTTTCCCGACTGGCGCTTCCACGTCTCCGGCCGCAAGAAGCTGGAACAGGTGCTCAACGCCTTCAGCGACTGCCTGGATCCGGAGACCAACAAGTACGTCTGCGCGCCCTGCAGCAACTGCAAGGGCCAGCTTCGCGACATTTTCGCCTACTACGACTTGTGGGAAAAGAACCGCATCCTTTACGGCGGTCTGGTGGAGCTTATCGTGAACGCCATGACGGACGTGAATCCGGGCTTCATCGAATGGGAGTGGCATTAGGCTGCGCAGGAAGCCCACTGCGCGTTAGGTGATTAAGTGATTAGGTGACTGAGTGATTGCGTGACGCAGAGGGCCCTTGAGGGATATGAGTTAGGAAGCAAGGACGCAAGGAAGTGAAGAAGCGAGGGCCGGCCGCCCGGAAAAAGGAAGCCACACGCGGCATGGGCTTCAGGCGTCCGAAATGAAGCGCTGCGAGGGGGAAATCTTATGGGAATGAAAATTCTGGTCGTGGATGACGAGCCGGACGTGGTGACCTACCTGGCCACAGTCCTGAAGGACAACGGATACGAAGCGCTGGAAGCGTCCAACGGCGAAAAAGCCCTGAAAGAGGTCGAGCTGAACCGGCCCGACCTGATCACGCTCGACATCACCATGCCGGAAATGTCCGGCGTGAAGGCCTACCGTAAGCTCAAGGAAGACGACCGGTTCCGCAGGATCCCCGTCGTGGTGGTTACCGGAGTGGCCCGGGAGTTCAAGCAGTTCATCTCCTCGCGCTCGCAGGTTCCGCCGCCCGACGGCTACCTGGAAAAGCCGGTGACCCCCGAAGCGCTCCTCGCCGAGGTCAGGCGCCTGCTGCCGGAAGGCTGACGGCAATGACCGCGTTGCGGCCACGGCGGCAGCGTGCCCAGTATAGCCGCGCAGCGGCCGGGGAGTCGGCTGCTTCGCAGCCAGGGAGAGGGAAAAGGTTAGAGGTGGATGGCAGGGTGGGCATTCATGCCCACCTTTTTATTTTGCCGTTGCGGTAACGGCCGCAAGAATGCGGCCGCTGCACAGCACGAAGCGGCGTCGCGCGAAGGATCGTAATGTCCCCCCGAAAGCAAGACGGAATTAGGCGACTTTTAGGGAGGCCCCAACGGCCTCCATCTCAATGGGCGTTCGATAGTCGAGCGCCGAGTGTATCCTTTCCGTATTGTAGTACTGGATGTACCGGTCGATGGCCAGGTGGGCCTCCGACCAGGAGTCGTATTGGTTCTGCCCCGGACGCCCATGCTGGAAAGAAACTCCACAAACGCCTTGGAGCAGGGCTGGGCACCGTTGTCGGAGCGCAGGACGAGACACGAACGCTCGGCCGGTCCGAGATGCTGGGTCTCGACCGCCATTCGCACGGCGGCGATCCATTCCTTGGCCCGGCACCGGCGGTCCAGGGCCCACCCCACGATCTTTCGGCTGTAGCAGTCCACCACCACTTCCAGGTAGAGGGGCGTCAAGTCCGCCAGCTGAAACGACGTCATATCCACCTGCCACGCCTGGTTGGGGCCGTCCGGTTTCATGCGCTCGACGCGCTTGGGACGTACGGGCTTGTAGCGCAGGCGTTCCTGCTGCAAGCCCAGGTCCTTCATGATTCTCGCCACCGTCTTGCGGGCTACGCTCAGGCCGCAGCGCCGTTTCAGCAGCGCGCGGATGCGGCGGTGCCCATAGGTCTTGTGCCGGTCTTCCAAGCAAAGCGCTTTTATCTGCTCACGCACCGACGGATTCAGGCTTACAGGCCTGGGCCGTTGGGACGGCCGTGAGGCCCGCCCCGATCCGCACCAGCGTCCCACTGTGGAGACCGGCGCCTCCAGAGCCCCTGCGATTCTTCGTAGACTCATGTCCGTTTCGCTTCGCATCTGACGCGCCACCGGGGCTATCTTTTCGTGCATCCGGCCGACCAACCGGCCTCACAATCCCTTGCCGGAGCACTTCCAACGCCCGGTCCTTCAGCTTGTAGGCGTAGGTCGAACTGATGCCCCATTTCCGGCAGATCTCCGAATGGGACAGCTTGCCGGACACCAGATCCAGCGCGATCTCGTACTTCTGCTCGTCCGTGAACTTCGCGTCCCTCGCCATGAATACCTCCCGGCAGGATGGCTCCGCGGACTGCCTCCAGTCGGCTTTCAGCCTCCTTCCGCCAGCCCGCGATCTTTCACCCTACTCTATCAGGTGTCTCACCTCCCGAGGGGGACAGTATGCTACCCTCTTCCCTCTACCTGGACGCGACGCGGCCATTGGTGCGAAGCGCCCCGCCGGCTTAATGCCCGTGATCGCCGCAAAGGTGCAGGCGCTCGCCCCCTTGGCTGCGCAGCCACATGGGAAAGGCGCCTCTTTCGTGGGGAGGCGCGGCGGTCAGCTCCTTGCCTGTGATCGTCTTTCCGTCATCCCCCACGACGTAAAAGGCGAAGCTTTGAGCACCGCCGAAATGGCTGGAAAATTCGTTGTCCGCGATTGGAACGGCTATCTTTGACATGTACGACCTCCTGTCGTCCTGATGTTGTACCTTTCACCATCCGGCGGGCGGCCTTTTATTCCGCGCCCCGCCGTGTCTCGCTCATTGGGGCTTCCGGTACAACGCCACGTTGTGGAGGTGGCCGTCTTTTACGGCGGTCCTCTCCATTCCCGAATTTCTAAGAAACTGATCCGCCCATGCCATGGTGGCTTGGCCTCTCGGATGCTCGCGTCCCTCGGCTGCGTGCACGCTCGCGACCAGATCAAAGCCTTTAGCGCTGAAGTCGGAAGCGACAAGCTCTCCGCCCGGCGACAATACCCGTACCATCTCACCCAGCACGCGGTCGGGGTTGTCCAGATGATGCAGCACGTCCATCATGGCGCACGTGGAAAAGCGGCCCTCCGGAAAAGGCAGCGACACCGCATCACACAAGATGAAGCGGATTCGCTCCGAAAGGCCTTCACGATCTGCCAGGCGGGCCGCGAATTCCTGGTCCTCCGCGTTGACATCGATACTGATCACGTTCGCTTCGCGCCGGGCCAGCGCCATGGCCAACAATCCTTTTCCTGTTCCCACGTCGAGAACTGGACCGGAGAAGGGAGAGCAGGCTCCTGCAACAAAGCCGGCCGCTTCAAAGCGGTCATGCCCAAGTTCCTGGTATTGCTTCGTTCGCGCCTCAAAGTGGGCCAGGCGATCTTTAAAGTCCTCTGATTCCACATTTCACCTCAATTTCGCGATGGGATCAGGCTTTGATGGCTCCGGCTCCCGAAAGAGCCACACAGTCTACGATCCCTGTTGCTTTTCCTTTCTGATGTTTTGCTTGATCATCGCCTTTTCATGGTGCTCGGAACCCTCCCTCACCAATGGGACGGAACAGTCGGGGCATCGCATTTCCCGGCATGGCAGGCCCGGCTGGTGGGGTTCGCGCCTTCCGCACTTCAGACAGACACAGTAGCCGCCTGCCCCCATCATCCTTTGCCGGTTTCTTTCCATCGTCTTCTCCTCAAAAGAGGATTCTCCACCGCCGCAGCCGTCACCATCCAAACGCCATGATCAGGAACCCCAGCGCCAGCCCCACGGCCAGGTTGACGGCCTTTACCTTCACGAATTCAAGGCGGGACTCAGCGAGCAGCGGCAGCATGCCGTGGCCGTCCTGGACGATGGACGAGGTCACGAGTACGGAAAACGGCACCAGTCCCTGGGCGAAAAGCGTGACAAAGATGAGATGAGGCCCCGATTCCGGGATGATCCCGATCAGCGCCGCCAGCAGCAGGGTCATGACCGGGTGCGCCTGCGCCAGTTCCTTTACCGGAAGGTGGAAGGTCTGAAGCCAGCCCATGAGAAGAAGCACCCCGAGCACCCAGAGAAAAATACGGGGGACGTGCTCCTTCGCTACGTGGGCGTAAAGGTGCTCTTCCAGGAAGTGATCCGGAACGCTGGCGACGATCCAGACGGCAGCCGCGCAGACCGCCGCCAGGCTCCAGCGGATCCAGTTCCATTCTTGGGGCCCAAGCGCCCCCAGCAAGACCGCCGCCAGAAAGAGTCCCAGGCTGACAAGGAGCGCTGAGCGCTGCAGGGACCAGCGCGACCAGTCGCGGCGGCGGATGAGAGGCTGCCCCTTGCGGTCTTCAGCCGGGTGCAGCGCGAGGCCGTGCCCGCACGAGTCTCCCCGGTAACAGGGACTTTTAAAGAGCTTGTCGAGACTCCACCCCACCGTCAACCCGTAAACGAATAGGATGCCGAAGAGGATAAGGGCCGCACCGGGAAACATGGCAAGCATGACGAAGGCTTCGTCTCCGCTGGTGGCGATCATGCCTCCGGCAAGCGCGCCGAAGGGAATGACCCGGTGGACATAGAGCGTCACGTTGGTAAAGGCGCCCAGGCACCCGGGCGTTGAGCCGAGAAGAGTCACCCCGCCGTGGCTCAGCAGGCCCCTTCCCTTCACCTTCTCCCGCAAAAGTCCTGCGCTCAGAACGTTCAGATATTCCACCAGGAGCATCATGGCGAAGACGAAACCGGTGATCATCAAGGTGTCATCGAAGATTTCCCGAAGGTTCATTCCGGCATCCCTTTGTAGTAGAGCTGTCCCCTTCGCCTCGCGGAGCGAACCAGGCCACGCTTTCTGAGCAGCTCCAGCGCCTTGACCACCAGGTTGGCGGGGGCGCCGAGACCTGCGGCGATGTCCTCCACGGTGCATGGCCTTCTTTGGATGAGGGCGTGGACTTCCTGCGTATCAAGAAACAGCGGAGGATTGGGAACCCGCCTCGCCCCCAGCGGCGCAATGATTTCAGCTGCCGGGCTGAAAGCCTTGGCCATTTCTCTCAGGACGTCATGAGACACAGGCTCCAGCCGGGTGCCCGGAACGGGCCGCACCGGCGTGTTGAGCTGAATCCGGTCCGGGGCGATCCTGCCCACGGCGCCTGCGATCTTTTCCAGCCGGCCGCCCTCCGTCGTCAAGCCGTTCACCGCCATAATTTCCAGCCAGATGGGGTCCTGGTACTCTCTTCGGAATTCCACCAATCCCTCGATCACACTCTCGATGTCGAGGTCTTCCATGGGACGGTTCACCCGCTGGAACAGATCCGCATCGGCAGCGTCGAGGCTCGGCAGAACCAGGTCGGCCAGAGCGGCTTCGCGTCTCACCTCCCGATCGCCCAGAAGCGCCCCGTTGGTCAGAAGGGCGACAGGAACGGCGGTGGTCGCCTTGATGTCCCGGATCAGAGCCCCGAGCTCGCTGTACAGCGTCGGCTCACCCGAACCGGACAGGGTGATGTAATCTGGACGGGATGTGTCGAGGCGAGTCCGGATTTCACGAAGGATTTCTTCGCGGGAATAAAACGCCTGTCTCTGGCGGGTCCGCACCCGGGTGGGACCGAGCTGGCAGTAAATGCAGTTGTAGGGACAGTATTTAAAGGGAACGAGATCCACGCCCAGGCTCAGCCCCAGGCGCCGGCTCGCCACCGGCCCGTAGACATGTGCGTTGCGGGTCATGGTTACTCCCCTCCCGTCAGATGCGCCGGCCCACCGGACCGTCACTCTTGTTTCGAAAGCTGTTCCTTTAGCGCTTTCACTTCATCTCTCAGGGCGATGATTTCATCGTGAAGGCACCACCCGGATTCACCGGCCCGGTCCCGGTCGCGCAAACGGCCGCCGCCCCGGCATCGCCCCATGCCGCCTCCCCGGGGTCTTCCGCCCCGGCCGGCGCCCAAGCCGCCGTTGTCGTCGCGGTATCTCCAGCCTCGGCGTTCACCACGGCCCGAACGTCCGCCGTTTTCAGCTCCGTTTCTGTTATTCATGGTTTCCCTCCTGCGAGCCGGCCGATTCGTCCGGCTCATCTCCATCGTGGCAGAGGCAGCGTCTACCGCGCCTGTGGCGTCCCACGTGAACCGGGCAGGGCCACTCGCCCTCCTCGTCCGTGATGGTGGCCGGCGAGGGACCCACGAAAAGGGTCGACTGTTCGATCAGCGCCTTGGCCAGGACCCGTCTGGCCCCGGTCAGCAGTCTCGAAAAGGTGGGCCGTGAAATGCCCATCCGGCGGGCGGCTTCTTCCTGGTAGAGCCCTTCCAGGTCGGCCAGTTTCAGCGCTTCCACCTCGTCCAGCCCCAGGGACAGGGTTTCGCTCATCCGTACGGGAAGGCCGATGGGCTTCAGGCCCCGCACTCTCGGATTGTTCGAGACTTTCCGCACGCATCTGGGACGCGGCATCTCCACCTCCTGAAATGAACATAGGTTCATTTCAGAGAGAAGTCAAGGGCCGCAATAGCCGCGTTGCGGCCCGGGAGTCGGCTGCTTCGCAGCCAGGAAAAGGGGAGAAGGGAGAGGCCGAAG
>JARRNO010000194.1:0-4104 GCA_037384885.1 Acidobacteriota bacterium
GGACCTCGCTCTGAGGTTCGACCCTGTCTACGAAAAGATTTCACGGCACTTCTACGAGAATCCTGATCAGCTCGCGGACGCGTTCGCCCGGGCGTGGTTCAAGCTGACCCACCGCGACATGGGCCCCCGCTCGCGCTATCTCGGCCCGGAGGTTCCGGCCGAAGATCTCATCTGGCAAGACCCCATCCCTACCGTCGATCACAAACTGGTTGATGAACAGGATATCGCAAACCTCAAGGGCAAGATCCTCGCCTCCGGCCTGTCGATCTCGGAACTGGTCTCGACCGCCTGGGCGTCGGCGTCCACGTTCCGTGGCTCCGATAAGCGTGGCGGTGCCAACGGTGCCCGCATTCGGCTGGCGCCGCAGAAGGATTGGGAAGTCAACCAGCCGGCCCAGCTGGCCAAGGTGCTCAAGACGCTGGAGGGCATCCAGAGTGGGTTCAACAGCGCGCAGTCAGATGGGAAGAAGGTTTCGCTCGCCGACTTGATTGTCCTGGGTGGATGCGCAGGTGTCGAACAGGCTGCAAAGAACGCCGGCCACGATATGACGGTTCCCTTCACGCCGGGACGCATGGACTCCTCGGAGGAGCAAACCGATGCGGCCTCCTTCGCCGTGCTCGAACCGGTCGCGGACGGCTTCCGCAACTACCAGAAAACCCGCTACGCCGTATCGGCGGAGGAGTTGCTGGTTGATCGGGCGCAACTACTGACCCTGACCGCGCCCGAAATGACCGTTCTCGTTGGCGGCATGCGCGTCTTGAATGCCAACTTCGGGCAGTCCCAGCACGGCGTCTTCACCAAGCGGCCGGAGGTGCTGACCAACGACTTCTTCGTGAACCTGCTCGACATGGGCACGGAGTGGAAGGCAGCCTCGAAAGACGCTGACGTGTTTGAAGGGTGCGATCGCAAAACGGGCGAACTCAAGTGGACCGGCACCCGTGTCGACCTCATCTTCGGTTCGAACTCCCAGCTTCGGGCCTTGGCGGAAGTCTATGGATGTGAGGACTCCCAAAAGAAGTTCGTGCAGGACTTTGTAGCGGTGTGGAACAAGGTAATGAACCTTGACCGCTTCGACCTCGCATGATCGTGGCATAAACGTATTCGAGGGCTCCTGAAGCGTATCCTGAACTGCAAATCGGATCTCAGGGAGCGATGACCGCCACAAACCGACGGATGTTTTGAACGCTCACGGAGGCTGTCGGCAACATATGAGGGCGGCGTTTTAATACGATCTGAAACGCCGCCCTTGCTTTAGCCCTTTACCGTCTGCTGATCACGAAATCCAAGCCAAAAATACGGACGAAATTCCACGTCGGATTTGAATTCCTGCGAGGAGGCTTTCCGATTTCAGGTGGTTGACAGAATCCATCCGTTCCATAACAATGGGCTGGAATTGACGGACACAATCCTTCAAGGAGGACGGCATGACATACTGGCCCATAGTGGTAGCGCTTCTGGTCGGCTTTGCGTTAGGGCTCGCTGTGGCCCTTGTGCTGAGAATAATTCAGGCAAAAACAGCCCGGGAACTTGCGGCCGAGCTTTTTGACGAAAGCGAGAATCAAAGGCAGGCCGGCATGGACGCCGTGGTCGCGGATCTGAAAGCCAGTTTTGGGAGCCTTTCCTTGGATGCTCTTCAGAAAAGCACGGAGGAGTTTCTCAAACTTGCCAAGACCCGGCTCGACGGGGAACGTGAATCCGTCCTTCACGACCTTGATGCCAAGAAAGGCCTGATTGATCAGCAGCTGGTCCGTATGGGTACGGAACTGAACAAAGTCTCGATCCTGGTCCAGGACCTGGAGAAAGACCGGGTGCAGAAATTCGGGGAGCTCACAAATCAGCTCAAGTCGGCCGGCCAACAGACAACCGCCTTGATCGAGACGACCAATACCCTGCGTGAGGCCCTTTCAAGCACCCAGAGCAGGGGTCAATGGGGAGAACGCATGGCCGAAGATGTCCTGCGTCTCGCGGGATTCATCGAGGGCGTGAATTACGTAAAACAGAAGGCCGTGGAAGGGGTGGGTACCCGGCCGGACTTTACCTTTCTCCTGCCCAGGGATCTCAGACTGAACATGGACGTCAAATTCCCCCTGGACAACTATCTCCGGTTCCTCGAAACAGAGTCCGACCTTGAAAAGTCAAAGGACCGGAACGACTTTCTCCGGGATGTAAAGGGACGTATCAAGGAGATTACCACCCGGGACTACATCAACCCGCAGCAGAACACCCTGAATTATGTTCTCCTATTCATCCCCAATGAACAGGTCTACGGATTCATACACGAACAGGACAACGCCATCCTGGACAACAGCATCAGGAACAAAGTCATTCCCTGCTCCCCGCTGACCCTCTTTGCCGTCCTGGCAGTTATCCGTCAGGCAATAGACAACTTTGCCCTGGAACAGACATCTACGGAGATCCTCTCTCTCCTGGGGGCATTTAAAAAGCAGTGGGAAAATTTTGTAAAAAAGATGGAGGTCCTGGGAAAAAGAATCAGCGAGAGCCAGAAAGAATACGAGGCGCTCATGACGACCAGGCGCCGCCAGGTGGAAAGGCCTCTCAATAAGATCGAGGAACTCCGGGAACTTCGCCGGATTCCATCGGCTCCCCAGGAAGAAGAGGAGAATGGATAGCCTTCCTCCGCTGAGTCCCCCTCCGTGAGCAAACAGAAGCCGTTGTGCTCGGAAAGCAGAGGAACGGGATGTTCCCGGAGCGGCACATGTCGGCCCTGGAATCCCGCCACGGGCGTGAAAGGGCCGACATCCGTAGTGAGCGGAGCCAGGGACGGCGAAGCGAACGAAGCGGAGGGAATATGCCGCTCCCCTGCTTGCTGGGCGTGTTTTAGCAACCCGTAACTGGAGCTGAAAATGAGGCAAAGGGCGTGATGCTGTGGAGGGTTTGGTTGAGAGGAACTGCCGGGCTGTTATGAGCGGGCGAAATAAGCGACAAGCGCATCTGTCAGGGAATCAATCGTGTATTCATGCGGGGTGATATTTACTTGCAGCCCGAATCCCTGAGCGGTCTTCGCGGTAACAGGGCCTATGCAGGCCACGGCTACGGAGTTCATCCACTCTTTGAGCGCTTCTTCACTCCCCTTGAACATCTCCATGAAGTTGGTCACGGTGGAAGAACTGGTGAAAGTGACCGCGTCCACCTGCTTCTGCCGGAACATTTCCTTCACGCGCTCCAGGTCGTCGTCCGGTCTGATAGTCCGGTAGGCGGGGACCACGTCTACCTCCGCGCCCATTTCCCGCAGTGCCTCCGGCAGGATCTCCCGGGCCTTGAGCGCCCTCGGGATCAGGATTTTTCCGCCTTTGACGCCGATCCGGGCCAAACCTTCCACCACGGCTTCGGCACGGTATTCATCCGGCACCAGGTCGGGCCTTATTCTCATCCTGGTCCAGGCTTCCGCGGTCCGTGGGCCGATGGCCCCAATCTTCAGGCCTCCCATCGCCCGAACGTCCTTTCCCAGAAACTCCAGCCTCTCAAGGAAATATCTGACGCCGTTGACAGAGGTAAACAGCACCCAGTCATAACGGGATAGTTGTTTGACGGCCGAATCCAGGGGTTCCCAGCTCTCCGGCGGCACGACCTTGATGGTGGGAAATTGAACGCAGTCAGCCCCAAGCAGGGAGAGCCTCCCAAGGAATCCGCTGGTCTGTTCTCTGGCACGAGTCACCACGACGCGCCTCCCGAAAAGCGGCCTTTTTTCAAACCATTCCAGTTTTTGCCGCAACCCCACCACTTCTCCCACCACGATAATGGCGGGCGGCCGTATCCCGGCCTCACCGGCGATCTCCGCAATGGTATCAAGGGTGCCCAGCACGGTCTCCTGGTCAGGGCAGGTTCCCCGACGGATTACGGCCACGGGAGTACCCGGGCTTCTTCCGTATTCCATGAGTCTGGCCGCAATGGCCCGGAGGTTTCCTACCCCCATCAGGAACACAAGGGTTCCCGCTCCGGTGGCCAGTTTATCCCATGCAATACCGGATTTTTCCTTTTTGGGATCTTCATGTCCCGTGATGAATGCCACGGTAGCCGTGTGATCCCGGTGGGTGAGGGGTATGCCTGCATAGGCGGGAACGGCGATGGCAGATGTGATCCCCG
>JARRNO010000195.1:0-5803 GCA_037384885.1 Acidobacteriota bacterium
ATAACTGCTGTAATGACGCCGAAGACATCCGCCTTGACCGGCGTGACTTCGTACCCTCTTTTCAGAACGTCCAATGCGGACTTCTGGTCGTGAAGCATCCTGTATGCCTGCCCGGCGTTGAGCAGCGCTAGGGAATCATCCGGCGCGACTTTCAGGGCGATATTCAGGTAGTAGAGAGCGGATTTGGGATCATGATATTGAATCAACATCTGGGCGCCGGACCTGGCGATGGCGTTCGGGTCGACGCGGGCTGAAGCGAGAAAGCTCTGGTAGGCGGCCTTGTCTTGCTTGAGGGAGAGCTGCGCCATCCCGAGATTGGCGAAGGCCTCGGCATTCGAGGGATCGAGTTCCGTCGCCTTCCTCGCAAGGGGAATCGCCTCCTGATATTTTCCCTTCTGGATGAGAATGGCGGCCAGATCGGAATAGGGGGCCGCGTAGTCTGGATTTATGGATACGGCCTTACGATCGTATTTCTCCGCGGTTGCGAGATTGCCCTTGTCGTAAGCAACCATCCCGAGATAGAAATATGCGATTTCGCTTGCCTGGCCTGCCTTGACCATGGGTTCCAGCAAGGCCTTCACTTCTTTGGGCTTTCCCGCGTCATAGGCCTTGATGGCTTGTTTGACGGCTTTGCGTTTGGGCACGGGCTGAGGCTTGCCGGCGGCAAGCAGAGGAATGCAGGCAAGCACGGTAAAAAGCACAGCAAAAAGAAACGTGCGGATTCTCATGGTGGTCCCTTCTCCCGCTTCTAGTGTTGTCTCAGTGGGTGAAGCCATTATGAGCGGGGCTGCGGCGCATGTCAAAAAGAGCAGAGCGCCTCACAAGGAGGCGGCGGACATCCATCGCGGGTAGTCCGTTGGGGTGGTGAAGAAGCAAGGAAGTTCGAAGGGTTGGCGCCGGCGCTCAGTGAACCGTTAAGGGTCAGCCGTTAGTGTTCAACCCGGCCTGCTTTTGAGGGACGACGCTTTGCGCCGTGTAGCGGCCTTTGCTTGTAAAGGCCGAATCCTGCAAAGGAAAGCCCGCCAAATTTTTGCCTGCGGTGGGCATCCCGCTTCCTAATCACTTCGTCACACAGTCACCTAGTCACCGGCCGCAAAGCGGCCATCGCCTCCTAGCTCTTCACTTCCTCGCTGGCCGCTTGCGGCCACTCACGATTCACTGCGCGCAACGCACGCGTACCGCGGACTTCTACCCTCTTCCCTCTCCCGGGCGGCGAAGCAGCCAACTTCCTGGCCGCAATGCGGCCGCCTATTCTTCGCGGGAAACCAGGGCGCCGGAATCGATGAGCCGCTCGAAGAACTCCAGGGCGTCCTCCCGGGCCTGTTCTTCCGCCACATCCCATTCTTCCGTGACGGCTTCAACCAGGCGATCCAGAGGCTCTCCCGCCCGTTCCCAGAGGAAGGTGCCCAATTCGTTCAAGACTTCGATCTCGCCCTCGCGATTGTGGATCAGGACGGCCTGCCCGTCGATCACCCGCCAGGAAACGTCCGGATTCTGCTTGTATTTGCCGTCCTCGTACATGAAGAATCTCCCGTGCTTTTTGCCTCGCTTGCGCGCCGCTACTTGCCGCCCGTCTGAACGGCCGTCGCTTCCATGACAGTGTCCCAGAAATCGGGGTCCTTGCGAAAGTCCAGGAAGAAAAGGGGAGTGGTGCGGCACAGGTCCTGGATCAGCGGCATGAGCCGGCCGCTTACGCGCCCTGGATTCGAAACAAAGGGGCAGCAGGAAAGCACCAGGCTTGCAGCCGTGCCCCCGGAAACGGGCGTCGTTTTGACGTCCTTCGACTGACGAAGACGGAAGAGGCCGGCCACGGGGTACAGGCCCGTATCCTTGGCCGACTGGGGAAATGTTCCCCAGAAGGGCGTGGTCGTCGCTTTAAAGCCCTCGTCAGTCTTGACCAGCAGCACCAGGTCGTCCGAAAGGACCTGGCACCCTTCCGAAAGCGCTGTGACCGTGGATTTGCCGGCGCCGCTGTGCCCGAAAAAGAGGTAGGCTCTCGAGTTTCGAAGCAGCCCAGCGGCGTGAAGGATAAAGGCGCCGCGTTCGATGGCCAGGTCCGACACCACCCACCGCAGGTAATTTTCCATGGCCCGCTCCACGGCCTTGCCGTCATCGGGCGAGGAAACGCGGAGGACGCCGCGCCCGGCTCCGCCCTCTTCCCAGTAGGCGGTAAAGTCGGTGGAGCTCAGGACACGTCCCTCGGGAAAAATGCGCTCTTCCAGCCGGAGAAAACGGTCCGTGGCGGGCTCCAGGTAGGCGGGGCCTCCGGGATGCAGGACCACCCGGTGCAGGGGAGTTGCATCGGAGAGAAAGAGCGCGTAACGCTTACGCGCCGCCAATGCCAGGGCGGGAGAAAGGCCGTCGAAGCGGACAGCGATATCCTGCAAGGCGACCGTGACGCTCTCGCTTCCGAGAGAATCGGGAAGGGATGAGAAATGGTCTGGATCGGGGAAAAAGTCCGTCATTCGCGTCTCGTTTTCCTGGATCGCCTGATGTCCGCCGCCGTGTCGTTCGAGCCAAAAGTATACAGGGAGCAACGGGGGGCGGCAAGCCGGCCGCTTCGCGGCGCGAAGAGGGAAAAGGATAGAGGTTAGGCGCCGGAAGCTGCGCTGCCGCGCTGTGAACGGTTGGTGGTGAGTATGGGCCGCAACGCTGCCAACGCCCTCAGGCCGCTCGGCGGCTTCTCCGCAGCGCGCCGAACCCCACCATCTGCTGGGAAGCTTCGTCCCACAGGTGCAGGCGCAGTGATTTAAGACTGGACCACAGCGTGAGAGGCCGAACCGTGTGAAGGGCCGGGAAGGTGTCGTGGCAGTGCTGCAGGTTGTAATTGGGAATGCGCGGCCTGGCATGGTGGACGTGATGCAGCCCGATGTTGCCGGTAAACCACTGGAGGATTTTGGGGAGCTTGTAGTAGGAGCTGCCCTCCAGCGACGCGCGGATTGGGTCCCAGTGCTCATGGCGCGCCCAGTAATCCTTCTCGAACTGGTGCTGCACGTAAAAGAGCCAGATGCCGGCGGCGGCGCCGAGAAGGAACATGGGCAACTGCACCGCCAAGAAAGCCTTCAGGCCGATGGTGAAGGCCGCCAGGGCCGTAATGGAAACGAGGCCGAGGTTGGTGATCATGATGCTCAGACGCTCCGAGCGTCCGGCGTGTTTCGGAAAGAACCGGAACTTCACCACGAAGACCCAGATGGGGCCCAGGACGAACATGACCAGAGGATTCCGGTAGGCCCGGTACGCAAGGCGCTTCCAGCGCGAAGCCGCGAGGTATTCTTCCACTGTGAGCGTGGTAATGTCGCCTACGCCGCGGCGGTCCAGGTTCGACGCCGTGGCGTGATGTGTGTTGTGTTCGCTCCGCCACTCCTTGTAGGGCGTACAGGTCAGGATTCCCGTGACCGTGCCCAGAACGGAATTGGCGCGGTGGGACCTGAAAAAGGAGCCGTGGCAGCAGTCGTGGAAGAGAATAAAGATGCGCACCTGCAGCCCCGCGCCCACCACCGACAGGAGAAGGATGATCCAATAGGGTGCGCCGAACTTGAAGAGCAGCACCATGCCGGCCCAGAGCGCGAGGTAGGGGATAAAGGTGTCCAGCATCTGCCACAGGGCCTTCTTCAGGCTGGGCATCTCGAACCGCCTCATCTCCCGGAACCATTCGGGTTGGTGAAACCGGCTCCGCTTCTTACCGGGCGTTTTCCCGGAACACACGCTGGGCGTGGAATTTGTCATGCACTGTCTCCTCATGCCGCCGATTGGAAGTGGGATGCTAGCAGCCTGCTAGAACCGCCCCTCGCCAGCTCCCGGTAAAGCACCGGGCAAATCCAAGTATTTCACGATTTCGACAGATGCGATACCCCCGCGCGCCCGGACGCGCTTCACGCCGTGAAACGTGAGTGGCGCGGCACGCTCGAAGTACACGAGTACGACTCGGTGCCCCGCCGCTCGCCTTCCTTGAATCCAACCCGCGTCCGGGCAACAGCCGGATTTCGCCAAAGCGCGGCAAAATCCGATCAAGCCGGTCTGCCTTCGCGGGAATTCACTGTCGGGCCGAAGGCCCCAAGGACGATTCCCGCAACGGCAAGGCATTCAAATCTTTGGCGTCCGACGTCCGTCTCCTGTCTGCTGTCGGGCCGAAGGCCCCGATGTAGCGTCCTTTGCTTGCCAAAGGCCGAATCCCGCAACGGCAAGGCATTCAAATCTTTGGTGTCCGACGTCCGTCTCCTGTCTGCTGTCGGGCCGAAGGCCCCGATGTAGCGTCCTTTGCTTGCAAAGGACGATTCCCGCAACGGCAAGCCATTCAAGTCCTTTAGCGTCCGCCCACCGACGGCCGTCTGCCGTCGGGCCGTGGTGCGAGGCCGCAGCGCGGCCCCTTTGACTTGCGTGAACGGAAGTGCTACACTAGCTACGCTTACACCCGGCAAATGGTTGTTGTGGTGCATGTGCTAACGCAAGGAGTTTCAAGTGGTAAACGGAATTGTGAAATGGTTCGACGACAAAAAGGGCTATGGCTTCATCACGGTGGAAGACGGCACGGATGCTTTCATCCACCACAGCAACATCGAAGGAGAAGGCTTCAAGACCCTCGCTGAGGGACAGGCCGTCACCCTCGAAGTCACCCAGGGCGCCAAGGGTCCTCAGGCGGAACACGTTCGTCCCGCCAACAGCTGACCGGCGCCTACGCCTAGTCAGTCGAAAGGGGCCTTCGGGCCCCTTTTTTATATCTTCTGCGCCTCGGAACTCGGCGCGCCGGAGGCCGGCCGACGGTGGGCCGTGGCCGCTTCGAGGCCCGTGAATAGTTAAACGTGAGTGGCGCGGCACGCCGCGCTGTTAGCCGTCAGTTGCACGGCGCGTCGCGCCGTGTAGCGGCCTTTGCTTGCAAACGACGACCCCCGCATCGGTAAGCTATCCAAATCTCTGCCTGCAACGGAAAACCGACGAGCACAAAACACCAGACACTCTTCACAAGACACTGGCCGCTTGCGGCCCGGCTTCCAGCCGCGATGTCCCGCAGCGGTACGCTTCCAAATCTTTGCCTGCGGTGGGCATCCCGCTTCCTAATCACTTCGTCACACAGTCACCTAGTCACCGGCCGCAAAGCGGCCTTCACCTCCCAGCGCTTCACTTCCTTCCCGGCCGCGTCGCGGCCCCTTTGACTTGCCGATCCTGCCAGGGTGATACTATCGTCAGCACAGGCGGAAGACGTAGGACCGGACGGCGGAGCCGCAAGGAGATCAGAGATGATCAAAAAAGTAGTCAGAAAGATGAGCCTCGCGGATCCTTCTTCTGCAAAGAGAGACTTGGCGTACTGGTTAAGCAGGACGTCCGAAGAGAGGGTGGCGGCGGTGGACGAGCTGAGAAGGCAATACCATGGAAGTGCAGTCAGACTTCAGAGATCTGCTCGAGTTACTCAACAAACATCACGTTGAATTTATCCTCGTCGGAGGGTATGCGCTCGCTTTTCACGGCGCTCCGCGCTACACGGGAGACATGGACCTGTTCGTCCACCGTTCTTCAAAGAACGCCGCCAGTATCATGGCGGCACTCAATGAATTCGGATTTGGGGGCGTCGGCTTAACGACGGATGATTTTCTAAAAGAGAACACCGTGATACAACTTGGTGTCCCGCCTGTTCGAATCGACCTTGTTACGTCGCTGACAGGCGTTTCATGGGAAGACGCCTACCTCAGTCGAGAATCCGCGAATTATGGCGGTGTCCCTGTCTCTTATATCGGGCGGGACCAGTTCATCACCAATAAAAAAGCAACCGGTCGAAAGAGGGACCTGGCCGACCTGGAGGCCCTTGGGG
>JARRNO010000196.1:0-4052 GCA_037384885.1 Acidobacteriota bacterium
GGGGACGAGCTGGTTGCAGAACACCAAGTGGAGAGGGCGCTCAAGGAGTATGCGCAGGCAGCCGATCTGGCGCCTGGTGTCGTTGAGCTGAGATATTGGGAAGCGGTCGCCTTGGCGGCCTCGGGACACCTGGATCGTGCACTTCCCATATTCAAGGAAGTTTTTTCAAAGGAACGCCGGTGGGTTACCCTTACGCCGAGGTTGGTCAAGGCCGGGCAGCTGCCGGATGATCCCGCTCTTCTTAAAAGGATCCTGGACCAAGCTCCGGAAGCGAAGTCATGACCGTTTGGAGATTAAAGGGGAACACGGGGAGACTGCTTGGCCACTACGAGCACGCTGGCTGAAACGCGGTGCCGCAATGCGTCCGCCGTGGAGCCAAAGAAGAGGTCCAGGATAAAACGATGCCCATGCGCCCCGAGAACGAGAAGGTCGGCCCCGAAACTCTCAACCATCCGGGCCAGTTCGGGGACCGGCTTGCCGCTGCCCAGCATGGTTCGCACCTGGAAGCCAAGCTTGCGGAGTTCCTCGGCGTAGACCTTCAAACGCGTTTCGTCGTACTGGCTTTCAATGTCTCCGCTTTCTTTGCCGAGAAAGCGGGCCGGTGCGCTTTCCGTGACGTGCATGAGGGCGAGATCCGGGCGCGAATCACCCAAAAATCGCAGCGTTTCCGCCAGCACACGGCGGTCGCGGCCCGAGAAGTCCAGGGCGACGGCCACTCTTGAATAACGGCGGCCTTCAGGATAGCTTTTCAACAGTTCCTCCAGGCTGTCGGCCGGCGCATGAACGCCGGGCTCGGCCTCCGTCCTGCGCGCGGGAAGGATTTTGGCGATCCAGGGTTTGAACGTAATGTAAGCCAGGAGTAGTGCGAGCAGGCCCACGAGCGGCAGGACGAACAATTCGATCCAGAAGGCGTGATGTCCTGCCCCCAGGATCCAGCCTTTCAAGGTTTCCCAGACCAGTTCCGCGTTCAGCGCCACCACGACCAGGGCCGTAGTCCAGGCGAGAATCCTGATCCAAAGCCTGACGGAGAAGGGTCCCATGGTGTGCCGGTCCGAAACGAAGTGAATGAGGGGAATGATGGCGAAGGGAAGCTGAAGGGACAGAACGACCTGGGAGAGAATCAGCAGCGTGCCCGTCCCTCTTTCACCAAAGTAAAGTATGGTCAGCACGGACGGCACGATGGCGAGGATACGGGTGATCAGCCGGCGGACCCAGGGCTGGATGCGGATGTTGAGAAATCCTTCCATAACAACCTGCCCTGCCAACGTTCCGGTGATGGTGGAGCTCTGCCCGGACGCAAGAAGGGCGACGGCGAAAGCGACCGGCGCCACGGCCGCCCCCAAGATGGGTTCCAGGAGCCGGTAGGCGTCCTGTATCTCCGCCACCTTGAAATGCCCTGTCCTGTAAAAGACGGCGGCGGCCATGATCAGGATGGCCGCGTTAACGAAAAAGGCCATGTTCAAGGCGACGGCCGAGTCGATGGTATTGAGGCGGATCGAGTCCCATTTCTGCTTCAGCGTGGGCCCTATCTTGCGAGTCTGCACGAGAGAGGAATGCAGATAAAGGTTGTGCGGCATGACGGTGGCGCCGAGAATTCCGATGGCGACGAAAAGCGCCGGGTAATTCGGAAGCGTGGGCGTGAACCCACTCAGCACTCCTCCCCAGTCGGGCCGGGCGAGTATGATTTCGATCAGAAACGAACCTCCGATGATGGTGATCAGGCCGATGATCAACGCCTCCATCTTGCGGATTCCAAACTGGCTGAGAAACAGCAGGGCAAAGGTGTCCGCAGCCGTGATCACCACACCCCAGATCAGGGGGAGTCCGAATAACAGTTGGAGGGCGATGGCCGAACCAATGACTTCGGCGAGGTCTGTGGCGGTAATGGCGATTTCACACAGGATGTAAAGGGAGAAGTTTACGCCGGAAGGATATTCGGCGCGGCAGGCCTGCGCGAGATCCAGCCCCCTGACAACACCAAGCCGTGCGGCCAGGCTTTGAAGGAGGACCGCCATCAGGTTGGACATGAGAAGGACCCAGATGAGGGCGTAGTTGAATTGGGCCCCTGCGGCAAGATCCGTCGCCCAGTTGCCCGGGTCCATGTAGCCCACGCTGACTAGATAGGCCGGGCCGGCGACGGCTAAGATCCGCCGGATCAAGTGGCGCTGATAGGGAACGGCCACCGATCCGTGGGCTTCGGAGAGAGAGTGGCCTTGTTTCTTTTCGGACCCTCTACGTCCCATCGTTCACCTGCCCGCAGTCCACGATCCGCATTAGGAACTTTGGTCGCCCAAAGAGCATTGTAGCACGAGGCCCAAGGCTCTCCAGCGTTCCAAGCGCGATGATGCGACCCGTCCCGCTGGCGTGCCTCCGCTTTTGGAATGTGCCATAATCTTAATAGAAGGGCGCGGCAGCGTCGCACCCCGTGGGGGAATATCAATATGATTGCCACATCGGAACGATGACGAAGGAGTAGAAATGCGGCTCTCAAAGCGTGCGGAATCGATTCAGGCCTCACCCATTCGGAAGTTGGCCCCGCTGGCTGTCCGGGCCAAGGCCCGGGGGATATCCATCTATCATCTCAACATAGGGCAGCCCGATATCCCTACGCCGGAAGCCTACCTCAAAGCTGTGCAGAGGTATGGCGGCCCGGTCCTCAGCTACGGGCCGAGCGACGGACTTCCTGAATTGAAAAAGGCCGTGAGCACGTACTTCGCGGCGAACTCGATCGAAATCGCTCCCGAAGAATTGATCATCACCACCGGTGGAAGTGAGGCCGCTCTCTTCGCCCTGAACCTGGTCGGCGATCCGGGGGACGAGGTGATTGTTCCCGAGCCGTTCTACACGAATTACAACGGCTTTGCCACCCTGGCCGGAATGAAGGTCGTACCTGTGACAACCCGGGCGGAGGACGGGTTTCACCTCCCTCCGATGGAAGACATTGAAAAGAAAGTGACCAGCAGGACACGCGCCATTCTGGTCTGTTCCCCCAACAACCCTACGGGCACCATTCTTGCTCGGGAGGAGCTCGAGGGATTAGCACGCATTGCGCTGCAACACGGACTATTCCTTATCGGCGACGAGGTTTATAAGGAATTTACCTACGACGGGGGACATCATACGAGCCTGCTGGAACTTCCTGAGGTCCGCGAAAACGCCATTGTGGTCGACAGCATCTCCAAGCGCTTTTCAGCGTGCGGCGCGCGTATCGGCGCGCTGATCAGCCGCAACGAGGACGTGATCGACATGGCGATGAAATTCGCTCAAGCGCGGCTGTGTCCTCCCACGATCGAGCAGCTTGGCGCGGCGGAAGCCTACAAACTCGGTCGCGACTATTTCGATGGTGTTCGAACGGAATACCAGCAGAGAAGAGACGCTCTTCTCGAAGGGTTGTCGGCGCATTCGGGCATTTACGTCAAAAAACCCGCGGGCGCCTTCTACATGGTGCTGCGCCTTCCGGTGGACGATACGGAGAGCTTCGCGCGCTGGATGCTCGATGAATTCGAAGTGGACGGTGAAACGGTCATGGTGGCTCCGGCCGCCGGATTCTACGCGACGCCGGGCCTCGGAATGAATGAAGTCCGGGTGGCCTACGTTCTCCAAATCCCCCGTCTTAAGAAGGCGGCGAACATTTTGGTCGAAGGGGTCCGCGCTTATAATCGGTCAAGGGGACGATCCGTGGCCGCCGGTTCTTGAAAATCGGCCCGTCCGGCAGTACCATAACCCTGTTACATGGGGTACTCGCCGCAGAGGATGATGATGTTCAGCAACGAGCATCTTGTGATGTTACTGGGTTTCGGACTGACGCTCCTGGCCTTTGAACTGCTGTTCAGCTGGTGTCTTCCAGGCGTCGGGCCCTGGAAACTCGGCCGGCGCTTTCTGAAACACAACGCCACCGATCTCCGAATCATCTTCTACGTGGCGGGCCTGGCGGGAATCATCTTCCTCGACATCCTTGAAACCAAGTACGACGCGGCGATCACAGCCCATCTCCATTACAATCTCAGCCACTTCTTTTTGCAGATCGAAGGATCCGCAACCGCGCTTTTCCA
>JARRNO010000196.1:4098-7523 GCA_037384885.1 Acidobacteriota bacterium
TTTCCAGCTGGTCCACCCTTTGTGGCTGACCTATCTTCTTTCGGGCGTTTACCTGTATATCTTTCCCATTATGGGCTTTGTCGCCGTCCTGGTGACCTATTACCAGGAAGAATACGACCTGACGCGTAAGCTCTTCTGGGGCGCCATTCTGAATTACCTATTCATTCTCCCGTTTTACATATTTGTTCCCGTGGCTGAAAGGTGGTCGGTCGGAGGAGGGCAGGTCACGCTTCTGATGAACCAGATATCGCCCCTCCTGATCGACGGTCTCAGGCCTCTCAGCGGTCTCAACAATTGTTTCCCTTCCTTTCATACGTCGCTTGCGTTTACGTTCGCCATGATCGTTTCTCAAAGCCGGAACAAGCGGCTTCGGCGGACCATGTCGGTGCTGGCGTGGCTCGTGCTTTACTCCACTCTCTACCTGGGAATCCACTGGGTTCTCGATGTTTTCGGTGGGTTGATCTTTGCCGCCATGTGCACCGTCATGGCAACCTGGGCCGTCGAAAATCTGGCGCTCGAAACCATCCTGTCCCGGGCGCGATGAAGCCGCGAATCCTCATTCTCTCCTATGCGCTCGGAACCGGTCACACGAGGGCCGCTCAACTTCTCTCCGGCGAGTTGAAGATGCTGGGGACTGAGCCGGCACATGTCCCCCTTGAAACGTGGGTGCCCTTCGAATATGATTTTATTTTCCGTACGGGCTATCTTCTTCTGGCCACCCGGTTCCCCTTCGTCTGGGACCGGATGTACCGTTCGCGCTTCTTTTCCTCCAAGGAGGCCCTTGCGCCGCCGGGAATGAGGGCGCGTGCAAGAAGGCGCTTCCGCTCCCTCCAGCCAGGGAAGTGGCCTCTTGTGGTCGCCACCCAGATTAACGCCATGGAAATCGCGGCCGACTGGAAACGGAAAGAAGGCTCCTCCACGAAATTAGCGGTGGTGATCACCGACTATGACATCTATCCGGGATGGGCGAGACCGGAGGTGGACCGCTACTTTGTGGCCCACGAAGATTTGGCGGAGGATCTGGCCGGCCTGGGGGTTGAGCGGTCGAAGATCAAGGTTTCGGGGATCCCCATCGACCGTGCTTTCGAGGCCGATGGCGCCGTGTCGCTCGATCCGAGATGTGAATTGGGTCTTCGGGTGGACCGGCCGGTACTTTTGCTCCTGGGAGGGGGGCTGGGAGTGGGGCCGCTGGAGGAAGCGCTGCGGGCGAGTCTACGTTTGCCGGAGTGGCAGATCGTGGCGGTGTGCGGTAGAAACGAAAAGTTAAGGCAAAAACTGATTCCTCTGGCCCACGCCCATCCGGGCCGTCTACGTCTCCTGGGTTACCGCCGGGACCTCCCCTTTTTGATGAGAGGCTGCGACGCAGTTGTGACCAAGGGAGGCGGACTTGGGCTGACAGAGGCGCTGCATTCGGGAAAACCCGTCGTTGCCGTCGCTGGATTCCCCGGGCAAGAAACCGCAAACATCGGGTTCCTCGCGTCCAAGGGATGGATTGCCGTCTGTTCTTCTCCGGAGGAGATTCCGGCCGTATTCGGCTCTCTTCCTACGGAAAGGGTGCGCCCTCCGCTTCAGGCGGGAGCGCTGAAGCGTATCGCCGGAGAATTGGTCCATCTGGCGGCGCGGACCTGATCCAGAACCGGCATTATCCGGGATCCTTCCGGCTTTCTCTCGCCCCAATCGGGTGCAAGGCAAGAAGAATAAGCGTGGCCGTCACCGCCAAGAGGCCATATCTGGCGTCGTTTAACAGCAACGAGGAAGCGAGCCCCAACAGCGCCCCAGATTCAATCAAGGCCGCTGAGACGACAAAGACATGAATGGAGCCCCTCGCTCCTGATCCATTGAGAATCCCGCCTGACCAGGAAAAATGGCCCCGTCCCAGCATTACTCCCACGAGCCAGCCGGTGAGCGCCGCCGCGGCTGATGCAGCCAGGAATACTCGTTTCGTGAGATCGAGAGGAAGCCACGGCGCCGACCAACTTGGAAGGTGGGAGAGTTCGAGAAGCACCGGAACGTAAAGTGCGACAGAGAGAAAAAACGCTCCCTTGATGGTCTTTGCAGCTATCCGTCCGCGTGGAGGCACCCTGCGCACCTCGGCCTCCTACCCTCGACTTCGGTCCAGCCTCCGAGTCACTCCCTGGAAAATCAAGAGCGCAACGAAGGCTGCCGCGCCAATTCCGGCGAAAACGTACCAAAGATAATACGCGTGTGAGTAAGCTTGGCGCATCTGGGAGGCCGTAAAGCCCAAAGCCTGCAACTTGTGCGGGTCGGGGCAAAAGGCGTCGAGCAGATACCCAGAGAGGACGAAGCCCACCAGCCAGGCGAAAAAGGTGTTCATGTGGGAATAGCCAAGGTAGAGGCCTTCCTGCCCGGGAGGGGACTGGCGCGATGCGTATTCCAGGTACCTGGGGCTGAGAAAACACTCGGAAACGCCCTGGATGGCAATCCCGGCCACCATCATGATCGTCACGGGGTGGACCAAATAACCCCCGAGGTGAATCATGCCGTGCCAATAGCCGGAAAAGGCCATGGCCAAAGATGAAAGAGGGATGAGGGCCAGAGATACGGCGATGGAGGTGACAGGGGCGAGACGGCGGGCCAGGTGGGTGATAGGCACAACCAGCAGCACCACCACGAGCGGATTCACATTGGCGTACCATTCCGGACTCGCATCCGGGCCGACCATTCGCAACACGTACTTGGGCATGGAAGCGTAAAGTTGGCCCTGTATCGCCCAGAAGCCGGCCGTGATCAAGATCAGCGAAAGAAAACGGCCGTTGCTGAGCGCTTTTCCCATGCCTCTCATCGTCTCCAGCGCTGAACGGGGGCGCTCCTCACCGTTTTCGCGAGGCCGGTAGAAAAGCAGGACGAGCAGGAGTGCGGTGAACGCCATCAGGGAAGAGTAGAGGGGAACATAGCTGAGCCCCATCATCACTCTTACGGGTTTGGCGATGGTTTTTCCAGAGAACGATCCGATATTCACCACCATGTAGAACAGGCTGAAGGCTCTGCTTCTTCTTTTAGAATCGGAGCACTTGGCCACCGTTCCCGAAATGACGGGCTTGACGAAGGCGCCGCCCAGCACGATGAGGAAGAGCCCCGTCAGCACAACGGGTTTAGATGTGGTGATGCCCAAGATCCCGTAACCGGCCGTCAACAAAAGAAAGGCCAGGATCAGGGAGATGCGGAATCCTATCCGATCGGCGAGCGCCCCGTTGATGGAGGGGAAAAAATAAATCAGGGAGGCGAACCCAGCGCCGATCCAGCCTGCTGCAATGTCTGAAAAGCCGATGACATTTGTCAGGTAGAGGGCCAGGGCAATGAACGTTCCGTAGTAGGCGGCCCTTTCAAAAAGCTCAACGGAATTCGCGGTCCAGAATGCGGCTGGAAACCGCCACCCCGCTTTGGCAAGGCCGCCGGCGGTTTCG
>JARRNO010000197.1:0-4041 GCA_037384885.1 Acidobacteriota bacterium
AAGCGGCAGGGGGTCGGCCGTGCGGGGAAGGACGCCGCCGTGCGCGCCCACGACCCACAAGTGTTCGAAGGCAAGCCCGCACGCGTCGAGGGCGGGAAGCACCTGGATGCCCACCGTTTCTACGCTTTTTCTTGCCACCCAGACGCCTTCGCACGCGGCGGTCAACCAGCCGGTCACGCCGGCCGCGTTCGTCTCCACCGGCGCCGCTTCACGGTGCAGAGCTTCCACAATTCCACGGAGATGGTCCCGGGCTGAAATATCCTCCTCGGGGCTCGAAGCACCGAAAGAAGACAACCCAAGGGCGCTCCAGGTTCTCTGAAGCGACGACAGCCAATGCGCCATCGGCTGCCTTTGCCGGTGTGCGAGGGCTTGCATTGCTTCTGCCAAGGGGTGAAGCGGGCCGCCTTGCCAAGCCCGGAAGATTTCCATGAGCGACAAGGGGCTTCTCAGTCGAAGCAGCGGGCGGAGCAAAGCGGCTGCCTTTGCCGGCCCGGGGCGGCGGGCGTAGGGGGAGGCGAGCAGGGAGGCGCAGAGCGGAAGAGGCTGGGGCGATTCGAGGATTCTCAGCGGCAGCAGGGCCCACTGGATGAGAGGATGTTCAGCCAGCGGCGTTCCGGTGGCGAGGTTGTAACGAATTTCATGCTCGAGATCCGGGTTCTCCCCCAGGCCGGCCAGTTCGGCCAGGTACTTTTGCAGCAAGGGGAAATAGTCTGGATCCAAAAAGGCGATACCCATGTTTTTTACGCCGCCGTTCCACGCGGTCAGAATTTGTGCGCACACGCTCCGGCATTCCTGCTCCGGCGTGGCATACACATGCAATCCCCCGGCCGCCGCGTCTTGACGTTGAACCGCCCAGCGGGAAACCCGAGCCGCTCCGGCCAGTGCATCGAAGACGGCGGTTTCCTGGGGCGCCGATTCCTCGAATCCAGCGAAAACGATTCGCTCCGGAACGGCAAGTCTTTGTCCGCTAACCGCCGCTGAGACTTCCGCGAGAATGTCGTTCCAGGAGGCCAGACCCCGCTCCTTCTTAAGCTCGAGGAAGCGTCTCGTGACACGGCTCCGCCATCGGGGCAGGGGTGCTTCTGTCGGCCGGCTTTCCCACGCCGGAAGACCGTGTGCCTCCAAAAGATCCAGCGTCGTTTGGAGATGAGAAAAAAGAGAGGGAGTGGGATCGAGTCCATCCGGGGGGGCGACATCTCGAACGGCTTGCTCCCATAGCGCCAGCGCCGTCATTCGGCCCAGCGGCCTATGGGGACGCCAGAGCATGTCGTAGCTTTGACGCGCCCAGCCCGCGAAGCTCTGGATCGGCGGCGTTTCCCACCCCTGCGGGCTTCCTCCGTTCCGTTCAACCAGCAGCAGCCTGACGCGGTGCAGCAGCCGGCGCGCCAGGCGCGGCCTGGCCGTCAGGATGAGCACGCCCTGCAGCGACGCCTCGCAAAGCGCCGCTTCGAAGGTCTGCGCCGATTCGAAGACTTTGGCGTTGGAGCCGTCCAAGCCTACTCCTCGATAGATTCAGCAGATCGTGAAGCCTCGCTTGCGGGCTGCGTGAAGGGGTTATGGAAGGCGTCGGGATCCTTGAAGGGCGGGAGACCGCCGCAAATCAGAGAAAACCCGGTCCCTTGCGTCCACAAGGATGCCGCGGCGCTTCATTTTGGCAGTCCCAGCTCAGCTCACGCGGCTGACAAGACATCTCTAAACAGCCCGGTCAGTGTAACACAGCCCGAACGCGCGGCCGCAAGCTGTTCAACAGGCGGAAGCCGCCCTTACCTTGAATGCAAATAATCGCATTTCTCTTTATTTGTGAGTGCGTTAGATCTTCACTCGGGCCAAATCCCCCAAAATAGTTGACCTGCGCATGAACAAATTGAAAATCTGAGCTGTTCGTTTTAATGTTGAATTCTGGATGGAAGGGGTGCTCCCTGGACGGACACGAACAGGAGGCACCTCTGATGAATTGCGACAAGCCGGCGGCGGGGGGCGATGCCAGCCTTCCCGCCGTTTTGAATAGATTCTCATTGCCTGCCTCCCCCGGCGCTTTCCAACGCCGGAAATTCTACGTGTTCCGTTCTGAGCATGGGCCGGAAATCTTTCGGTTATCGGCCCGGGAGCGGTTCTCAGGCCGCTTCATCCTTCCCCGCGTGTGTCACTGGTCGTATCGTGTGTCTCATTTAACCCTGGAGAGAAGGAATCAGAAAGGATGGTACTCATGCACATGAAGAGAAAGCTGATTCGGAACCGGTTTCTGCTGACGGCCCTGGCGGCCGGGCTCGCCTTCGCCTTTTTTCCCAAGCGCACGGAAGCGATTCCCGCTTTCGCCCGCAAGTACGGCGTGAGCTGCTACACGTGCCATACAATCTTTCCCCGGCTCAACAAGTTCGGGTATGAGTTCAAACGGCTGGGCTACAGGATGCCTCCGGACTGGGAAGGCAAGAAGGCGCCGACCACAATCCGCATGATGGCGTCCCACAAACCCTTCAGCCTCACCGACACCGCGGCGATTTTCCTGCGCACCGATGTGGACTGGTCCAAGGCCACGGCGCAGGACGGAACCTCCGCCAGCAACTCCAGCATTGACCTCGCAGAGGCCTCGGTCCTCTGGGGCGGGGCGATCCCCAATTCGAACTTCTCTTACTTCGGCGAATACGTGATGTACGAAGACGGCGGTTCCGACCTGGAACGCGCCCGCTTGGCCTACACTGGCGGCAACGTTGAAAACTCCTGGTTCGTGGGGATCGGAAAAGGCCATCTCCAGGAAGGCTTTCGCGCCTCGGACACCATGGGCCTGACCGATGACGACACGCCGCTTGTCTTCACGCTGGCGTCGCCCAATGGTTTTTCCTTTGACCAGAGCCCGGGGCTGGTGGAGGGCGGCTACACTTACATGGCGCCGAATTACAACTATGTCGTCGGTTTGACCGCCAAAGTGACCAATGGCGTGGACGCCAACGGCGAGGGAATTACATCAGGCAGCCAGTACAACCACAAGGATGTCTGGTTCGACGGCGACTTTCTCATCGGGGACAACGCCAGCGTTTCGCTCATGTATTACAAGGGTCGCAAACCGCAGGTTCAGAATGCCGGAACGCCCTTTGAATTCACCTACCAGCCCCAGCAGACCCGCTACGGCCTTTTCGGCCACTACGAGTTCATGGACCATCTCGACGTGCTGGCCGGCTACGCCCACAGCAAGGAGGACTGGCAGGGACTGGTCACCGATCCGGTGACGACCTTCAACGGCTACTCATGGTTCGGAGAGCTGGATTACTACATCAAGCAAGGCCTGGTGGTTTACGGGCGCTACGACAAGGCTCACTTCGACCAGCCGTCCATGGCGCTCTTCGCGCTTCAGTCCCCCTTGGGCCAGAGACAGTACATGCTGGGTGTCATGAAGGCCGTCACCCGGCGCGGAAATGCAAAAGTCTACCTGCAGTACACGGACACGAAGAACAACGATATTTACGGTGATTTCCCGGCCAAGACCCAGGAAGCCAAATTCGGCGTGGATCTCGGCTGGTAAAATCCGCCGCAGACCTTCAAATGGAAACACGAGGAGCCATGAAAATGAGTTCACGAAAGCTAATTCAACTGATTTCGGCGGGGATTCTCATCGGGGGCCTGGCTGTCACGTTCGGACTGTTCGCCCAGAGTGTTCCGACCAGCTATCCGCAGGACAACGGGCCGTACAAGCTTGACGTATCGAACTATCCGAAGGCCGTTCAGAAGGAGTACAAGGTCTTCAAGGAAAAATGCAGCATTTGCCACACGCTGGCGCGCCCTCTGAACACAACCATGTCGCCGGCCATGTGGAAGGAATACGTCAAGTACATGCTCCAAAAGCCGGGCGCTTCTGCCATGATCAATCACCAGCAGGCACACGAGATTCTGGAGTTCCTGGATTACGACCAGACACACCGCAAGGACAAGGATCCCAAGAAGTTCTACAAGCCTCTGACCATGAAGACGGTGGAGGCCAAGGAAGGGGTCCCGAAGAAGTAGCCGCCTTTATCAGACCGGCAAGGTGTTCGCCGGTCTGAATGAAAG
>JARRNO010000198.1:0-4647 GCA_037384885.1 Acidobacteriota bacterium
GTGCCGAATATGGACAGAAGGAAGGTCGCGGCAATGAAAATGGCCGTCCAAAACCGGTATATCCCGCGTTTGGCCTGCATGAAAAACGAGTGAAGAAAGGCCGTACCTGTCAGCCAAGGAAGGAACGAGGCGTTTTCAACCGGGTCCCAGGCCCAATAGCCGCCCCACCCCAGCTCGATGTAAGCCCAGTATCCTCCGAGGAGAATTCCGATTCCAAGGCAGAGCCAGAAGAAAAGCGCCCAATTCCTGGCCGAGCGCATCCAGAACGCATTGCCCTGTTTGTGGGCCAGAGCGCCCATAACCAGGGCGAAGGGGATCGCGCATCCCACGTACCCCGTGTAGAGAAGCGGAGGGTGGATGGCCATGTAAAAGTTCTGCAGAAGCGGGTTGAGGCCGTTACCTTGAATCGTCTTGAAGGCCGCGGCTGGGTAAGTGGATACAAGAATCCCCGAGGAGTCCACCAGGGGAGCAAAGGGGCTGATCTTGAAATTAAGAATGACGAGAAAGAACGCCATGGTCAAGAACAGCAGGAAAGTCGTAAAGGGGAGGATTCTCAGGTTGTTCCTGCGGTTGAAGGTCACGGTCAGCGCGGAGAAAATGCATAAGAGCGTGAGCCACCAGAGCAGGGAACCGCTCATACCGCCCCAGAGGGCTGTAAACTTGTATACAAGGGGCTGAGTGGTCCGAGAGTACTCCCAGACATACTTGATGGCGAAGTTGTCGGTGATCAGCGCCTATATGCCACAAAGGCGATCACCAGGCCCCAAAGCGCAAGGCCCAAGGCGATATACAGGGAGAATGTCCCGAAGTTACTCATTTCGCTGCGGCCTCCTTGGCGACGCCCCCTTGAAAGCGGGATTCATATTTGGAAGGACACTTCACGATCAGCTCGTGCCCTTTGAAGTCCTTAGGGCCCATACGTCCATCCACCACGACTTCCATTCCTTCCTGAAACGCGTCCGGAATCGCGCCGCGGTACGCGACGGGAACGCTCTTTTTCCCGTCGGTGATGTCGAAGTGGACGTCCATGCGGTCCTTGGACATCTTGACTGTGCCGGGTTCGATTTTGCCTTTGAGCCGCACCCGCTCGTTCTTGAACTGACTGTTGCTCAAAAACTGGCTGGGCGTCAGGTAATAGACGGATTGGGAATGGCTGCCCGTGGAAAGAAAGAAAAGAACAAGGGCGCCAACGACGATGATCAGTGCAACCATTATTTTAACCCGCATGGCAGTTCCTTTTCAGTTGAAACGTTCCCCGGTCCCGAGCCGCTTTTTCTCCCGAAAAACCAGGGGCCCAGTATAGGTAATACCTCAATGCCCGTCAATCTGTTCCACCTTGATTCAACAGGAAATCAGACAGACCGGCCTCACCCTGCGGCGCTGGCCGCAGGCCGGCAAACATGCGGATGGCGGCGACGCCGGCTGCGCCGGCCTCCATCACGGAAGAAACACGACAAATGTCTATCCCCCCAAGCCCGATAACGGGAATGGGCGATTTTGAGCAGGCAAGGCGAAAAGCCTCCAAGCCCAAAGGCGGTCCGTAGGGAGCCTTCGAGGGCGTCTCGAAAACAGGGCCGAGGGTTACGGCGTCCGCCCCCTCATCTGCAGCTTTCAGGACCTCTTCAACGCAGTGGCAGCTGCGTACGACCAGGAAGGGGCGCTCGAAATGTTTTCTGACGGCCGCCGTGGCCAGCCCGGAAGATGGAAGATGCACGCCGTCGCAGCCGCCCAAAAGGGCGATGTCGGGGCGTGCGTTCAGGAGAACCTTTACGCCGAAGCGCCCTGCCTCTGGAGCGATCGCCTTGAGGCTGTCGTAAAGCGCCCGGTCACAGAGGTCCTTTTCGCGGATCTGCACCCAAGACACGCCCAGCCTGAGCAGTGTGGAGACCTGGACTAGAAGGTCGCCTTGCGCGTCCAGCGTCCGATCTGTAATAGCGTAGGTGATCATACCCTTCCAGGAACGATCTTTCCTTGCACGACCGCTCCGGGGGAGATATCCAGCCGGCCGGGGTACAGTTCTCCCTCCCACGTGGATCCGGGAAGAAAAGCGGCGAGGGCTGTGGTCCGAAGGATCCCCTTCGCCTGTCCGGCATGGCGGTACTGGGCGCATTCTATGCACCCTTCGATCCGTCCGGGGGCGTCAAGCGTCACCCGGCCCTCGGTCTTAATGTCGCCCTTGATGTCCCCGGCGATCTCAAGATCGCTCCTGGAAATAACTTCACCTTCAAATCTCGTCTGGCTGCCGAAGCAGGCGCCGGACGACGTGACGGCAGGTTCGGCTTTCGATTTAAAAAGGGCCATCTATATCACCTCATGAAAAGGTCATCATCCAGGTCAGCGGGCAGCGGCGTCTTTTCGCAAAAGCTGCCTCACGGTGTTAAGAATTTATCACGGAAAGCCGCCATGTCCACTCTCACCGCAAGCCAAGAACGCGCTGGGGCATATCAACCTCCGGGGGCGAAGAGTTTTCTCCAGGAGGCTGGTTTTGAGCCACATCAGCCGCATCGCCCTCACTGCGGCCTGCGCAAGTCCTACAACAGCCTGCCGGGGTTGTAGTATGCTCATCTTTCGGAGGCATCCGGAGCGCCGGCAAAGCCGGGACTTCGCGATATAAAGCGCAAAAGCCGCGTCAGAAAAGGCCGGCAGGAAATCGCTTGGCAATAAGGATCTTCCATGAAGCTGCAACCGGGAAAAGGAGAGCCAGGCGCCGGTGGGCCCGGCGCTTCGATTCGGGCGGGTCTGGCCGCCAGCGGCTTGAGGCGGTGCGGAACCGCCTTTTCAGCGGCCATCATGTTCCTTGTTTTCGCTGTGGTTCCGCAATTTGCCCAGTCGCCGCCGTACAGCGGCAGCACGCAAGTCGTCGTCACGTCTGATCGCATCCCCGTCAGCTTTAAAGACACCAACCGGAGCATCGTCGTCATCACGCAAAAGGAGATCAGGGAAGCTCCGGTTCACAGTGTCCAGGAACTGCTTTCTTATGTCGGGGGAGTGGACGTCAGGCAGCGCGGCCCTCTTGGGGTTCAGGCGGACGTGAGCATCCGAGGGGCGACCTTCAATCAGACCCTTGTCCTGATCAATGGGGTTCCGGTAAACGATCCGCAGACGGGCCACCACAACATGGACCTTCCGGTTACGCTCGACGACATCCAGAAGATTGAGATTCTCCGAGGGGCGGCCTCGAGCGTATACGGTCCAGGAGCCTTCGGTGGAGTGATCAATATCATTACCAAAAAGGGAGAGTCGGACGGCGCCCTTTTGTCGGCAACGTGGGGGCAGAATGGTCTGCGGGGCACCGAGGGGGCCCTGTCCTTCAATCGGGGCGCGCTTGGAACCCGGATCAGCGCCTCCAGGACCCGGGACGACGGCTATCGGCCCGGTTCGGACTTCGACGTCAAGACGGCGTATTGGGGCGGGGAATGGCAGAACGGGCAGGGGCACATGGACTACACGCTCGGCCTGTTGGACAAAAAATTCGGAGCCAATGGATTCTATACATCCCTTTTTCCCCAGGCCTGGGAACACACCAAAACTGTTCTATTCTCCATGGGGCAGGAATTCCAAACATCTCGGTGGACCTTTCAGCCGAGGCTGTTCTGGCGCAGGCATACAGACCGCTTTCTCCTGGACCGGAACGACCCTTCTTTCTATGAAAACGACCACACGACCCATTCCTATGGCCTCCAACTGCAGGGCATGACTCGGATTGCGGGCACCGAATTTGTTGCTGGGGGAGATTTTGGAGGCGACAGCATCAGGAGTAACCGGCTCGGCGACAGAACCCGGTCGAAGAGCGGTGTCTTCGTGGAAGACCGGGCCGCGCTGACGGACCGTTTGAACGTGGTGCTCGGCGCCTACGGTTACCATTACAGCCGCTGGGGTTGGCACGTCTGGCCGGGGCTGGATCTGGGCTACCAGTTGACTCCAGCCCTGAGACCCTATCTTTCCGTGACCAAGTCCTTCCGCGTTCCGACCTACACAGAGCTGTATTACGCGGATCCGGTGAACAAGGGGAATTCAGAGTTGAACCCCGAAAGCGCCTGGAGTTACGAGGCGGGAATGCGCTGGCAGAAACGTGGAGGCCACGGAGATCTAAGCGTTTTCAGAAGAGATGGAAGAGACTTGATCGATTGGATCCGCTACTCGGATAATTCTCCCTGGCGGGCGGAAAACACTTCCACGTTAAGAACAACCGGCGCCGAACTCGACTTGACCTGGCTCCCCAGGCAGGTTCATCCGAAGGCCTTGATTTCAAGAATCAGCTTCAGCTACACCTATCTCCACGAGTCCCATCCTTCCGTGAACTATCAGTCCGAATATCTACTTGCCTATTTGCGGCAGCAGGCGCAGTTCGAGCTGGACCACGCCTGGACCGAGCACCTAAGCCAGGACTGGAGCGTCAGCCGCCGCGAACGTGTGGGATTCAAATCCTACACCGTGGTGGATACACGGCTGACCTGGAGCCTTCGCCATTTCTCGTGCTACATCCAGGCTTCCAACCTTTTCGACGCCTCCTACGAAGAAATCGGCAACGTTCCCATGCCCGGCCGTTGGATCACCGGCGGAATCAGGTTCACACCTCGTTTTGGAAACAGCCACTTCCTCTAACGGAGAGACGGACGCCGCCGTGCGGCCGGAAATTGAGCGGCC
>JARRNO010000199.1:0-5369 GCA_037384885.1 Acidobacteriota bacterium
GGCCTCCAGTCTCTCCTGGGCCGCCCGGGCCTGTGCGGCCTCCCATTGGTTGCGGAGCTGGTTCATCTTGATCAGGTAAGCTCTTTTCGCGGCTTCTTCTTTTGCTTTCTGGGCCGCCAGTGCGGCCTGGTCCACCTTTTTTGGGGGTGCAAAGATATAATTGAGAATCTCTCCCATGATCATGCCCGCCATCTGGTTGGCGAAGGCTTGAGAAGACGTGCCGTGGTGAATTTTATGCCCCGTCCATGGAGCGGCCGGTGCGTTCGGGCGCCGCTCGGGAACGCAGTCCTGCTCGCATGGACAGTAGTACTCAGAGGGAGACAGGTTGTTCATCCGCATGATGTCGCTGCACTGGTAATGCGGCTCGGGAATGGATTGGCCGCGCGCCGGGACAGCGGCGAAAAAGAAAGCCGCCAATCCGGCCAGCATGACAGGTCCTGGCTTCATGATGTCACTCCCACCATTTCCGCATGTCGCGGATATTCGCTTTCGACGGTTGAGCGGGACTCCCGTCGGGCAAAATGTAGCTCTGCTGCCCGGCCTGTACCAGAACGGTCTTTGTTTCGCGACCGTTGCTGAAGGCGACCGTTCCTTTTATGACGACGACGGAGGCCGGTTTTCCTTTCACCTGGCGCACGACGAACTGGGTTCCCCTAACGGCGATTGCGGCTGAGGGGGTTCTGACCTCGAACTTCTTGATAAAACGATGATGAACCCATGCACGGAGCCGGCCGAAAAGGAGATCCAGAGCCGACGGACTGGCCAGGGTGAGAGATGTTTTGGCGTCCATGCTGACGAGGCTGCCGTCCGGGAGGATAAGATCGGCGTGAGAGCCGGCCCCGGTTTCCACGGTGTCGCCGGGCGCGACCACGGGAGGAGAGTTGGCCGTGAGCCGGCGAGGCGGCTCGTTTCCTCCGGGAGACCGGACACGCACATCGCCGTCCGCCCGAGGCAAGAAAGCCCCGATTTTTCCAGGGTAGCCCTTGCCTTCCTTCAGGCGTACCAGCCATCCGAGGGCCTTCATGGCTCGTTCTTCGCGCCGCTTGTTTTTTTGAAGCGCCTTCGTGGCGATGTCAATCGCGCGCTGGGCGGCGGCCTCGGCGGCCGGGTCCTTTGCGGCCTGGGCGCGGGCCAGTAGGCCGCGGCTTTCGTTGATGGTTGTTTGATTGACGTGCTGCTGTCGGCGGGCTTCATCCCGTTCGCGGGTGAGATAAGATTCAGCCCTCTTCAGGCATGCGGCGGTTCCATCCGGGGAGGAGTTGACCGGCCTCAATCTTTTATGGGCCGTTTCTTGAGCCGTCGCTGTCCCAGTGCGGGGGAAACAGAACGGCGCCGCGAACATGACGGCGGCGGCTGCAGCCGCAAAGATAACGGATTGCATCGAGCGGACAGATTCCCCGCGGACGCTTCTTTTCAGGGTGGTGTAAAATAAGGCGAGGCTCCGGTTCCCGTTCTCTCCACACATCCCCCTGCTCCACCAGATTTTCCAAACCTCTGTAAAACACTATACCGCCGCCACGCAGCCCCGGCAAGATAATTGTTCAGGTACATTGCTTTCTGCTTCAGGCCATTTTGGTCTTGGCGTGGGGGACTTTGAAGAAGGCCGTCACCATGGCGAGGCTGGTCTTGTCCAGAGAGGTAATGGCTACATGCGGCTGGGTGAACAGGGTCCTCATGGAGAACTTTCCCTTCACGAAGGTATGCATGTCCGACCGATAATGCCATGCCTTGCCCAGCCTGGCGGCGTAGAACTTCTGAACGGACGCGGGAGGATCGTTGGAAACGAGCGTGACCGTTGGATACATTCCCGGTTTTCCCTGCGGGTCGAAATGGGCGGGATTGGTTTGGACGATGAGGGCGCCCGGGTAAGCGGGAACGCCGACGGCCGCGGCGGACGGCACGTGGTTGACGGGCGCCTTGGCGCCCTCCGCGGCTACCATCTGCTTCCCGTCCTTGGTCAGAGGCGCCCACTTGGCGAAACCACCCGCTGCGACAAGAGTGAGGCTGGCGCCCAGGGCTGCTGCGGCGGCCATCCATTTCTTTCGTGAATTCATGTCTGCCTCCTGCACGATGTGAGAATCAAATGGCTCGCACCGCCGGCGAAAGGCCGGTGGTTCTTGCTTGCGAAACAGCTTTCTGTCACGGCAGAACATGAACCCGCCCCCGGAAGCCCGGTCTTGAAGCGGGGCGGTGCTCCCAAATCCCACAGGTGAGGCTCAAAGCTGACAGTCCCGGCTGATGAAACGATCGTAGCAGAGTGCGTGGGAGGGGGCAAGGCTGTCCGGCAGGATTGTGTGTTGCGTCACAAGGACGCGAAGCGGCCTCGCTTGCTGGGAAGAGGGGCGCGATTCGCACGGTGAATCGTGAATCATCAGCCATGAGTCTCCTGAAGCGATCGCCGCCGTATGAGACGCAGCAAATAGTCAGTTCAAACGAGGGGGCGCGGGGCGTGAGCACAAGCGGCCCGTTGACCGGTGGGGACGGCTGGCGCGCTTCAGCCTCTGACCCCCGTATTGTGAAATCATGAGACGGCGGACCGGCCGCTGATACTGTCCAGGTTTTCAAACGATTCCAGAAAACCGGACAACCGGAATTGCAGGGTTCAGGCTGTTTTACATGGTGTGGCGCACTTGCCCTGCAGGGGCGCCGTGGCACGTTCCTTGCTAAAATTAGGAGCATGAGGCGCCAAGAAGATGCTCGAAATGATTATCCGAGGCGCGTGTGCCGCCGCCGGCCCCTGGGGCACCTGCGGTTTTGGTGCATCGTATAGGAAGTCATCGAGAAATTTCAGGCGGCCTTGGGACGGACGTGTCTGAATATCCAGTCAATCAGAAGAGAATGGAGGGAACACCATGAAAATGCTTGACAGACTTGTCATCCTGCTATTCGCCCTGGTCATCCTTATGGGATGCGCACAGACTCCAAGGAAGACCGCCTTCAACAACGGCGTGTACAAATTCACCGATCTTGTGACCATGAATCCCGCCAACGTGCGGGTGGCGGTCCGGCTCGATTCCCGGGCCGCGGTGAAAAAGGGCCAATTTTTTATCGGCGCCCTGTTGCTTTCGAAGCAGTGGCCCTGGGCGAGATTCACGGCGCCCCTGAAAGTCGTCAGGAAGGGCCGCCAGGTTCTGCCCGGTACCGCTCCCGCTCCGAAAGGGGAGACCTGGTACCTGATGGAACCCACGGCGGAAGGAATCACCGGGCTCCAGAGAGCCCAGGATGAAATCAAGTTTCACCAGGGCCGGTACGACGAGTTCAGAGTTACCGTGATGTTCAGAAAGTTCGAGCATTTGCCGCAGGGCTTGGAAGAGCACTTTCCGGTCAAGATCCTGCTGCGGTTCCCTCCCCGGAAGAACTTCAGGACGGTCTTCGACGGGTATCGCAACCTGCAACGGGAGCAAAACAAGGATCTGGCGGTGTGGAACCACGCATTCTGAGGGGGCGGGCAGGAAGGCCACCCAATGCGGGTTGGCCCGCTGGCTGGGTGCAAGTCTCAGGGCTCAGGCGCGCCTGCGTCTTCGCAGTTCGGCGAGGAGGCGTTCGCCGTTGGGAACGCTTTTTACAGCCCATTCGTCCATCAGCCTCGCCACTTCTTCAGGGTCGAGAACCCGATGGAGAAGCGCCTTCTTCCTGAGAAGAACGTCCAGGAGCACGGCCGCCGCGACGGAGACGTTGAGGCTCTGTGTAAAGCCCGGCATGGGGATGGACAGTGAAACGTCGCAGCGCGCCCTCGCCTCCGAGCTGAGACCGTCGTGCTCGTTCCCCATGACGAGCGCCACCGCACCCTGCGGCTCCCATTGATTGACGTCGAGGGCCTTGCCCGGTTGTTCGGTGGCGGCCAGCGTGTATCCCCGGGCCTTCAGCCGCTTGAGACAGGCGGAAACGGACGAATTTCTTGATACGGTCACCCACTGGTCCGCGCCTCTCGTGACGCCCTGATTGAATCCGTCCGGGGACGTCCCGGCGAGATGCACGTATTGAATGCCGAAGGCGTCGGCGGTTCTCAGCATGGCCGACAGGTTGTGGGGATCGTAAAGATTCTCGGCCACCAGGACAAGCCGGCGCGTGCGGTTGGCCAGCACCCCCCGGATGCGTTCGCGGCGATCCGGGGTCAGGGAATCGGATAGTAGCTCCCAGGCGTTTTTGTACTTCCGGGACTCGGTCATTCCTTCAACGGGCCGGCTCGGTCTCCAGCGTCAGGTAATAGTACTGGGCGGTGGCTAGCTTGGAATTCACGTAGTCGAACCCCACGAAGAAGGTTTCTTCCTCTCCGGGCTTGGTGGACCCCAGTTTGCTTCCCGTGGTGCCGCAGCCTACCAGGTTTCCCCTCGCGTCGAAGAGGGCGACCGCCAGGTGGACGCGGACCGCTTCTTCGCCGTAATTCTTGACGTGAATGACGGCCTGGTTGCGCCCGCGGATATCCAGCCGCTTGGGACCGATGAAGCTGGGGAATTCGAACTTGATGTCCTCGATCACCATGGAACCGGCCTTTTCGTCGAGCCGGATCCACCGCTCCTGCTGAAAGTCGAAGCGCTTGGAGAAGAACTCGGCATTCAGGGGCAGGGCCGCAAAAAGCCCCACGAACAGAATGAGCAAGATGCGCCGCAACATGAAGACCTCCCGGCCAAGAATCAATGTCAGGGTGCGCCGATCACTCCGAGCACCGCCGCGGGCCCGGCCGCACCCGATTTCTCTCCAATGTAACACAGAAGCCGCCGCCGCGAAGCAGATCCGCCCCCTACCACAGTTTCAAGACGATCAGCGCGATGGTATGGTCGTGCTTCACCGCCGGTATATCGCTCTGGACGGCGTAGCCGAGGTCCAAGGTCCAGTAGGTCTCCCACGGCCCCGTTACCGAGCCCGAGAGCCCCACGCCCGTGTGGTTCTGCCAGAGCCCCAGGTTCCGGTCCGGCATCACCCTCGCCCGATCCACGTTCACTCCGAAGCGGATCACGTTGGCGATGTTGAACTGGTAGAGAAGGTGAGCGATGTAACCCTTGTCGAACCGCACCCCGCTGCCCGAAAAGCCCGAAAGCGACTGCGACCCCAGGTAGCTGAACTTGTACTGGCTGAAGCGGTCGAGGTCACTGCCGTCCAGGTAGGTCAGGGAGGCGCCGATCTTCTGGAACATGGGTAGATAGAACGTTTTGCCGACCGTGGCGTCCCACAGCTTGTAGTCCTTGAAGTTCGAAAAGTCCAGGTTGGCGCCGGGCAGCCCCCAGCGCTCCCACGACGTACGGCTGTGCCCTTCGTAGTCGCCCTTGAACTGCCAGCCCCGTCGGGAATAGGAATAGCCTACCGTGTAGGCGAGATCACCGTGGTCTTTCGGCAGGGTGAAGAAGGGCGAGGTGTCGCTCGTGGTGGAG
>JARRNO010000200.1:0-4935 GCA_037384885.1 Acidobacteriota bacterium
TCGCCGACCTCCCCCCTGGGTAACCGCCGGCGGGAACGGGCAGATGCATGGATGACACACGCGGTCTGAGTGAGGAACCTTGGGGCCGGACCTTTTATTCCTCTGCTAGTTCTTTGGGTTCAAGGAGTTACGGGATCAGCGATCGTCCAGGCACGATTCCAGTAACCGGGATGGAAGACTAAGAAGGGAACGGAAGGTTCACAAATTGGCGGCGGTTTCCGGACGACCGTAGTAATAACCCTGGGCGTGCTGGAAGCCCATGCGGGCGCAAGCCTGGCTCTCTTCCTCGCACTCCACGCCTTCGGCGACGGTAACGATCCCCAAATCCGACGCCATGTGGACGAGCGTTTCCACAACCGTGTGGTAGCGGGAGGATTTCCGGTGAATGCCCCTCACCAGGCACATGTCGAATTTGAGAAAGTGCGGAGGCACCTCCACCAGCTCCAGCAGCCTGGCCTGTCCCGCGCCGAAATCGTCGTAGGCGAGCTGCATGTTGAGGCCCTTCAGGTAAGATTTCAGCTGGCGCATTTGGGAGGGATCGGTAACGGCCCTTTCGCTGATTTCCAGTATGAGCGGGATGTCTCCGGCAAGCGCCCTCATGTCCTTGAGAGAGTCGAGAAAATCGGGATGGCTCAGTTCCGCCGGATGGGCGTTGAGAAAAAGTCTTGACTTGTCCGGAAAACCGGCCGCCTTTTTCAATCCCTCTTCCCAGAAAAGGCGGCTAAGCTCCACTTCAAAGCCCAGGCCTTCGGCGATGTTGAACAATTCATCCGGAAGGTGGGGCAGCCCAGGCAGGGTGCCTCTCCCCACGACCTCGAACCCGTAGCGGCTGCCGTCTTCCATTCGAATAATCGGCTGAAAGCGTGGATTGACGGCCCTCTCCGACAGCAGGGTTCTCAGGGCCTTTTCGTGGCCAAGAACCAGCTCCGGCATTTCCACGAGGGGATTCCGGAAGCTGACGGTTTCATCGGGTTCGTCCTCCAGCCGGCGCCGCCCGATCCGGAACCCCACGTCGCCGAAATGAAGGATGTCACCCTTTCTCAAGGGAACGGCTTCGCGAATTTTGCTCCGGTTGAGGTAGGTCCCGTTTTTGCTCCCCAGGTCCTTGACCCATAGAGCTCCATCGTCTTGGAAGATTTCCGCGTGGAGGCGGGAAACGCTGTTGGACGAAAGGGAAAGATGGCAGTCTCCGTTTCTACTGCACAAGATTTCCTCCAAACCCTTTCGCATTGTGGCACTTCGATTCCGCTTTTTCAAGAACATCCCGTTCCGGAACGCCGCCCAGGTCCCACAAGCGGCGCCGCGGCTTGACCCGGAAAACTCCTTCCGGTATCGTTGACGCAATTCACGGGATTGGGACTGGGAAGACAGGGAGGGATCCATGCCGCTTAGAAAGCACCCCAAGGGACTCACCGTACTTTTTTTCACCGAGATGTGGGAGCGTTTCGGCTTCTACACCATGCTGGCCATTTTCACGCTCTACCTGGATGAATACTTCCACTTCGCACACAGGGGAGCTATTTACGGGGGTTTCCTGGCCCTCGTGTATTTCACGCCCATTGGGGGCGGGTGGGTCGCGGACCGGCTCCTGGGCTTCCGGAAAACCATTATGCTGGGCGCGATTCTGATGGCCGTGGGATACGGGATGCTGGCCTTCCACGTGCCGGTTCCTCACCAGGAAGAGGTGCGGGTGCAGGCCGCCGAGCAACAGTACAGCCAGGCCAAGGCCGACTGGCTCGCCCGGTCAAACCAGGCAGCCGAGGAGGGAGAATCTTTTACGGAACCCATGCCGAGGTATTCCGGACCGCCCAGGACCACCGGCCGGACGCTCTTCTTCATGGCCCTCGTCGTCCTCGTTATGGGAAACGGCCTCTTCAAACCCAACATATCCGTCATGGTTGGGAACCTCTATCCCGAGGGCAGTCCCCTGAAGGACTCGGCGTTCAACATCTTCTACATGGGCATCAACGTGGGGGCTTTTTTCGCGCCGTTCGCGGCGGCCGCCCTGAGAAACACCCTCGGATGGGGCTGGGCCTTCGGTGCGGCGAGCCTCGGCATGGTGATCTCCCTGGGGATTTTCCGCGGCTTTCAGCGCTTCATTATCCACGCGGAGATTTCCCACAGCGACGATTCGGTGGTGAAGGGCGAGGCCATGACGCCGAAACAGGAATGGAGCCGGATCCTCGCCCTCCTGACGGTGTACGTGATCGTCATCCTTTTCTGGATGTCTTTTCACCAGAACGGATTTACCCTGACGCTTTGGGCGCGCGATTCCACGGCGCCGCTCTTCGGCATGTGGAAAATTCCCGCGGAGGTTTTCGCCGCCGCAAACCCCTTTTTCGTCATCGCGCTGACACCCCTTGTCGTCTGGTTCTGGAACCAGATGCAGAAAAGGGGGCTCGAGCCCTCCACGCCGGGAAAGATGGCTGTAGGCATGCTCCTGACGGCGGCCGCTTTCGGGATCATGGCGATTGCGGGACGTGTGGGCGGAGATTACGGACGGGTGTCTCCGGCCTGGTTGATCGCCGCCTACGCCGTGGTCACCACGGGCGAGCTCTGCCTGAGCCCGATGGGCCTTTCCTTCTGCTCAAAGGTCGCGCCGCCTCGCTTCCGGGGCATCATGATGGGAGGCTGGTTCGGCGCGACGGCGGTGGGAAACTACCTCGCGGGAGGGATCGATCCTCTTTGGGAGAATTGGCCCCATTCGGCCTTCTTCGGCTTCCTCACGGCGACGAGCATCGGAGCGGCCATCCTGCTGGCGTTAGTTCTCAAGAAAGTGAACGCCGCTGTGGCTTCCTGAAGAGACGTCAACCGGCCGCCGGCGTGGAGGGGGTCCAGACCAGCATGGCGTCTCCGTAGGAGTAGAAGCGATACTCCTCGTCGACGGCGGTCCGGTAGGCGGCCATGACCCGTTCCCGGCCCGCGAGGGCGGAAACCAGCATGATCAGTGTGGACCCGGGAAGGTGGAAGTTCGTGATCAGGCCGGAGATCGCGCGGAAGCGGAACCCCGGCCGGATGAAGAGATCGGTCTTCCACTCTCCTTGCCGGATCACGCCAAATCTCGCCATCTGGTCTTCGAGTGTCCGGGTGACCGTCGTGCCGACCGCGACGATCCTTCGCCCGGCTGTGAGAGCTTCGTTCAGCAGACACGCGGACCGCCCGGAGATGTAATACGGTTCGAAATCCATCCGGTGGTCGTCCACGTTCTCCGTAGTGACCGGCTTGAACGTGCCGGCCCCCACGTCAAGGCGGATCCGGCAAGTTTCCACACCCCGCTCTGCGAGCGACTTGAGTACCCGGTTGGTAAAATGAAGACCCGCCGTGGGCGCGGCCACCGATCGTCCATCATGAGCGTAGAGCGTCTGATAACGCCGGGTATCCCTTGCCTCCGCCGGCCGGTCGATGTATGGGGGAAGGGGAACAGAGCCGTAACGGCCCACCAGGTCTGAGAACTCGCCGCCGGCCAAGCTGACGGCGCGACGCCCTTCCCCCAGGTCCGACTCGATTTCCACCATCGCAGAGCCCGAATCTAAAAACACCGCTTCACCGGCCGCCAGTTTGCGCCCGGGCTTGACCATCGCCTCCCACAGGCCGTTCTCAAGAGGCCTGAGGAGGAAAACCTCGGCGCGGCCCCCTGTCTTGCGCCGCCCCGTAAGCCGGGCCTTGATGACACGGGTATCGTTGACCACCAGGAGGTCTCCGGGCTCCAGGTGCGTGGAGAGGTTCCGAAAGCGGGAGTGCAGACAGGTTCCGTTGTTCCCCAGGACCAGAAGGCGGGAAGCGTCCCTCGGGCTGACGGGGTACTGAGCGATCAATCGCTTGGGGAGGTGGTATTTGAAATCGGAAAGTTTCATGAGAGATGCATTATTCTGGGCGCCCGTCCATCACCGATGTGGCTGCCGGCGGAGATAAGTTTAAGGGAATCGCCGTCACTCTTCAAGGCCCTTCGAGCTCCGGCGGCCGCGCAGCGAAGCCAGGTAGGCCTCCGCCTCGGACCGGGTGGTCACGTTTCCGGCGACCTGCTGCTCCAGCAGGGAATCCAGCGCCCGTCCCAGTTCGGGACCCGGCTTGGCCAGGCCCAGGATCTCGAGCGCCTCCAGGCCGTTGACCAGTTTGGGCAAGCGCCGGAGCGCCTCCCCTTCGGCCGCCGCGAGGGCCATGACTTCGCGGCCCAGAGATTTGAGGTCCCGGATGTTCTTGTCGTGGTCTCTGCCGCGCGATGCGCCCTTGTCGGCGTAGGACAGGGCGATCAGAAGCGGAAGGCGCTTGTCCATGCTGTGCACGAGCCGCCGGAGCGCGGTCTTTCGGGGGCAGGTTTTGATCAGGCCGAGAGGTCTCAGATGATTCAAGCAGAGGTCGGCCACCGCTTCGACCCTGGCATTGGGAAAGCGAAGCCGCGTCAGGGCGGTGCGCGCCAACTCGGAAGAGGCCCGAGGATGCCCGTAGAAATGCACGCGGCCGTCCGCGCCCACGGACCGCGTCGCCGCCTTGCCCGAATCGTGGTAGAGCACGGCCAGCCTCAGGGTAACCCATTCGTCCGGCGAAAAATCCGGGAGGGAGAGTTCGCTCAGCCACTCCGGGGGTCCATCGAGCGACTCCAGGGCTTCCAGCGTATGGTCGAGAACATCGGTGTGGTGATAGGAGTTCTGCCCCAACCCGTCGAGGGGTTTCAACTCCGGGAAGATCAGCGACAACACACCGCACCGGGACGCCAGCCGCATGACGCGCCCGGGTGATTCCAGCGAGAGCAGGCGGTCCATTTCCACCTGGATCCTCTCAACGGGTACATCGATCAAACCACCTGACTGCTCCGAGGCGAGCGAGAGTGTCTCCGGCTCCAATTCGAAGGAAGGGAACTGCGCCAGCATGCGAAAAGCCTTGACGATTCTCAGCGGGTCCTCGCCGAACGCCTCCAACGATGTAAGCCGGATCACC
>JARRNO010000201.1:0-3912 GCA_037384885.1 Acidobacteriota bacterium
TGAAGCAGCTCGATCCGGAAGTAGTACCCGCCCGTGAGATCATGTCGGAAGATCTGGTGGTGATCACGCCCGACACGCCCATCCGTGAGGCCCAGGCCATCATGACCGAAAAGCGCTGCAGGCATCTTCCCGTGGTCCGCGAGCGGAAGGTCGTGGGCCTGGTCTCCATTGGGGACTGCAACCGCTGGGTATCGCGTGACCAGGAATTCACGATCCGCCACATGGCGGCTTACATACAGGGAGACTACCCGGGTTGAGACGCCCGGGCGCCCGCCCGTGTGAAAGTGGACGCGTTATACTGGTCTCCTTTGGAGGCCGACCATGAAGCATTGGAAGAGTTGGGTGCCTGTCGTGGCGGCGGCGCTGCTGATCGGTGCGAGCGCCGTACCGCGCTCGCCTGCCGCGCTCAAAGTCAATTTTTCCGTCCCATTTCCCAGGGACGGCTACGCCAAACTGAATCTGCGCAAGGGCGCCATCCGTTTCGAGGAGATCATCGTTCGCAATCCTCCGGACGAGGACGACATCCGGGATGCCCGCAGGGACGATCCCGGAGACCATTGCCATCCCAAGCTCTCCGTGGGTTTGAGCAACACGGGACGCGTTCCTTATAAATTCCACATGGTGTTGCAGCTCGAGGACGCCCGCGGAAAGGTTCTGATGAGATGCGACAGGAATGACGACATCGACGCAGGGGATGTGAACGATCATACGCATTTCTGCTGGCTTGACAGCATGCGCACACTGGATTATCCGAGAATCGCAAAGATCCGGATCATCGCCGAGTTCAAGCCGGATTAGAGCCCGGGTCAGTCTCCTTCCGACCCCGGCCAATGCTTGGCCTCTTCAAGCAGGGCGGCTTCTCTGCTGCGTTCAAGGCCTGTAAAAGACAAATACAGGACAAGGACCATCACGGTCCAGATCTGCGCGACCAGGTAGCTCATGAAGTCTGCCCCCGCCGCCGCGATCCAGTTGTGAAGCGGCTGCACGAGAACGGCGAGAAACAGCGAAGAGGAGAGGATCAGGAGCTCGCCCGCCAGCCACGCTGAAAACAAAAACCAGCGTTTCCCGCCGGAGAGATTCCAGCTGCGGGTCAGTACATGGTCCTGCCGGTCTCCTTCGATAGTGACCACCATGTCGGTGAAAACAAGGCTGACGGCCAGGACGATGCCGGGCACGATGAAAAAGAAAAGCCCTCCCAGGATGAGAATCCCTGCCAGGAGGCGGTTGAAGAAGACACGCGGCCACTGGCGGACCCCCCACCGGAAGGCGGACCCCAGGGTTGTGGAAGCATCAGTGCGGTACCGGTGAATGATGACATAGACAATGGCGGGTACGGTCAGGGAGCCGAAGAGGCCTTTGAAAAGCATCAGGACGAAAAGCTGCTGGGGATGAATTCGGGTGGAGGGGCCGAGGGATGCCGCGTAATATTGTTCCAAGAGGTCGAGCGGCACAAAGACGATAAAAAGGATGGTGAAAATGGCCTTGAAGTTGTCCCGGTAAACCCGGAGCGCCCTTGACATCAACTCGCCGAGCGTGGAAACGGAAGGCAGCGCGAAATCAAGTGCAAGGCCTCCTTGGGGGTTCTCCTGCATGTTCCATCCTCTTGAAAGCGTGGTGGGCGGAACGTCCGGCCGCGGCACAGTTTAGCATGTATGACGGTCGGCGGGGCGTCAGCCGGAATCTTCCTCGAGCCACACGATGGTGGCGCCCCAACTCCCCGCCCACTGGTCCGCCAGCTCGTATCGCCTGACCCAGGAAAGCCTGGAGAGGATCGAATGGACGGTGCGGAGTAAAGTGCCCGTACCTTTTCCGTGAATGATACGGACTTCAAGTATCCCCTGCTCGCGGCACAGGCGCAGGTACTCCGGTACGATATCCTTCACGTCTCCGGGCCGGAAGGTGTGGAGATCAAGCGTACCGTTAATGGGAATTTCAACGGGCCCGTCCCTGTCCATGCAACCTCCCCAGCGGCCATTCTGCCACAGGATCGGGATGCGCGGGAGGGGGATGAAGCGCGGCTGTGGAATCAGTGAAGGACGAGTCCCGAAGCCACCTGTGATAGAAGTCCGGGAAAGAGTCCCAGGTAGAGCGTGACGGCGCCGGCAAGGAGGAGAACGGTCCATGTGCTCCAGGAGCCGCGCGCGATCTGGTCGGGGGGATCCACGGGATCGGAGAAGTAGAGACCGACGATCACTTTCAGATAGTAGTAAGTGGCGATGACAGCGCCGGCCAGGCCCAGTGCCGCCGTCCAGTACAGATGTCCCGAAACCAGCCCTCTGAAGAGGTAGAATTTTGCAAGGAACCCGCCCGTCAGCGGAATTCCGGCGAGGCTGAACATGAAAAGGGCGAACAGGGCGGCCAGAACGGGAGACCGGGTGCCGAGACCGTAGAAGGTACTGAGCGGCTCGTCCTGGTTTCCCGGGCGTTCCACGAGACCTGCCACGGCGAAGGCGCCGATGTTCATAAAGAGATAGGCCGCGGCGTAAAAGAGCAACGCCCCCAGGAGCTTACGTGCGAGATCGCCTCCCAGCCCCAATCCGGCAAGGCCGAGCGCGAGGAAGCCGGCGTGCACGATGGAGCTGTAGGCGAGCAGCCGCTTCATGTGCCTCTGTGTCATGGCGATCATGGCGCCGGCGAAGATGGTGATCAACCCCAGGACGAGAAAAACCACGTACCAGCGGTGCGCCAGGACGGCGCTGCGCGAAAAGACCTCAAGCCCAAGACGCACGGCGGCCGCCAGGGCTGCCGTCTTGCCGCCCACCGCCATGAGAGCGGTGACCGGGGTGGGCGCGCCCTGATAAACATCCGGAGCCCAGAAGTGGAAGGGGATCAGGGACAGCTTGAAAAAGAGACCGGCCAGGAACAGGAAAAATCCCGCCAGCATGACGGGCGTGCCGAAATTGTAGATGCCGTTGGCAAAGGCTCCGGCCAAGCCGCTGTAGCTCAAATCTCCCGTGGAGCCATAGAGAAAGGCGGCGCCGAGGAGTAAAAACGCCGATGAAAAGGCACCGAGGATGAAATACTTGAGTGAGGCTTCCACCGAGTTTTCGTGTTCCCGCATGGCCCCGGCCAGCACGTAAAAGCAGATAGACATGAGTTCGAGGCCGAGATAAAAGGTGATAAGGTGGGTGGCCGAGGCCAGCACCATCATGCCGGCCGTGCTGAAGCCGATGAGAGGGTAAACCTCCGGGCGCTTCCGTCCCTTCCGGCGGAAATAGTCCATGCAGAGGGCCATACTGAAGAGGGCGGCGAGGATGAACAAGGCATCGAAGAAGAGAGCGTAGGGTCCGCTCGATAAAAGCGCGGCCTTGGATTCGACTCCTCCGAGACGCCAGAGCCAGACAACCGGCCCCCCGCCAAGGAAGAGGGTCAACAGCAGCGCTGTGACGCCGATTGCGCGCGCATGACGCACAAAGACGGCCAGCAGGATCAGGATGCATGAGGCCAAGCTCAGCCCGGCCACGGGGAGAACGCCCATCCAGAGTTCGTGCATCGCTCAGAAGCTCCCGGTCAAATGAAAAAGATCAGCAAGACAACCACCGCCGCCAGCATGAGCAGCGCATAGTTGCGCACATAGCCCGTCTGGAAAAACCGCAGCACCATTCCCAGGACTTCGTTGGAATAGCCCGCCACGTTGACTGCGCCGTCTACGATCCATCGGTCGACGGCCGCCGCGAATTCACTCAGCTTGACAAAGGGGCGGATGAAGGCGGCGAAGTAGAGTTCATCGACGAAGTACTTGTTGAGCACGAGGCGGTAGAAGCGGGGGAGTGCGAGGGCCAGGCGGGACGGGGCCGCCGTCTCGCGCCGGTACCACAGCGCCGCCAGGCCCAGGCCGATCAGGGCCACCACCACGCTCAGGCCCATGGCCGCCCATTCGGCGCCCGCCGAATGCTCCACGGCGTGTTCCGC
>JARRNO010000202.1:0-3889 GCA_037384885.1 Acidobacteriota bacterium
CAGCGCCGGGTGACGTGGCCCTCGCCCACGCCTAGAACGCTTTCTGCAACTGGATCAGAGTGATGGAAGCTGGAAAAGAACCAAGCATCGAGGCCCTCGTCCTTAAGCGCGACTTGGATTTTGCCTAAAAGGCTTTCGTTCATGATAACATTAACCTCCTGGAAAGGATTATGGCGCAAAGGTCTGCATCAATGCAAAAACACCCGGGGACGGCCCGGTATTGCAGCCGGGGCCCTCAGGAGGTATGGTCTTGACCTTGAACGACTTTCCTTATGTCACGTCCATCAAGTGCCGCTTCAGCGACGTGGATGCCATGGGGCACGTGAACAACGCCGTGCTCGTGACCTATTTTGAAATGGGACGTGTGGATTTCTTTGCGGAGGTCCTGGGTGCGGCTACGCTCGATGGCATCGATTTTATCATGGCGCACATCGAAGTGGACTACCTTCGTCCGGTTCTTCTCGGAGAATCGCTCAGGCTCGGGGTGAGAATCCCATCCGTAGGGCGGACGTCGTTCGTATTCGAATACCTCCTGGAGGCAGATGGAGAACCCGCGGTGTCCGGAAGGTCGGTTCAGGTATTCTTCGATTATGAAACCCGCGTCAAAAAAACCGTTCCGGCTGCATTCAAGGAACTTGCAGCCCCGTACATGGTCTCGGACGAGTCACGATGAATCTTCGCGAAATCGAGATATCGGGTTTCAAGTCCTTTGCCGACCGGACTCGGATTCTCCTGCCGGGTCACGTGGTCGCAGTTGTGGGACCGAACGGTGCGGGCAAGAGCAACATCGCCGACGCCGTCCAGTGGTGTCTTGGAGAGCAAAGCCCCAAAAGCCTCCGCGGCCGGAAGATGCTCGACGTGATCTTCAGCGGGAACCATAAACGCCCGGCGGCGGGACAGGCCGAAGTGCAGATCGTCTTCGAGGATGACACCGGAAACAAGTACAGGGTGGGCAGGCGGCTGTTGCGCTCCGGTGACAGCGAATATCTCTTGGAAGGCAGGCCCGCCCGCCTGAAAGACGTGCACGACTTCGCGCACCGCTTTTCTATTTCGACCCAGGGAAATTTTCTTGTGGAGCAGGGGCGCGTCGAGGCGCTCCTGGCCGCCAACCCCGAAGAACGCCGGCTCGTATTCGAAGAAGTGGCCGGCATCGCTCACTACAAGGAAAACCGCCGGTCCGCCCTCCACAGGCTCGATTCAGCCCAGGCCAATTTCCTCCGGCTGAACGATATCGTGGTCGAAGTCGAGACGCAGATGGCCTCCTTGAAGCGCCAGGCGGCCAAGGCGGACCGCTTCGTGCGACTGTCCGATGAACTTCGGGAGAAGCGGCGGGCCTTCTGGGGCAGGCTTTTCGCTCAGTTGCTCGGCAGGAAAGCCGGATTGGACCAGGACGTGGACCTGCTTCGGCAGGAACGCGAAAAGAAGGCGTCGCTGCTCGCCAGGCTGGAATCGGAGTGGGAAGCAGAGAAGCACAAGCTTAACGAGCATGAGAGCTCGTTGTCAGAGCTTATACAGTCCATCCACCAGAATGAACTGGAACGGGAGAGGCGCGAGCAGGAAAACAAGCGCTGTACCGACCGCATTCTCACCGGTCAACAGCGAACCCGCCAGATCGAAAGCGACCTGGAAGCCTTGGCCGGGCGTTTGGATTTGCAGGAACGCGAAGCCGCCAGGCTGGCGGATGAGATGGAGGCGTTTACCGGCAAAGAGGAGACGGTCCAGGGCGAGGCCCGCGAGGCCGAGGCCCGGCTGGAAAGCTTGCAGGCACGGATCGAGAACCTGGACGAACGGCAGGGGGAGCGTCGGCGGCAATCCTTTGGCGCCGCTCAGGAGCAGACTGAAAAGCGCGCCGAACTGAAAGCCCTCCAGGAAGATATGAAGCGGCTGGAGGAACGTGAAGGGCGCATGGAACGTGAAAAGGCTTCTCTCCAGGAGAGGCGGGACGGCTCCGAGGCCGCTTGCGAAGAATTGTCGCGCAAATTGGCCGAAGCCCGGGCGGATTCCGAAGAAAGGACCACGGAGCGGGAAGAGACGGCTGCCGCTCTCGGCGAAATGCGCGACACTCTGGAAAAGAAGGCAGGCGACCACGCTGAGGCGGCTCGCGAGGCGGCGCGTCTCGAAGCAAGGCTTCAGGTTTTGCGTGAGCAGGAAAGCGCCCTGCATTCTTCGGCACATGCTTACCTCGCCGAGAAGCGCCCGGCGCTGGTCGCCGAGACCTTGGCCGCCAGGCTTAAAGATGTTCCGGACGGCAGTCTTCGCCCTTTGGCCGCTGTTTTCGGAGAGCTTCTCGAAGGCTACGTGGGGACCTCGTGGGCAAGTCTGACCGATGCGTTATCCTCCCTTTCGCGCGAGCGGGGAGGAACGGCTGTTTTCTTCTTTGAAGATCTTCCGGATTTGCCGCGGAATCTTCCTTCCGGTGTTTCCGGCTTCGAAGGTTTCGCCGGCTGGCTTCATGATGTTCCTGGGATCCCGAAGGACATTCGACGGCACGTCCCGTTGACGGCGCTCGTGGAAACGCCGGAGCAGGCAAAGTCTTTTGTTGAGAAATTCGAGGTCCCCGCTGTCACCGGTGAGGGGCTCTTCGTGCATCCCGGCGGTTGGTCCCGCGGAGGCGCTGGAGGAGAAGGCGGCGGCCTTCTCCTGGAGATCCGCCATGAGATCAGCCGAGTGGACCAAGCCCTGAAGGAGTCGGCGGCCAGAAGCGCGTCGTTGGAAGAAGAAGTGGGATCGCTTCGCACAAAGGTTCGCGAAACGGAACAGGAGCTGGAACGGCAGGGAGAGCAAGAGCGTGTTTCCAGCAATGCGCTTGCGCAGGTCGAGGGAGAGTACGAGAAGGCGGAGGGTGAGCGCGAGCGCCTCGGTGCTTCGCTGGAACTGCTCGACATGGAGTGGAGGCAGGCCAGGGATGAACGCGGGAGTTTCGTCCGGAGGGAAGAGGAGATCGAAGCGGCCTTAGTGGCTCTGGAAGAGCGCCGGAGGGAAGTGGACGCCGCTTTGGAAGAAGGAGAGGCAGAGCTTTCGGAGCTTCGCCGCCAGGTGAATGCCGCCCATGAGGAAGTGGCGTCGACGCGGGCACGCGCCAGCGAAGTGACGGAAAGGGCCAAGGCGGCCCGGGACGCCGTGGGGTCCGCGAGAAGCCGGCTCGAGGAGAGCCGGGAAACAGCCAGGCGCCTCGAGCGGGAGAGAGAAACGTTGGCGGCCCAGAAAGAAAGCCTGACACGCCAGCTCACGGATGGGGACCAATCCCTGAGGGATCTTCTCATTTCACTGGAGGACTCCGCCCAGAAGCGGTCAGCCTTTGAAGAAAAAGCCCGATCCATGGCCGAAGCGCTTGCTGCCCAGGAAAAGGGCGTAAGGGAAGTCCGCGAAACTCTCGAGGAAATGCAGTCGGAGCTCTCGGAGAAATCCCAGGAGCTGGCGGGGGTGGCCGCAGATCTTAAAAACCTGGTGGAGCGGATCGAGGAAACGTTCGAAGAAGATCCCGAAACCATGGCCGAGGATTTCAAAAGTTCAGAGCGCATGTCTGAAGAAGAAAGATCGCGTGAACAGCAGGCCCTGGTCAAACTGGACCAGAAACTGGCCTCCCTCGGCGCGGTCAACATGCTTGCGCGTGAAGAGTATGATGAACTCGCCGGGCGTCATAAGTTTCTTCTGGAGCAGCGATCCGATCTGGAAGAGGCCGTCTCCTCCCTCCAGGAAACCATCCGGAAAATCAACCGGACCATCCGGGAACGTTTTATGGAAGCCTTTCACGCGGTTCAGGGCCACTTCGCCGCCCTGTTCAAGGAAATATTCGAGGGTGGAGAAGCCCGTCTCAGCCTTCTCGACGAGCAGACTCCCCTCGAGTCGGGCGTGGAGATCTACGTCCAGCCGCCTGGCAAGAAGCTGC
>JARRNO010000203.1:0-6385 GCA_037384885.1 Acidobacteriota bacterium
TTTGATGCGGTCGGGTGCGAAGGGCTCCGCCACCAGCGGTTCCAGTTCGCCTGCATCCACCGTAACCGTGCGGCAGTAACGGGCGCCCTCATCCGGCGCGGGGATCTCGAAGCCGTCGAGGCCGAGATTCCCGTAAAACTCGCGCGTAACATGGTCCGCAGGGATCATGCCTGCCTTCGCCCCGGCCTCCACCGTCATGTTGCAGAGTGTCAGGCGCTGGTGCATGGGCAGCGTCTCCAGCAAAGGACCGCAAAATTCAAGCGCCTTGTAGCGTCCGCCGTCCACCCCGAGGTTTCCGATCAGCTTCATGATCACGTCTTTGCTCGTCACCCATGGATTGAACCGGCCCTTGAGAATAACCTTGATGCTTTCGGGGACTCGCAGCCAGATTTCCCCGAGCGCCCAGACTGCTGCCAGGTCCGTGCTTCCCACACCGGTGGCGAAGGCTCCGAGCGCCCCGGCGGTGCAAGTATGGGAATCGGCGCCGATGTAAAGCTCCCCAGGCGCCACAAGGCCCTTTTCTGCTACAAGCGTATGGCAGATCCCGGCGCGCCCGACTTCAAAATAGGCCTCGATGCCCTGCTCTTCGGCAAAGAGCCGCATGGTGCGGGAGAACTGGGCCGAACGTATGTCCTTCGCGGGTACGAAATGGTCGTTGATCAGGATGCAGGCCTTGGGATCGAAGACCCGCTCTGCGCCCATGCGCCGGAATACAGCGATGGACAGAGGGGCCGTAATGTCCGTCGCCAGGACCTTGTCCACACGGCAGGTCAACAGATCACCGGCGGCAACAGCGGACCGTCCGCTCTTTCGGGCCAGGATCTTTTCCGCCAGCGTCATGGGCATGCGTTGTCCTCCCTCAATATTCCGCAAGCAGGCGCTCGCAGATACAGTCTCCCGTCCCGGCCGTCCCGAGATTCCCTCCCGCGTCCCGGGTCGCCTTTCCTTCGAGGAGGCACCATTTTACCGCATCCCTGACGAGACCGGCCTCTCTTGAAAAACCCAGGTGCTCCAGCATGAGGCCGGTGGACAGAATGGAGGCCATGGGATTGGAAAGCCCGCGCCCCGCAATATCCGGGGCCGATCCGTGCACCGGTTCGAAAACGGCCCTGCCTGTTTCCGGGTTCAAGTTCACCGAGGGGGCCATGCCCGGGCCGCCGGCCATGGCGGCGGCCACATCGGATGCGATGTCCCCGAACAGGTTGTCGGTCACCACGGCCCGAAATCGTCCGGGGCTGCGCACCAGCTCCATACAGAATGCGTCTACGAAGAAATGTTCCGTCTCGACTTGAGGAAAGTCCCGCGCCGTTTCACGAAAGGTCCGGAACCAGAGATCTCCCGTAAATCGCATGGCGTTGTGCTTATCCACCAGGGTCAGGGGGGACCGGCCGGATTTGCGGCAGGACTGGAAAGCATAGCGCACGAGCCGCTCAACCCCTCCCCGGGTCTCGATGGATTCCTGCACAGCCACTTCCTCGGACGTTCCCATGCGGACGGCGCCGCCTGCGTTGGCATAAGGTCCGGCCGTATTTTCCCGGAAAATCAAAAGATCCACGGCGGCGTTTTCCGTGTGCGCGAGGGGAGAGAGTTTCGGGTTCAGCAAGAGGGCGGGCCTCAGGTTGACATAAAGGTCCCATCCGGTGCGCAAACCAAGCAGGACCTGGCGGCCGTGAGCCATGTCCGGAATGCGGGGATCGCCGAAGGCCCCCACGAGGACGGCATCGAACTCGGCCAGGAACTCGAGACCGCCGGGGGGCAGAGCCGAACCGGTCTCAAGGTAGCGATCCGCGTTGAAGTCGAATTCCTCCCAGGCGAGAGGAAGGCCCTGACCGGACAGCACTTCCAGGACTTTTACGGACTCCCGGGTCACTTCAGGACCAATCCCGTCTCCGGGGACCACGGCGATTCGCTTCATAGCGTCTCCTGATCAGTGAGTCAGGGGCCAGAATAGTGAACAGGAATGCGGCGGTCAAGGGCCTTGAAGGCGGCCGCCCCAGGAAGACAGCCGCCGCCCTGACAACTTTCAAGCCCTGGATGCGGGCGGACGCGTGTTCCGGCGGCGCCGTCCCGAATTTTTCAAGCGTAGACGTGGGCCTGGTTGGACGGGGGCTTCCCGGCGGCCTTGTGCGTAATCGCCGCCAGGGATGTGCCGACAAGGAAATGGTAATATCGCTCTCGCACCGCTTTCCATTCGGCATGGGCGGAGCAGGGAGATTCGTCGCTGCAGTCCTTTCCAGTGCTCTCCAGCAGGCACCCCGTGGCGGATTGTGGGCCGTCGAAGACGGTCACAACCTCGATAAGCCTGATGTCTTCCGGCTTTCGCGTCAACCAGTATCCTCCACCCGTTCCGCGGGCGGTGCTGATGATTCCGACGCGCTTGAGGGCATGGAGGATTTTGCTGAGGTAGTTCCTTGGAACACCTGCAGCTTCGGCAAGTTCCGCGCCGAGAGCGGATTCTCCCGGTCCCCGCTCAGCCAGCTTGATTAAGGCTCTCAAAGCGTATTGGCATGTTACGGAAATCATAGTCCCTCTCCACATGATCAAATCGGCAGTACGGCCTTAACTAGATAATTTAGCGGCGTTGACCATCCAATCCCACCAATCGGGGGCAAATTCCCCGGTTTGGGGTGAAATGGCCCTTTTCGGGAAATGACGCGGTGCCCCTGAAGCGGTGCACCGCGCTTCCCGCACTATCATTCAATCAAGGCATTCCGGCCCGCCGCGGGGGTTCAGGGGCCGTTTTCTCTTGGGGATCGTACATGGTTGGAACGGCCAAAGTCCGGGACAATTCAAGAGCCGCGCCCATTCCGGGCCGCCAGCAAACCATGGAGCGATTCAGAGAACAGGGTGGACGCATTGCGGCTGTGCTTCCGATCCATTACCCGCGCGCGCTTCTTCGCGCCCACCGGATTCTTCCCGTCGAAATCTGGGGGCCGGCGCAGGCCTTCACTCCCCTGGCCGACAGCCGTCTGCAAAGCTATATCTGCCCCCTCGCCAGGAACGCCCTGGATTTTCTTCTCCGCGAGGGGGCGCGGCGCGTGGACATGGTTCTGGTCCCGCATACCTGCGATTCGCTGCAGGGGTTGGGGAGCCTGCTCCTGGACCAGGCGCATCTGGATCGGCCCACTCTGAATTTCTATCTGCCAAGGGGCGCGGGGGATGCGAGTGTGGATTACCTCGCCGCGGAAATTCGATCGCTTTCAGCTGCCCTGAGCCGGATTTCCGGAAGATCTCCTCGGGAGGAGGAACTCATCGAGTGTGTGATGCTAGAAGAAGAAGCGGACTCGCTGCTGTCAGAACTCCTGGGCGCCAGGCCGCGGCTCCCCCTGCCGGACCATACCTTCTACCGCGTTGTCCGGTCGAGGGAGTATCTTCCTGCGGAAGACTTCATTTCCAGCGCCAATGGCGTTCTGGCCGGGAGAACAAGCCTCGGAGCGCCTGAAAGGCTCCCCATCCTGCTTTCGGGAATCGTACCGGAGCCCATGGAGATTTTCGACGCCCTCGCAGGATTCGGGGCTTTCGCCGCCGCGTGTGATCTGGCCTGCGCCTCGCGCCGCCTCTATCCGGGGGGGAAGTCCGGCGACCCGTTCCGTAGAATGGCGGAAAGCCTCCTGGGAGCGCCGCCCGACTTCACCCGGGGAAGCGCCATACGGGACAGGGTTCGTTACCTCCGCGCGAATGCCGATAAGTCAGGGGCACGGGGCGTCCTCTTCTATCCCGTCAAGTTCTGCGAGCCTGAACTTTTCGATCTTCCCTTGCTGAGAAAGGGACTGGATGGGGCCGGCCTGGCCTCCACCGTAATTGAAGCCCCCCTTCATCCCCATCTCTCCCAGGTTCTGGTACCACGGGATCCAGGCCCCCCTCCTCGCCCGGGCGGCGTCACGCCGGCGGGGGCCCTCCCGGAGAGGTGATATGGGCCCGCCCCTGAAGTGCGCCGCGGCGACCAAGAGGCTTGTGACCCGCCACTACCTCGACGGGCGTTATGTGCGCCACTACGGCAAGACCGCATGGGTCACCTCGGGTGCTCCCGTGGAACTGTTGAAAGCTCTTGGTTTTTTCGTTCTCTACCCGGAAAACCACGGCGCGCTTTGCGGGGCGAGGAGGGCGGCGGAAGCGTTGTGCCGCGAATCGGAAGCCGCCGGATATTCATCCGACATCTGCTCCTACGCGCGAACGGATCTGGGCAGTCTCTTGTCCGGCCGGACTCCCGTAGGGAGACTCCCGCGCCCAGACGTCCTTGTGTGCTGCACCAACATCTGCCAGACGGTGCTGGCGTGGTACCGCGTCCTTTCGGATCATTTCAACGCGCCCCTTCTTGTGGTCGATACCCCTTTTCTGTACGCCGAAGCGCCGCCCCACGCCAAAGCTTACGTTCTGGCCCAGATCGAGGCGATGGTGGAGCCGCTGGAAAGAATCGCCGGCCGTTCCTTGAATCAGGACCGCTTGAAGCGAACCGTGAAATACAGCCGGGACGCCGCTGAGCTTTGGAACCGGATCACCGAAATGGGGCGCCGGAAGCCGGCGCCGCTCACCGCCTTCGACCAATTTATCCATATGGCGCCCATCGTGGAGATGAGGGGGGACTCCCGAACCGTTGATTTTTACGCCGCCATGCTCAGGGAACTGGAAGAGAGGGCCCGGCTCGGCATCGGGGCCGTTCAACGGGAAAGAGCCAGGCTTGTCTGGGACAACCTGCCCGTCTGGCACCAGCTTCGTTTCCTGTCGGAATTTTTCGCGGAGAAAGGCGCGGCCGTCGTAGCCGCCACCTATACAAAAGCCTGGGGCGAGCTCGCCCCCCTCTTGCAGGAGTCGCAGCCTTTCGAAGCCATGGCGGACACCTACCTCCACGTCTTGCTGAACCGGGGAACGGGCAGCAAGCTGGACACGATTCGCGCTCTCGTGAAGGAATTTGACGCGGATGGCGTGGTTTTCCACTCGGACCGGTCCTGCAAGCCTTACTCCATCGGTCAGATGGGACAGCGTGACAGCGTAGTCCGGCAAGACGGAATCCCCGCGCTGCTGCTCGAAGCCGACCACAACGATCCCCGCTCCTGGAGCCGTTCGCAGAATATCAACCGCCTCGAAGCCTTCATGGAGGTCGTCGCAAGATGAGTGAAACAGCACCCGCCGCTTACGGCCTGGATGTGGGGTCCACTGCCGTGAAGCTCGTCGGACTGGATACGGACGGGAATGCGGTGCGGCAATCCCTCGAGCCCACGGAACCCGCGCTTCAGAAGCAGCTTGGGAGGATCCTGGAATCCATCCAGGAACGCCGCGACGGCGGTCCGCTTCCACTCGTTGTCACAGGATACGGCCGGGGCCTGGTCCCGGGGCCGGCGCGGCGGGTCACCGAAATCACGTGCCACGCCCGAGGAATCTTCCAGCTGTTTGAGCGCGAAGGTACGCTCCTCGACGTGGGCGGCCAGGACAGCAAGGCCGTCTCTGTCGGCCCCGGCGGGAACGTTCTGGATTTTCTGATGAACGACAAGTGCGCCGCGGGGACCGGGCGGTTTCTGGAATACACCGCATCGCGGCTGAATCTGCGAGTAGACGAAATCGGGCCGGCGGCGCTCCAGTCCTCCGGAGAAACCCCTATTTCAAGCACCTGCACGGTCTTTGCAGAATCCGAGATCGTCTCGCTGATCGCTCAGGGCACCGATCTCGGAGCCATTCTGAAGGGACTGCACCGGTCGCTCGTCCAGCGGCTGTCCGGCATGATCCGGGCGGTGGGGTTCAGGCCGCCGCTCATGCTGTCGGGAGGTGTGGCGAGAAACGACGCCGTCGTGAACATGCTTTCCGACGCTTTTGACTGCAAGGCCCTGGTGCCCGAGTCGCCGGAATTCACAGGGGCGCTCGGCGCCGCTCTCACGGCGCTCGAGGGGCGCCCATAGCCTCCTTCGTCCTGCTTTCTTCTTCCCTTAGAACCCGCCGGAGTACCTTGCCGATCATGTTTCTCGGCAGGTCGCTCCGGAACTCGATTTCATCGGGCACTTTGTACGGCGCCAGGTTTTCGCGAAGGTAACGAATGAGCTCGTCGGAAGTGACTTCCGCCCCCCGTCTCGGGACGGCGTACAGCTTGATCCGCTCGCCTTTGAAGGGATCGGGCAGGCCCACGGCCACGGCCTCCAGGATTTTTGGATGCCGGGAGGCGAGTTCGTCGATTTCTCCTGGAAGGACGTTGAAGCCGCCGGTGATGATGATGTCTTTCTTGCGGTCGGTGATGTAAAAGTACCCGTCTTCGTCCATCCAGCCGATATCCCCGGTGAAGAGCCAGCCGTCCCGGATTGTTTCCCGGGTCAATTCTGTGTTATTGAATTACCTCTGGATAACTATTTGAACCTTCACGGCGTTGTCGGCTTTCTCGCCAGCTGACAGTTGGTAGTAT
>JARRNO010000204.1:0-3832 GCA_037384885.1 Acidobacteriota bacterium
GAGGAGATCAGCAGCTTGAAACGAAACTAGGGCAGGCCGGCGGACGGCAATGGCCGCTGGCGGTCCGTAGGACGCCGGCGGGGGCCAGTGAGGAAGTGAAGAGCAATGCGCGCGTTGCGCGCAGTGAATCGTGAATAGTGAGTCGTGGGCGCAGGCAATCCTTCGCGGGGAAAGAGTTGAATGTGGGCCGCCGCGGGAAAGGGCGTTCAGGGGACTTGGGGCTTGACCTTCTTGCCGGGGTCAAGGACTTCGCGGATTTTCCGGGACAGCTCGGCGCGGCGGAAAGGCTTTTGGAGATAGTTGGCGGCGGGGTCGCCCCGGTTGAGCTTGTTCAGAACTCCCTCGGAATACCCCGTCATGAAAAGCACGGGCAGATCCGGCTTTTTCTCTTTGAGCCTCTCGTAAAGGGTGAGTCCGTCACCGTCGGGCATGGTCATGTCGGTCAGCAGAAGGTCGTAGCGGCCGGCATTCTCCTCGAACGTTCGCTCGGTGTCGGCGAGGTCCGCGCAGGCGCAGACGGAATATCCGAGACCCTCAAGGACGGTCGTCACGACTTCGCGCACCTGCGGGTCGTCTTCGGCGATCAGGACGCGCTCGCTTCCGGTGTAGGTCTCCTTCTCCATTGTGGCATGAGGGGTGAAGGCTTCCAATTCGGCTGCGGGCAGATAAATCTTGAAGGTAGCGCCCTGGCCGGGTTCGGAATAGAGGTGGACTGTGCCCCCCATGCTCCTGACCTGGCTGTACACGATGGAGAGGCCCAGCCCCGTCCCTTTCGCCTTTGATTTGGTCGTGAAAAAGGGCTCGAAGATTTTATGCTGCACGTCCTTGGCTATGCCCGTTCCCGTGTCTGCGACAGACAGTTGGACGTAATTTCCGGGCGCCACCTCGGGGGCATCCAGGTTCAGCGGGGCATCCAGTTCGGTATTTCGTGTTTCGATGACGACGGCCCCACTTCCGTTGATCGCGTCGCGGGAATTGACCACCAGGTTGACCAGGATTTGCTCGATTTGACCGGGGTTGCAATTCACTCCCCACAAGTCCTCCGCCAGCCTGGTTGTGACAGAAATGGATTCGCCGACCAGGCGCTCCAGCATGGAAGAAATGGAGCGGACGCAGTCGTTGAGCTGAATGACAGCGCCGTCCTCTTCCATTTTTCTGCTGAAAGCCAGGAGCCTTCGCGTCAGCGTCGCCGCGCGTTCTGCCGAGTGAGCGATCTGGATTACAAACCCCTTCATCTGGGACACGGTGTTTTTGCGGGCCAGAGCCAGGTCTGAATAGCTCAGGATGGCGGCGAGGATGTTGTTGAAATCGTGGGCGATGCCGCTGGCGAGGCGCCCGACGGCGTCCATCTTCTGGGCCTGTTGAAGCTGCTCTTCCAGCTCCCTTTCGCGCGTGACGTCCCTCATCACAGAGACGAAATGGGTGATGCCGCCTTTTTCATCGCGAACGGGTGACACGGTAGTCCTGGCTTCGTAGGCTGTCCCGTCCTTGCGCTCGTTCGAAAAGGTTCCGGTCCACACGTTTCCTGCTGTGATGGAACTCCACAAGCCCTTGTAGAAACCGGGCTCTTTCTGCCCGCCCCTGAATAGCCTTGGATTCCGGCCCAGCAATTCCAGGCGGCTATACCCGGTTAGCTTTTCGAGTGCGGGATTGACATAGGAAATGCTGCCTGCAGTGTCCGTGACCAAAATGGCGTCATGGGCCTGTTCGATGGTTTCACCGAGAAGCCGCAATTGTGATTCCGCCGATTTTCGGGTCGTGATATCGCGTAAATTAGCGATCACGCCGGTGGGACGGCCGTCGTCATTCTTCACGATGGAAGCGCTCCATTCCACCTGGAAGGTGCTGCCGTCCTTTCGCAGGAGGGTGTGCTCCACCCCGTGCATTTCATTCTGCGCTGCGACCCGGACGAGTTCGGCGGCGGCCCTTTCCCGCTCGGGCTCTGCGATGAAATCGATGAACGGCCGGCCGATGACCTCGTCCATGCGATCGAATCCCCCCATTTTCAGAACCATCTCATTGACAGCCGTGATTCTGCCTTCGAGGTCCGCCATGGCGATGCCGTCCGGGGAGGTCTCTACGATAAGCTTGTATCGGGCCTCGGACTCTCGAAGCGCCGCCTCTGCAGCTTTGGATTCGGTGATGTCTTCCGCCGTCCCCTCGTAATAAATAATGGAACCGTCTTTGTCGCGGATCGCCTTGGCGCTTTCCCTTACCCAGATGAACGTGCCGTCCTTTTTTTGCCACCTGGCGTCCACCCCCCTGACGAATCCCTCATTGCCGATCTGAGACATAAAGGCCTGGCGCGGATAATCGGGGTGGAAACTCCCGTTGTCGAGGTCGATGGCCCGCAGCTCATCCGGCGAGGAATAGCCCAACATTCTGCAGAGCGCCGGGTTGGCCAAAAGGATTTCTCCGGAGGGAGTCGTTCTGTAAAGGCCCAGCAGGGTGTTTTCAAAAAGCGACTGGAATCTCTCCTCGCTTTCGCCCAGGAGCCGGAGTGCCTGTTGCTTTTCGCCGAGACGGATTCTTTCACGTTTCCGCCAGGTGAGCGCCATGGTTCCTATGAGCGAGAGCAGCAGGAGGGCAAGGAACCAACCGGCCCAGGCGGTGGTTCTTCGCATAGGGGCAAGGACTTCGTTCCGGTCGATTTTTGAGACCAGGGTCCAGGGGGATTCGGGGATGGAGTGGATCACCGCGAGTACGGACATGCCACGATAATCTGTTTCCTGCAGGATCCGCGATTTCCCTTCGAGAACCGCTCTCGTCAGTTCGTCCCTGGGTGGGCGGAAAGCGCCGGTACCGGCCGCTTTGGGCTGAAACTTCGGGGGACCTAGAAAGTGGATTCCGTTTATCCCCTTATGCAGCAGCAGGCTTTCGGCTGAAGGGAAAACGTGCGGCCATCGCTCCATCTGCGGATAGAGGGAATGCGCCGGATCGACCGACAGCACGACAAGGCCAAAAGGCGTTGGGGGATCCTGGTTCAACAGATAGAGCGGAACGATGAGCTCCATGAGAAAAGGGCTGGAACCGCTCTCAAGGCGGAGCGGGCTCAAAACGATCTTGGCATCGGAGAGGACAGAAGCCGCATTCTGCCGGAAGGCAGGGTCTCCAGCATTTGGGGTTTGTCCCGTTGCAACAAGCACGCGAAGATGGTTGTCCAACAGCAGACACCCCCTGTAATGGTACATGTGCTGCATTTCTTTCAGGCGGGTTCGCAGGGCCCACCGGAGCTCTTTCCCGCCCTCGGGATGCCGGACAAGATCGGCGGCCGCCTTAACGAATAAAGGGTTTTGCTGTAGGACCCGGCCGTCTCCGCGCCTCTCATCCAGCCATAGTTTCACCTGTTGAGCTTTGAGGGTGGCAACGGAATCCAGAGTCGCCTGAGCGTACCGGTAGAGGCGCGACGATTCCTGGTAATAGTAGACGTACCCCAGGACCAGAATGCCGGCCATCACGGCGGACAGAAAAATGGCCGGCCAGCGACGGGCGCACACTGCTCGCACCCCATTCCTTCTATGGGTGGTCATGTGAATTTACCGCAATCCGGGCGGTCGCGATGGGGATATTGGATGAGCAGCGAGAGGAGGAAGCTGTTTGCCGTGCGAAAGGCCGCATGCATCATTGGGCTCCAATAGCAAAAATGCCCCTTCCCCACAGGGTGAACCGCATGACGGCCTTTTGCGGAGGGTTTGGCACAGGGCGGAAGAGAAGGGCGTGAACAATCTTCGCGAAATCCTTTCGCGTTTCCGCCGGGAAGGTGCTGTGCACCCGGACCAATTTGCCCCTCCAACCCCTTGGAGTCGTGTTGGCAAATCTAGTAATAATATAG
>JARRNO010000205.1:0-3801 GCA_037384885.1 Acidobacteriota bacterium
TCGTGGACCACGCCCTCAGCCAGGTCACAACGCTGTTCGGGGCGGTGGATCCGAACACGGCCATCGTGGAGATCCTCACCGCGCCCTTCGCCGATATTTCCACCATCAAAGTAAGCCTGCTCGGACTGATGACCGCCGGTCCCCTCTTCCACCTGGTCGGATTGCTGCTCTTTCTGCTGACCTGGGCCATGTACAACGTGGATATCGCGGGAGCCTTCTTCTCCACCATGCTCCTGTACGTCTTGGGGCCGATCTTTCTGGCGTGCTTCGTCTTCGAGCCGCTGCATGATCTTTGGATGCGGTGGGTGCGCTTCTACCTCACCATCAAGGTCTGGATGCTCGTCTTGAACGCCTTCGTCTGGATGGTGGACGCCTTCGCCAACGGCACCTTTACCAGCCGGTGGAGCGACTTTCAGAGCGCCCTGCTGATCGACTGCTATCTCTTCTTTCTCTTTATCGGATTCGCCGCCGCCTTCCCCGTCGCCCGCGCCCTGGTGGGCGGAGCGGCCACGTCCCTCGTTTCCAGCGGCTTCCTGTCCGGCCTGGCCGGCGCGGGCCTCGGCGCGGGAGCCGCCCTTGGGGGCGTGGCGATCGGAGCCGCCGCGGGACCGGGAGGCGCCGCTGTCGGCAGGGCCTTCGGCAGCGCGGCCGGAGGCGTCACCAAACACGTCCTTACCCCACCCAAGAGGGAGTAGATTCCATGGGCAAGCGATCCCCTGTTTCCCCCAAACAGCCGCCGAGGCTCAAGGCCTTTTTCGCCGGAAACCTCTTGGCGCTGCGCGTCAGCGCCGCCGCCAATCTGGCCCTGCTTGGCGCGGTCGTGATCCTCGGTCTGACCCTCCACGGCATCAACGCCCAGGTGAAGCGCTGGCAGCCGGTCGTGATCCGCGTGGACAAGGCCGGCAGCGCACTTCCCGTGGATCTCACCGTGGACAAGCACCCCGCCTCCCTTCTGGAGGCCAAGGCCTTCTCGGCCCAGTACATCGAGGATCTGCAGTCCTTCGATCCCAACAACCTCAACCGGGACATGGGACGCGCCCTGGCGGTCACCGGCCGCAAATGCCGCACGCAGCTGGTCCAGTATTTCCGGACGGACGCGGGATTCCACAAGCTGGTCGCCGAAAGCAGCCTGGTTTTCTGCCACGTCGAGGCCGTGCAGCTCGTCGCCCGGCATCCCATGGAAATGCAGATCACCTATCGTCTTCAGAACCTCAAGGACAACACCACAAGCCACTGGTACGCCCTGTTGACCCTGAAGCATGCTCCGCGCTCTTTCACGAATCCCTTCGGGCTTCTGGTCACCGGCGTGCGCATCACCCAAAAGCTGACCCACTAGGAGGTCCTCATGCGACGTCTCATGCTTTCCTTCTCCACTGCACTCGCCTTCTCACTGATCTTCGCGCCGCTTCTGGCGGCCGGGTCACACCGCGCCGCCAAGACCGAAAGCGGCGTCTACCACCCCTCTCCCGGCGTCACGACCGTGATCGACAATCCCAACGTGCCCCGCGTCTACGACCTGGCCTGCCGTACCGATCACGCCACCCTCATCCAGGTCCCGGCCAGCGTCACCAAGGCCTGGTGCGGCGATCTTCAGGGCTGGACGGTGGACGGACAGGGTAACTACGTCTCGCTCAAACCTCTGGCCGCGGGATTGTCCACCAATCTCCACGTCCTCACCGCCAACGGCCGCATGTACAACTTCCGCTGCCGGTCCTCGGCAAAGGGGCGTTACACGGACGTGTTCGCCGTACATGGCACGAAAGGATACCAGGTCAAGGTCAGCCGCCTGGTGGATCAAAAGGCCGAAGAGATCCAGGCCAAGCTGCAGGTCAAGTACCAGAAGCGGCTCGCCAAGGCGCTGGCAAAGGCGAAGTTCGACTGGGCGAGGCGCTACGCCGAGCAGACCTTCACGGACTACCAGGTCGAGCAAGCCAAGACCTTCACGATCAGCAAGGTTTACAACGACCCCCACTTCACCTATTTCTTCGTCTCCGGCGATGAAAAGCCGACGGTGTACCTGGAGACGCATCACGGCCTGGGGCACTGGACCCGGGAAGTCCTGAACTTCAACGTGACCGGAGGCGATTTCTATCGCGTCCAGAAGATTCTCGAACCCGGCCAGCGATTCGTGCTGGTGCTGCGCCACGACGAGGCCAGGATTTCGCGGAGGAAGCACTGATGGCGGATGAAAAAGAGCAACCCAGAGAAGAGCACGAGGAACAGGCGTCTCCGCTTCCTTCTGAACCCAGCCTGGAGAGGATGGATCAACCCACCGAACCCGCCAAAGGCTGGCTGTCGCGGTTGACGCCCCAGCAGCGCCTTTTTCTGATCGTCGGCGGGGCGCTCGTGGCCATGCTCTTCGGCCTGAACATCGTCTCGCATTTTCATAGGAAACATGCGCAGCAGACCTCTCCCGTGGACATCTCGCACGTGCAGCAGGACGATCAGGGCGCCGATGCCAACGGTTTGTTCCAGGTGAGCCCGGCACAGCAACGCTCGCAATCTGGCCAGAGACAGGACAGGTCCGGCCAGGCTTTCTCCGTCGATTCGCACACCCAAGGCTCGCCGGCCGAGGCAGACGCCAAAGCGCGTCTCGATACGCTCAAGCAGAGACTGGCCCTGATTCAGCTACGTGGACAGATTCAAGTCGCCGAGGCCAAACTTCGCGTGCCGGCCTACACCCAAGACCAGCGCTCCATGACCGTACCCGTGAATTCGGGAAAGAAGAACGTGGAGGCTTCCGCCAGTGGCGCCAATAGGCAGGCAGCGCCTCATGCACAAGAGCCAGGCGAGAGCGCAGGTGCAAATCACCTCGGCAGCCAGAGTGAGCTCATTTCGAAGGTCACCACGGAGCCATCGCCACAAGAAGCAGGCCGACAGGCCTTCCTCAAGATGGGGACTTTCATCGACGCCACGCTCGAGAACGAACTCGTCACGGACAACGCTTCCTCCCCCGTCATGGCCCTCGTGAACCGCTCTTACTATGATCCGCTGACCCGGAAGCTGCTGGTGCCCGCGGGCACTCGCGTGCTCGGTGTCGCTCACCGGGTGAAGTACCAGACCTCGTCCCGGCTGGCCATCACCTTCAAGGTGTTTCAGTTTCCCGACGGGCACACCATCAGCCTCAGCCCGGAAGAACAGGCCCTGGAAGCCAACGGGATCTTCGGCTTGATGGACAGGGTCAACCGCCACACGGCCAGAATTCTCTTCACCGCCGGGCTCGTAGGCGTGCTCACCGGCTGGAACGCCTCCCAGATCCAGGGGAATTACGCCTACGGTGGCAACGATATGATGCGGATTCAGGCCGGGCAGAGCGTGAGCCACACGGCTCAGCAACTTCTGAGTCCCTTCCTGAACGCCGTGCCCACGATCACCGTGCACGCGGGCCATCCCATGAAGATCTGGATCATGCGGGACATCCCGTTGGATCACTACCATGCCCAAGAGTAGATCCTTGAAGCGATTCTGGCGCTCTCGCGCCGTGATCATCGCCTCGGCGCTCGTTCTGGCGGGAATGGCCGGCGCAGGATTTTGGCAGTTCTTTAAGAAATCTGTTGGCCCCTGCTGTTATTACCAAGAGGTCATCACCGACGGTCGGGTACATCCCCTGCACCTGGCCTATCCGGACGGGCGGGAGGGGATGTTTGACCTGGTTTGCGTCACGAACCACTCGAAGTACCCTCTCGCCCTCATGGCCTTTTCCGCCAGGCCGCACGCGAAGGAAGACCTTCGCCATCCAAACCGGATCATGGCCAAGTGGGCGGCATGGATCCTCAGAAGCAAGGCCATCATTACCATCAA
>JARRNO010000206.1:0-653 GCA_037384885.1 Acidobacteriota bacterium
ACTGGCTGGAAAAAGTCCGCTACCTGCATGATTGCGGCCTTTCGGTCCTCATTTTCGATTACCGGGGCTACGGCGCCAGCGAAGGCCGTCCTACAGAAGAAGGAACCTACCTGGACATGAAAGCAGCCGTTCAGTGGATGGAAAGAAAGGCAGGGATCGAAAAGAAGCGCCTGATCTACTACGGAGAATCGCTGGGAGGCGCCGTGACTGCTCACGCTGGGGCGGAGGACTCCCCCGCCGCCGTCGTGCTGGAATCGACCTTCACGAACATCGCGGATATGGCCCACGCCCATTACCGCTTTTTACCCGTGCGTTTTTTGGCCCGGTTTCGCTACGACACGCTGGAAGCTGTGCAGTCCCTTTCATGCCCCATCCTAATTCTACACAGCCGCGGGGACGAGATCGTACCCTTTAAGATGGCGATCAGGCTCAAGGAGGCTGCGGGTGCTGGCGCAACATTGGTCGAAACACGAGGCGATCATAATTTCGGGGGCCTCCTGCGCTCCCGGGAAGCGCAAGAGCAGTTCAAATCCTTTCTCGACCGGGTATTTCCACCCGTCTCTCAGTGCGGCGATCCGTCCTCGGGGGGAAGACCTGACTCCAACCCGCCCAGGGATTCAGCGAGAATCGAGAGGGGGTGAATCACCGGGAAC
>JARRNO010000206.1:662-4458 GCA_037384885.1 Acidobacteriota bacterium
CATATCCGGTTGACTTCTTCTGATTCGCGCGCTGAGGTCCCCGGCCATGCTTTCCGTCATGTCCCTCCAGGGAGTTTCAAGACCGTGGGACCCGGCCATGCCGCAGCACTCGCTTGTCACATCCAGGAGTTCCAGGCCCGGAATCATGCGAAGTACGGCCGCGTCGTCTGCGTAAGAGCCCGTAGCTCTTGCGTGGCATGGGGTCTGGTAGACTATGCGTTTCCGAACCATTCCCAAATCTGGACGCTTATGAATCATAAGATTTTTAAGATAGCGGAACAGGGGTTGGGCCGCGGCGGAAAGCACCTCGCTTCCCTCCCCGGGAAGTAAGGTGGGATGGTCCACGGCCAAGGCAAGCAGGCATGAGGGAGAAGACGCAAGCAGTGCATACCCGCGCTGAATCCACGGCTTGAACATCCGGCGGGTAAAACGAACATCTTCCGCGGCCCTAGCACGCAGGCCGCGTGCCATTTTGCTGATGCCGCAGCATCCTTGCGGAGGCACCACCACTTCTACGCCGAGCGCCGTCAGAACAGAAACGGCCAGGATGGCTTCTCCCGCGGGATCATAAGTGTTTCCGAAGCATCCGTAAAAATAAGCCACCCGGCCTGCCCCGTCCCCGGTGAAGCGGTACAGCTTGGACGGATCGAACGCGGGTGCGGAAGGAAAGGGCGTTTTTTGCGGCAATGAAAGATGAAGGAGGCTGGAGGCAAGAGCCCGTGCGGGGCGTGTGGATCCGGCTCTTGCTAAAAGCAGCCCCACGGACCCTCTCACTTTGTACCCCATGGAAGGCAGTTCGCCGAGAAGGATATCGTGCACGCGCCTCCTTCGTACGGGGAAGGCTTCTCGCACGGACGCCGCGAGATGGGACACGTTCACGCCGGTGGGACAGTGGACGGCGCAGAGCGAACATCCCAGGCAGGATTCGAAGAGTTGGGCGGCGGTGTCCCGCCGCGCGTCATTGGCGTCAAGGTCACCGGCAAGGAGCGCCTGCAGAAAATGGTTTCTCCCGCGGCTGGACCAGAGTTCATGTCCCCCGTGTCTTGAGGTCGGGCAGAAATCTCTGCAAGTCCCGCATCCGTGGCAGCGCTCGATCTCGAGCTTAGTGCTTGAACGGCATAGAGGCACAGGCAGTTCGGCGTGAGTATAGCGCGGGCTGAACCGCAGCCCACGCGTCATGGGTTCTGGTTCTCTTGGCGCAATGACGCCTGGATTGAGCACCTCCTCCGGATCCAGAACCACTTTGACCTGGCGGAAAAGGTCGGTCAGCGGACCGTATATCATTTTGAGAAAGGGCGTCCTCAGCCTGCCGTCGCCGTGTTCGCCCGAAAGGGACCCGCCCAGCGAACGAAGCAGGCGCGCCGTTTCGGCGGCGATCAGCGGCACCTGGCTGAAATACCGGGGATCCTTCAAGTCGATAAAGGGGTTGACATGGAAGTTCCCGTCCCCCGCGTGCCCGTAAATGACCGGCTGGATGTCCCGGGCTTGAAGAATTTCCGTCACACCCTCCACGTAGGCGGGAATAGCCCCTGTCGGCACAGATCCGTCGTCGATGAAACGAACGGACTTGAGCGTCCCCCGCCCTTTGTTCAGCAGGGGGCTGGCGGCCTTTCTGAAGGCCCAGATGGCGCCGTGTTCTGACGGGCTCGAAGAGCGTCTGCACTGAACGAGTCCCTCATTTCCCGCCGCCTTGATCATATCTTCCATGGAAGCGCGGGCCACGTCGCTGGTTTCGCCATCCGCCTCAACAAGAAGAAGCGTATTGACGCCGGCGTCGACGGGGAGAGGAAAGTCCCCAAGGCCGTGGCGGATGATCTCCAAAAAGGTCTGGTCGAGAAGCTCGCAAGCGGAAGGCTTGAGTGGCCCCAGCTGCGGTACGGCGCGCACGGCGCTCTCGAGGTTCGAGAAGCCGAACAACGTGAGCACTCGATGGGCCGGGAGTTTTCGCAGATGCAGTCCGGCCTTCATAAAGAGCCCAAGGGTTCCCTCGGACCCGATGAAAAGCGGGAGCAGGCTCACGGTTCCGTTCTCGCCGAGGCAGCCTTTCAAATTGTAGCCGGAGGAGTTTGCCCGTGCGGCAGGCCAGCCGGAGACAATCGCCTGGGCGTTCGCAGCAATCAGCCCGGCCGTCTGTCTAAGGGCGGGATGGTTGTAGGCTTCAGGCGCCTTCGCTTCCCCGTCCAGGCGGTGAATGGTGCCGTCGGCCAGCATCACCTCGACCCAATTGACATTGGCCAGCGTATTTCCGTATTTGACCGATCTCGCGCCTTTGCTGTTGTTGGCCAGCATGCCCCCGAGACAGCAGAAGTCCTGGCTGGATGGGTCAGGCGAGAACCAGAGACCTTTGGGCTGCAAGACTGCGTTGAGCTTCTCCAAGACAACACCGGGCTCCACAACGGCTTCGTTTGACGCCGCATCGACCGATAGAACGCGATTCATGCGGCAAGAAATATCCGCCACAATCCCCTCGCCCACGCTTTGCCCCGCCAATCCGGAACCCCCGGCTCTTATCGTGACTCCGCCCGCGCCGGCCCGGCCTTCCTGCAAAAGCAATGCAAGGTCTTCCGGGCCGTCGGGAAAGCATACTCCCCGGGGAAATCGTTTGTAGATGCAGGCCGCCCTGGAATAAACGGACCGGGTCACCGGATCGGCGATGATCTTCATTTGAGTGCCGGAACCTTGGGTCATAGGGTTCTCCTGAAAGCGCCTGAAAGAAGCCGGCTGAAATAGCCCGCTGGGCAGGTCACCGGCGAACACCGTTCCTTGGTTCCCCACTGGCGGCATATTCGGCACAATCTGGCGGGCGCCTTCAAAGCGGGCATGGTGAGCGCATAGGGTTCAGCCCTCTTGTCTCATGCGAACAGTCCATCCTGCCCACGCCGGCCTGGCCGCCTTGTTGACGGGCGCCTCTCTACGCCCGCATTAGTATATCCCGCCATGCCGCGATGCAAGAGTCTCACGGGCCATCCACTCTTATCGCACCGCTTTTTTACCTCGGGCCGGAGGATTTCCCCCTCGATGCAATGCCCTTTACACCCTTTCTTGACAGCATTTCCGGACGAGCGATAGACTGAGGGACCGCCGCGTAATGCGGTATTTGACACATGTTCTCGAAAAACCGAAACTCGATCCGCCACAATGCCCCGGAGGGAAAAATGGCAGAACCGAAAATCTTTAAGAACTATATCAATGGCGAATGGGTGGAAAGCCGAACGGGGAAGACCTTCGAAAACAGAAATCCCGCCAATACGGACGATCTCATCGGTTTGTTCCAGGACAGCGACGAACGGGACGTCAACGACGCCGTCAAGGCCGCCAAGGAAGCATACAAGAAGTGGCGTCTCGTCCCCGCTCCCAAGCGGGCCGATCTCGTTCTGAAGCTCTATCAGTATCTCTTGGAGCACAAAGAAGAACTGGCCCGGGATGAAACCCGCGAAATGGGAAAAGTCTTAAACGAAACGCGGGGCGACGTGCAGGAAGCCATCGACATGGCTCTTTTCTGTGCGGGAGAGGGGCGGAGAATGTATGGGCAGACGATGCCGTCCGAACTGCCCAACAAGTTCGCCATGACGATGCGGCAGCCGCTCGGCGTCTGCGGATTGATCACGCCCTGGAACTTCCCCATGGCCATCCCGGGCTGGAAGCTTATGCCGGCGCTGGTTTGCGGGGATACCGTGGTCATGAAGCCGGCCTCCTTCACTCCCCTTTCCGTCTACAACCTCGTGAAGGCCTGTGAAATCGTGGGAATCCCCAAGGGCGTCGTGAATTTCGTGACGGGCTCGGGGAGCCGGGTGGG
>JARRNO010000207.1:0-3704 GCA_037384885.1 Acidobacteriota bacterium
GTATGTAACCCACACGGTGGTTTTGACAGGAGGTTTGACGTTGTCTCCGGGGCTCACTTCATAGAAGGTCGTCACCTCGGCGGCCCCTTTCCACCCCGGATCGCCGAGCCTGCCGTCGATGTCGATCTTACCCGCCGCCCGGTGAATAGCGATTTGCGGATTCTTTACGGGTGCATTTCCCTTCGCATAGAGAGCTGCGCAGGACAAAACAAGCAAAAAGGACAGGAGTACGCGGCGCGGCGATTGCTTCATCGGTAGTCCTTTTGAAACATCTCGATGATCTTTTCGGGAGCCCAACCCACCGGGTCCTTTTAACGGTGAGGAGCGATCCCTCCCCAATCGGCAAACCGGTTACGCGATGGACCCCTTCGCTGCAATTCAGCCGGTTCGAGTCAGTCAAAACAGCAGGATAAACGGCCATGGGACTTCAGACAAGACCCGTGGAAACGGCATACCCATAACCCGTTCATACGGAGAACGGCGCGCGAAGTTGCGGCCCCGGCGCAGCTCAGGACGTCTGCGGCGAACTCGCTCAGGAAGGATCGCCAGGTGCCTGGGCTTCGGTCTCATCCCCGGGCGGTGTCTTGAAGTAGCGGTACATATACAACAGAAAGGCAAGCCAAATAAAAAATCCCGTGATGGCCAGCGGGAGCATCAAGCGGGGGAAATTCATGGCCGTGATCAGCCGCGAGGCTTCAGGGGAGCCGGCGTTGGTCATCGCCGCCCATTTCCCGGCGTTCATCGTAAACAAGCTGACGATGCCCGAGAGGCTCCAGATGATGGTAAGGACGAGCGAAAGGGTCCAGGCCCATTTTCGTCTCCTGAATGTATAGACGGAAGCCACAATGTACAAAACTGCTATGACGAAAAGAACAGCGAGGGCCAGGGGGCCTCTGACCAATTTTCCGAACGCGGGGAGTAAGGGGTTTGCCGCACCCATGATTGCAAAGAAGCTCATGGAGAACAGCACCACGCTCAGGCCGAGGACGGGCGCCGGAACCCGGTCCGTCCATCGTTCTTTCGGATCCAGACGCTCGCAGGTCGCCTTCACGTGCCGGCTGCGGTAAAAGAGAAACAGGATCGCCGGAAGAAGGATCAGGAACAACAGGCAAATGATGAAACTGAAAAAGAGTGCGAAGGCGACCACCCCTCTTGCCTCCTGAGGGCTCATCGTGGACGAAGTCTTCTGCACGGCCGAGATTACATGGGGTAAAAAGACCACTATCCAGGCCGTGGTAAGGACCCCGATCACCAGCCAATAGACAGATACCACATACATCAGGGACCGGGCCCACCGCCGGCCCATGATGCTGCCAATCCCCATCCAAACAAAGAAAACCGCGATGAGGACATACATAAAAAATTCGATGACGGCAAGTCTGCCGTTCATCGCGGATGCGCCCTGTGCCGCCAACCGAGATTGCAGCAGGAATCCAATCAACCAGAAAAAGAGAATAAGAATGCAGAACAGCCCAAGAATGATTTCCAGAATTCCGCAAAGAATCAGCCCGGTCTTCCGGTTTTTGTACTCCGGCATTACAGGTCCAGTCTCCGCCATGACCCCAGCCTCCTTTCGCTGTAATGATGGTTGGACGAGTTTTTATGTTAGCACAGGCCCTGGGAACCCGGCCGGGGAAGGACTGTCCTTACGGAGTTAATGTGTGGCGCGCCTTTCCGGCACGGTCTTCAAAACGGGAAACCTGGCTTCGATTTTCTTCAAGATAGGGTTGTTGGGAAAGAGCCGGCGTGAGGTATCAAAGGCCTTGACTCCCGCGTCCGTCCGGCCTTCGGCCAGGTAGGCCTTGGCTAAATAGGCATAGAGCAGGGGGCTGTTCGGCATGTAGCGCAGGGCCCTGTGAAATTTTTCCGCCGCCGCCTCGTAGTCCCCCTGCTGGTAATGGACCAGGCCCCGGTCGAACAGGAAGGACGGGCTCCGGGACGCTACCCGCTTTCCCTTGGCTTCCAGTTTTCGCGCCAGGGCCTCGCGGCCCGATTCCCTGGCAGCTTGAACGGCATTCGTGTAGTAAGGAGGGTAGTTAGGATAGTACGCCATTCCGGCCTGCAGTGTCTTTAATGCCTTGCCGGGGCGCCCCTCTCGAAGTTCGAGAACACCAAGATTGTTGTAAAGAGCGCGCATGCGGGGGAATTCTTTCAACAGGAATTTCAGGAGCTTTCCGGCATGCGCCTTCCTGCCGCGAAGCATTTCCTGTACCGCCACGTTGTTATAAAAGTAGGCCGTCGCCTGCGAGTCGTCAATGGATTCGAAGCGGTACAGGCTGGGCGAATGGATCATCTCCCCCGTCAGGTCGAGCACGGCCGTATAGGTCTGCATTCCCTGCGACAACTTTCCCATGTCGAAACCGATGGCCATGTGGGAGGAGACGAAAAAGAGCCCGTGCGCATAGTAACTGCCCGCGTTGCTCAGATAGACGAAGTAGACGGGAACCTTCAGGTACCGGGCGATGCCCACGAAGAGATTCGTGTAGGCCAGACAGTTTCCCTTCCGCTTGTTGAATGTCTGGCACGCGGTAAGCGTGGCGGTGGGATCGTACGTGAAATCCAGCCCGCGCTTCCCGTTCAGGAATTCACTGATCCGCTCCATGCGGTCGAGCGGCGTTCCGCCCCGACCTATTTTCCGGTCCGCGACGTGCTTGATCCGGTCATTGAGTGCGAAGGGGAGCTTCAAGTCCAGCCCCTCCGCCCGTCCCCGCCGGATCAATTGTCCGGCAGTCAGGATGGACTGTTGCGGTCGTTTGGGCACGCACCCGAGCAGGCAGACCGGCAGAAGGACAGGAATGATCCACCGGGATTTGAGCGCGGAGGAGGTGAAAAGGTGCAGGCGCATGGCGGCCTCCTTTCCCCCCTATATGAATTTAGACCAGGGAGGAGGAGTTTTGAGCCGCACTTTGAGGAAACGGCTATGGGCCGCCCGTTATCAAGCCAGGTCAGGACTTCGAGCCGGGGCTTCGGCGCCCGCCGCCGAGGGCGGAGAAGAGCCATCCCACGAGCACGGCGAGGGAGCATCCCATGGCGAGTCCGTCCAGAAAGTGCCCCAGCCAGGCAGGCGTGAAGGCCAAAGGCGTGTGCTGGATCATGGCGAGCAAGATGGCGGCCACCGCCAGCACGGTGCCCGCAAGCAATCCGGACCTCACGTTCATCTCTCCCTCCCGTTCGCTGCCCTGGTTTCAGCTTAGCCTTCTCAACCGCGTACGACGGCCTGCATCAAATAGGGTTCTTTCGTCATCTGGGAATCACCCACGCAGGCACCACCCTGGGGACGCCAACCTTCCTGGATGGCCCCATTGACTTGAGCCGCCAATTGTTCGGCGGCCTTTTCTTCCCGCGACCCCGGCATGGCTCAGCGCGCGGAGCCGGACGAACTGCCGTCGGGATTGCCCCCCCGCCGCCTGGGAAGGGGAGAAGGCTTCATCAAAGCGTCCAGATCCGCCTGGCGGAATCGCAGCAGTCCGTGTGCATTGGGTAGAGTAGAGATCTGGAGCGGTTGTTTAGGCTCGGCCTATCGGTTGCTGCCCCTTTCGTTTGGCAGTGCCTCACTAGCTTCACCATGCCCGGCTCCAGCCCCCCCTCATCAACCCGTGCGTGCGGTTTTCCCGCACACGGCTTTCCGATGTCCTTCACCGCGAGGCATGCGCAATCGTCCTTGCTTGGCCTTGCGGTAGAGCTTCCTCTGGAGTGTCCTGATG
>JARRNO010000208.1:0-3696 GCA_037384885.1 Acidobacteriota bacterium
GGAAAAGCAGGAGGTTCGCGCTTTCCGTCACCGTTCCCGAGACCGTTACGGTGCGGCCGTTGTACTTTCTGGGGTGGTTCAGGATCTGCTTGATGGGCGTGGAAAAGAAACGGCTGCAGGACAGGGCGGCTGAAACGAGAACAAGAAGCAGGAAGGCGATCAGCAAACGAGGGGTTTTCTTCGGCACGGCGCCTCCTTTCTGCACGGGCGGGCGTCAGGGCCTCGCCTCGGCAAAGAGGTTGTCAAGGTTCAGGCGTCCAAAGGTCAGTGCGGACAGCGCCACCGACCCGTTAAACCACAGGTTCTTCGCCTGGCGGAGGATTGGGTTTCCGCTTCCCGCAACTCCCTGGATGGGAGGCAGGTGGCGGTAAACAACGCGGGTGAATCCGCATTCGTTCAGTATCCTGCGGAGGGTTTTCGGCGAGTAAATATTCATATGGTCTTGTGCTTCAAGAAAATGCATGCCGGGCTTCATACCTTTCAAGGCCTTCTTGATGCGGACCTTCGGCAGCTGCGCCTGGATATTGGGCGTGTGCAGGAAGAGAAGGCCGTCGTCTTTCAGAACGGACCTGAGGTAGCACAGCATGGGGCGGGGATCGGGCAGATGTTCAATGACGTCGAAAAGCGTGATCACATCGAAGTGGCGTTCCGGAAAGGCGGAATCCTCGACCCGTCCCTGGTGCACGTGGTCGAGGCCGAGTTCTTCTCGGGCGTATTTCACTCCTGCGGGACTGATTTCGTAGCCGTGGACTTCCCACCCTTCGTAGCGGCAGGCGAAGCGCACGAAGAAGCCGAGGCCCGCGCCAACGTCCAGCAGGCGGCCGCGCCGGTTTTCAAGATAGCGCCTGCCGAAGGCGCCATACATGCTGTCGTGGGCACTCCCCTGCCAGAAGTGGTCCCCTTCGCCTGCTTCGTCCCCGAAATACCCGTCGTAGTCCTGCGAAACTTCGTGAGAGGAATAGACGTGTCCGCAATCTCTACATTTGTAGATGGGGATATGGAATTCCACGAAAATGGTCCGGCGTGATGAACCGCCGCAGAGGGTGCAGGTGGTCTTCATGGAACCTCTCTTCTGGCTGGTCGAAAACGGGGCTTCAGCGTCAAAGCGTAGCAGGCTTGGCTGGCGGCGGCAACCCGGCCACCTCCCCGCGAGCCTTTCGCGTGCAACCCGTGCGAGTTCTTAAGCGGTCCGCCAAGTTTAACTATTCATCGTCTCCCCAGCGAAGGGCCTTCGAGCCGAAACGCTCCTTGAGCGCATCCATGGTTTCTTCGAGCTTCCGCTCCCGTTCTCGGCTCTCCTGGCCAAAGAGGGAAGGCTGCAAGGGTTCGGCCCCCTTCCCGGCCAATCTGAAAGCGGCGATGCCTACGAGGCGTATGGGAATCGAAAGGTCCATCTGAGCGAGGAGCTTCAGAGCGGCCTCCTCGATTTCCCTGGAAGAGTCCGTGGCTTCATCCAGGGCGCGCTGCCGGCTCCTCAGCTGAAAATCTGCTGTTTTCAGCTTGACTCGCACCGCCGCCGCCAGAAATCCATCCCTTCGCAGATGGCGGGCGACTTTGTCCGCGGCGCGCCTTACATGCGAGCGCAGGGGATTCAGTCCCGACACGTCCCTTTCAAGGGTGAATTCCGCACCGATGCTTTTGGCTTCCCGGTCGGGGATCACGTCGCGGTCGTCGCTTCCCCTGGAAAGCTCGTGCATCCTTTCCCCGGCGGCGCCGAAATGAGCGATCAGCAACCCCGCCGGGGCGTCCGACACATCGCCGATGGTTGCCAGCCCCAGCTGCAAGAGTCGTTCCCGGGTCTTTGGACCGGCGCCCCACAGCCGTCCCACGTCGAGCGGGCGCAGAAAATCGTGGACCCGCTCCGGGGGGACGACGGTCAGACCGTCGGGCTTGTCGTAATCGCTGGCCACCTTGGCCACGAACTTGGTAGTAGAAATGCCCACAGACACCTTAAGGCCCCCGGTTGCTTGGAGCACCGCCTCCTTCAAGCGCCTGCCCAGAGATTGGGGAGGGCCGAAGAGGGATTCGGCCCCCGTCATGTCCAGAAAGGCTTCGTCAAGGCTGAGCGGTTCGACGCGGGGAGAAAAGCTGGAAAAGACCGACATGATGCAGCCGGACATTTCATGGTAGCTGGCGAAGTCAGGACTGAGGAAAACCGCCTGCGGACATCTTTGCCGGGCGAGAGCCATGGGCATGGCGCTGTGGACGCCGAAGGGCCTGGCTTCGTAACTTGCGGTGGACACAACGCCGCGATTGCCCAGTCCGCCCACGATCACAGGCCGCCCTCGCAGCCCCGGATCACGAAGCTGCTCGACGGCGGCGTAAAAGGCGTCCATGTCAGCGTGGAGAATGGTCCGCTTCCAGGGAGACGGATTGTGACCCGGGCGGTTCATGGCTCCCCCGGTTCGAGTATGCGCCGCGAACGTTTTCTTGTGAGAAGCCAGGCCATGAAGGCGATCAGCCCGAGGTCGCCCGCCAGGAGCAGAAGCCTGGTGGAAGTGAGGCCGAGAGCGATTTCATAGGCAGCGGCGGGGAGATACAGGGCGGCGGAGAGCAAGGCGAGCCATTCGGCCCATGTCCGGTCATTCCAGAGACCGAACGCCTCCAGAAAACGTACGGCGGCATACCCAAGAGCCGCGGCGCTCAGGAGCCACAGCTCGGTTCGGTCCGTTCCGGCAAGCAGATTCGTAAAAATTCGAGGGTAGCGGTTGGCCGGATTTAAATGCAGGAACCGGAGAAGCTCCTCTGCGGCCTGCTGAACGTCTTGGTGTAGGATGGAGAAGAGTTCCAATCCCGCCAGAAGAACCAGGATACCCTTTGCACCCTCAAACAAGGCGACGGCCCGCAACCCGAACTTGCACCCGGGCCGTCCGGGCCGCTCAGCGGTGGGAGGTTTCTTACGCGGCGCCGTCATGGAACTCACCTCCGGCGGCATCAAGCCGTGGTCAACCCTTGGCGGCGGGTTTGAATCCCCAGAATGAAATGCGCTCCCCGGAAAACCGGGCGGCCTCGGAATCCCATGGAAAGTAAATGAGAACATAGAATTCGGTCTTCCGGCCGGAGGGTTCATAATTGAGCCACTGCCTCGCGTGTGTTCCCGTGACATGGGCTTCCTCGAACACCCCCTGGGGGCCGATAACGATGTTCTGGAGGTCGAAATGGACGTCCGGGAAGGCGGAGAGAAGATCGCGGTAAAAGCGTTCCGCCCCCTCCTTACCGTGCCAGGCGTCGCCGGTCTGTGGAATTTCGTAAAGGCAGTCGTCGGTTAGCGTTGCCATGAGACCCGGGATATCCCGGTCGTCTTCCGCAATGGAGTGAGCCTTCCAGAGGGCTCTGATGCGGGAATACTCCCCGGAGTCGGCTTCGCGTCGGTATAACTCCAAAATTCTGTCGTCAGCCATCGGAATCTCCTCCCCGCTGTCGCACGGTTGTTCCCGGAACGCCCCCCCGGGTGCTGGTCCAGCCCTCCCAATTGTAACATCGCCGGGCGGCTGCCCTTAGGCGGATCTTGCGGCGAAAACCATTCGGGGGTACCTTAGTGAAGTATACTGCATGAGTTGCGCCGCCGGCTGCTTTGTCACCGAGCTTTCCAAAGCCGGCTATAAGAGACAACGGAGGACAGGTATGCCATATTGCACGAACTGTGGGACCAAGCTGGTGGAAGGGCGGAAGGTATGCCCATCCTGTGGAGAACCC
>JARRNO010000209.1:0-3632 GCA_037384885.1 Acidobacteriota bacterium
GTTCGCTGACCCACGCTTCGATACCCACCTCCTGCACGTGGATCAGCTCCGAATCCACCGCCACGACCTTGCCGTCCTTCACCGCCATGGAGTCAATGTGGTAGACGCCCTGCGGTGCCCTCGGCGGCCAGTAGAAACTGGCTTCGAACATGTTGCCCTTCACCCGGGCGACACCCCCCTGATGAAAACTATAAAGCAGGTTTTCCATGCGCGTCTGGATCATGTCATCGAGCAGTTCAGGCGGTGTTCCCGGAGCGCTGCGGATGGACGCCTCCAGACCGCGTCTCCCCACCCGGTAGCGCACCTGTTCCTCAGGGGGCAGGATCTCGTCCAGGGGCCGGGTGGAGCGGATCTTGAACATCCAGGGCACATTGCGGAAGGTGACCTTGCCCACCGTGAACCAAAAGCCTCCCACGCGGCCCTTCCTTGCATACGTCACGGGCACGCGCTTGGACGAAAGCTTGACGATCACTTCGCATCCAGGGCTGACGGTGCCGTAAAGCAGCAAACGCATCCCGTGATAGCTGGACGACATCTGGATTTCGTCCTTGGGCAGGTGGGCGCCGATCCTGGGCTTCGGCGCCGGCGCATTCTGGGAGCAGACTGGAAGGACCAGAGCCAGAACGACAGCCGCAATCGCCCCCGTCCTGAGAACAGCGCCGCCCATCAGTGTCCCCCCATTTGGATGAGAATGTGGGCCGGACGAACCAGGAGGCTGATAAACATCTTGACGGAAAGCGCCAACACGATCAGGGCAAGAAAGATCTTGAGCTGTGTACCGCTCAGGCGTTTGCCCGCCTTCGCCCCGACCTGGGCGCCGATGGACGACCCCACAAGAAGCGCCAGCGCGAGAAAGATATCCACATTGTGGTTCACCACGGCCTGCATGACCGTGGTGGCCCCTGCGGTAAAGAGCATCTGGAAGAGGCTCGTTCCCACTACGATTTTCATGGGCATCCTGAGCAGGTAAGTCATGACAGGGATCAGGAGGAAGCCGCCGCCGACCCCCATCAGCGCAGCGAGGATGCCGACGATGACGCCAAGGATGACGGGGCTGACGGCGGAGGCCGTGACCCCCGACACCTCGAATCTCGTCGGCAGCGGCATGGGAATTCGCACCCGTTCCAGCCAGGATTCTTTCCGGTTGAGCCGCCGGGCGGCCGCGGAGCGCGACGAAAGGCTTTCCGCCAGCATAATGACTCCCACCAGGGCCAGAAGCACCACGTAGCAGATGCGGATCACCACGTCGACGTTTCCCGTCTGGCGCAGGAACTTGATCAGGAAGGTCCCCAGCGTCCCCCCGACAACGCCGCCCAGAAGCATAAGCCCGCCCATCTTGACGTCCACGTTGCCTTCCTTGTAATGCGCAAAGGCCCCGGAGGTGCTGGCGGCGACGATCTGGTTCGCATCGGATGCCGCGGCGACCATGGGTTCGATGCCCAGCATGATCAGGATGGGGGTCATCAGGAAGCCGCCGCCCACGCCGAAGACTCCCGACAGGAAGCCCACAACGGCTCCCACTCCGATCAACAGGAAGACATTGATGCTCACGCCCGCCACGGGCAGAAAAATGGTCATGGCATTCCCACCGAATCCATCCCCTTATTCATTCTGCCGGCCATTGGCCGGTCCGCATGCTCGCGTCAATGGGCAACGATGCGCCGCCTGCCCAGCCTGGAAGCCGCGAAGTCGATCCCCAGCCCCGCCAGGAGCGCCACGATGACGGCGAGCGCCCCGTAGAGCGAGGCGCGGTTTTTCGCCATGGCCGTCATCCAGGCGGGAAATCCCACCTCTTCCACCTTCAGGTCTGCGGAGAAGATAGCCTCAAGGCTTCCCCCGCGGCAGATATAAGCCGACACCTTGTAGCCGCCGGGGGGCGCCTTCTTCGACCAGTGAAACGCCAGATCGAAATGACGGTCGCTTCCAGGCACGAGGGCTTTCCCGGAAATGTCCCCGCGGACCTGGTAGGCGTTCTGCTGCGATTTCATCTTGAAGAAGTGCTCCCGGATCAGCGGCTGGTCCATCGCCTTCGGTTCCACCTGCATCTGAACCTTGATGGAGCGCTCGTCGAGCTGAAACTTGTCGATCGTTTCGCGTGAAAGCATCTGGGCCACCGGACGCGGGCTGAAGGAGAGGAAGAGGGTCGGAACTCCTGAAATCCGGACCTTCCCCTGATTCACCCAGATCGGTCCCACCCTTTTTTTACGGTTCAGCACCTCTTTTGCATCCGGGCCGCGAACAATCACGATCACCTCGGAGCCGGACGGCGCTCGACCTGTCACACGGACCTGCGAACCGTCGAAAAACGCCCCCATCCTGATCACCGCCGGATCAACCTTCAGCTCGCTTCCAGTCTCCGGCTTCGCCGAGTCCGCCCCCCGGGAGACCGCCGCCGGGAACAACAGCACCGCTGAAACCACCGCCAGAAGAAACGCCCGCCGCATCATGTCAGTGCCCCTTCGCATAGGACAGGAGGCTCGCCGGCTCTACCACCACGTCGATCGTCATCTTGATCATGACCACAAGGACGATGATCGCCAGCAAGATCTTCAGCTGGTCGCCCCGCAGCAGCCGGCCGACCCTCGCTCCGACCTGCGCGCCGATGGTGGAGCCCACGGCGAGCAGCAGGGCCAGGACCAGATCCACCGTGTGATTGGTGGTGGCCTGGAGAAAGGTCACACCCGCGCAGGTGAAGACGATCTGGAAGAGGTCCGTCCCCACGGCCACATGCATGGGCATCCGCAGGAGATACACCATCATGGGCACCATAATGAACCCCCCGCCCACGCCCATGATCGCGGCCAAAATGCCGATGGAGACGCAAATGAGAAACGGGATAAAAATGGAGTGCCGGACGCCGGAGCGTGGAAAGTCCATCTGGAAGGGAATTCTCGCGAGAATGCCCCGGCTTTTTCTGATGTGGTGCGGCCTTTCCGTCAGCGTGCCCCGCCTCAAGCCCTGCAGGCTCTCGAAGAACATGTAGCTGCCAACGCCGCCCAGTACGACGATGTACGTCAACGTAATCACCAGGTCCGCGTTCCCCATGGCCCTCAAGACCTTGATGATCCGCACGCCGATGGCGGCGCCCACCAGTCCTCCTACGAGGAGAATGCCGCCGAGCTTGACATCCACGTTGCCCAGGCGGAAGTGGGCGGCGGCGCCCGAAGAAGACGCTGCGACGATCTGGCAGGAATCCGAGGCGGCGGCCACCGTGGGCGGGATCCCCACCATCATGAGGATGGGGGTAAGGAGAAAACCGCCCCCTACGCCGAACATGCCCGACAGAAACCCGACGAGCCCGCCGACCCCGATTAGAAGAAACAGGTTGATGCTGATGCCGGCAACCGGAAGCAGAATGGACATGGCCCCCCCGGCAGTTCCACGTCAATCGCCGAAGCGCCGCAACGAGCAACCGCTAAAGAGCTTGGGCGCCGGTCCATCTTGAATCGGGCCGGACCGTACGGGCGCGGCCTGCGGCGTACCTTCGTGAAACTGCGAAGCCGATCTTCCCCCCAATGGCCCGCGGCGCGGCTCTTTCGCCGGGCCGCGGAATTTCCCCGCCCACCCCAAAAAGGCGGGGCTGCAATCTACACGTCGAGGACCTGCACGAGGCCCTCGAGATCAAGTTCTTT